>JAJZLP010000235.1 GCA_021803325.1 Actinomycetes bacterium
GCCCCGGTTTCCCACCGGTGTTCCCTGTAGCCGCCCCGGACGTTACCAGCCCTCGGACCAGCCCGCGAAACCGCTCTCACTTTTCGCCACCGCCGTGACCGCCCCGCTTCGCGTACTGCTGCTCGGGGGAACGACCGAGGCCAGCGGTCTGGCCGAGGCGCTGTCTGCACGCGACGACGTGTCGGTCGTGACCTCGTTGGCGGGACGGACGGCAGCGCCCGCCGCCGTACCCGGACGGCGGCGGGTCGGCGGGTTCGGCGGAACCGACGGCCTGGTCGCGTACCTCCGCTCGGAGCGCATCGCAGCCGTCGTGGACGCCACCCACCCCTTCGCCGAGGTGATGCGTTGGGATGCGTACGACGCCTGTCGCGAGGCAGGGGTGCCGAGGCTCCGCCTCGAACGGCCTCGGTGGCAGGCGCAGGGCGGCGACCGCTGGACGGTGGTTGCCGACGTGGCAGCTGCCGCAGCCGCCATCTCGACCGGTCCAGCACGGCGGGTGTTCCTCACCACGGGTCGGGGCGACTTGGCTGCGTTCATCCCTGGCGTCGACGGGCGACGCTGGTGGCTGGTCCGCTCGATCGATCCGCCGGCGCGACTGCCGCTGCACCCTTCAGAGGTGATCCTCTCCCGTGGCCCGTTCAGCGTCGAAGGGGAGGCGGAGCTCATGGAGCGCCATCGGATCGACCTCGTCGTCACGAAGAACAGCGGCGGGGACGCCACCGTCGCCAAGCTCCACGCAGCTCGCCGGCTGGACGTTGCCGTCCTCGTGATCGACCGGCCCCCTTCGCCGGACGGCCCGTCGGTGGCGACCGTCGGTGATGCGCTCGAGTGGCTGTGCGCCTCGCTCGGGCTCCGACCGGCCGATGAGCGACGACCTCGGCCCGCGCTCAGGGACGGCTGACGTCTCCGGCGACGACCTCCGCGGGGCCAGAACCGCTGACGGCGGCGGCGACTGCCTCGATGGTCGGGCCGCCGCCGGCGCCGCCGCGGCGCTCGGTGGACAGCGCCGCAGCCACGTTGGCGAACCGGGCGGCGGAAAGCGCGTCGTCTCCGACGGCGAGCCGCGCCAGCATGGCACCGACGTGGACGTCGCCGGCGCCGGTCGTGTCGACGGCGGCGGCTGGGTGCCCGGGCACGTGCGCAGGTGCCATCCCCTGACGGGCAACCCAGCAGCCACCCGGTCCGACCCGCACCACGGCGATGCCGCCGGGGGCGAGCTGGTCGGCGAGCGCTCCCGCGGCCGCCGCCGGGGTGCGCGCCCCGGTACGCCCAGCAGCCTCGCGCTCGCTGGCACTGAAGAGGTTCACACGCCCGAGCACCGCCCCGACGGGACCTCCGGGGGACCCTCCGAGTGGCCCGGGGTCCACGGCCAGGAGGTGCTCGGGGCTCAGTCCGTGCAGCCATGACACGATCGCGGGCCCGGCAACCGGGTAGAGGAGGTCGTAGCCCGAGACGTAGACGGCGTCGCCAGCCTCCAGGACGACCCGCCGGAGGGAGCCGGTGTCGAGCCGCGACTCGATCCCGGGGGCGGTCACGAACGTGCGCTCGCCATCGGCTTCGACGATGCCGACGGCGAACCCCGTGTCTTCACCGGCGGCCGGCGGGATCAGGGCCCGGATGCCTGAGACCTCGAGGTCCCGGGCCACTTGGCGCCCGAAGGCGCCGTCTCCGATCAGGCCTGCGTACGCACCGGGCAGCCCGAGGCGTGACGCAGCGCTCAGGACGTTGAACCCTCCGCCGCTGGCCAGGGTGCGGTCGCTGGCGATCACGTCACCGCCCCGCCCCGGTAGCGCGTCCACATGCACGAGGATGTCGAGGAGGATGCTGCCCACCAGTACCAGCCGGCTGACGGGAGCGGCGGCGGGAGCGGCGGCGGGAGCGGCGGCTGGAGCGGCGGCTGGGAGGAGCTTCTCTGCAGCGAAGCTCGCGGTCGGCGTCATCGTGGTCGTCGCGTCGCCGTGGGCGCTCGGAGCCGTCGTGGGGGAGCAGCTGCGACTCCGGCGTGCGACTCCGGCCAGCTCCCATCCGGCGATCGACACGGCCGCAGCCACGGCGAGCCCGAGCCCGAACCCGAAGCTCCCGTCGCCCACGAGCCCGCCGGCGAGCGGCCCGGTGTAGAGCGGCGACGCAGTGGTCACGAGCGCCACCGCTGAGCCGGCGGCGAAACCGGCCAGTCCCGGCACGTCCACGGCCCGGGTGGCCCGCGCCGCTCTGGTGGCCGTCGCACCGACAGGCGTGCGCCGGGCGGATGCTCGCGTGGTGCTGATCATGTCGGCCAGCACCACTCCGGCCCAGGCGCTGAGCCCGGTCGCAAGCAGCGTAAGGAAGCTCTCGAACGGGCCGAGGAACCCGGAGCGGCCGATCATGAGCCACAGCCCTGCTCCGCAGACGACGGCGCCGTCGACCAGGACGGTGCGGCTGCGGCGGATCCGGACGCCGAGCGCGAGCAGCGTCAGGCCCGACGAGTAGCAGGCCAAGTCGGACTCGGCGAGCATGCCGCCGGCCGCGACCAGCAGGAAGGGCGTGGAGATCCACGCGGGGAGCGCCGCTCCGACCGGCCCGACCGGATCGAGGGCGGTGGCCAGGCCGTGGACCTTCGTGCTCAGGAGGTAGCCGGTGACGACCAGCACCGCGGTCGGCAGTGCCGCACCGCTCGTGACCCAGCCGACGATCGATCGGGCCCGCTCTTCCAGCGGCAGGTATCGGCTGTAGTCGGGGGCGAGGTTGACCCAGCTGATGCCGGTCCCCGCCGCCAGGATCCCGCCGGCCACCAGCACGGTTCGCAGCGACGCCGGGTGTCCGCCGGCGACCCGGGCGACGTCGACGTGTAGCAGGAGCACGGGGAGAACGGCGACGGTGAGGAGGCCGAACCCGACGGCGGCGAGCCGCTGGAAGCGCAGGATGGCGCCGTGGCCGAGCACGCCGAGGACGAGGGATGCGACGATCATGACGCCGAGCGCCGACGTGTCGGCGACCGCTCCGGCCCGCACGTCGAAGGCGGCGTGCGCCGCAGCGACCAGGGCCCACGCGCCGATGACCGACGTCACCACCTCCCAGCCCAGCACGCTCACCCAGCCCACTGCCGCCGCGACGAGGTTGCCGGTCCGCCCCAGCGCTCGGCGCGAGAGCACGAGAGCCGGCATGCCGGCGCGCTGGCCGGCCACCGACACCGCTCCGACCAAGAGGAACGACACCGTCGTCGCTGCGGTCGCGGTGACCAGTGCCTGGACCAGGTCGAGGCCCATCGCAGCGAGGATGGCGCCGAAGACGACTCCGAGGATCCCGAGGTTCGCGGCGAACCACACCGCGAAGAGGTTCCTGGCGCGTCCATGGCGCTCGTCGGGCGGAACCGCTTGGATGCCGCGCTGCTCGATCCAGGCGTGTCCCGTCACCGGCGGCGGACTGTAGCGCGAGCTTCCGTCGCCGCGCCCGGCCGTGACGTCGGCCCGCTACCGACGCCGAGCACCGAGCGGTCTTGCCTCGAGGTCTTGCGCGCTGGCCTGCAGGCTGCTCCGGGCGCCAGGCAGGTCTCCCTGGTCAGCTGCGCTACCAAGATGACGGCGCGGTGCACCGGCTCTGGGCGGTGGTGAGGCCCCGTGCCCGGCCGCAAGGCCGGACACGCAGGTCCTGTGCGAGATGGGTCGGAGAGTCATACCCCATAGCTAGCCTGTCGACGATGGCGAGGAGGAAGACGGGCGGCGGAGGAAGAACCAAGGCCAACGTCGGCCGCCGGTACAGGCTGGAGCCGACTCCCGCCCAGCACGAGGTGCTGCGGGGCTTCGGGCACACGAGGAGGTACCTCTACAACGCC
>JAJZLP010000206.1 GCA_021803325.1 Actinomycetes bacterium
ACCGGGCACGGGTGCGACGGGGGCGGCTTCTGCTGGTTCTGGCACGTAGCACCCCTACTTCGACACCCCAGCCACCTCGACACCCCAGCCACCTCGACACCCCAGCCACCTCGACACCCCAGCCACGGTCGATCGGACCACATCGCGCTCCCCCACAGCCGGATAGGCGTGGTGGACCAGGGAGTCGACCAGCCAGGCGAGTTGCGCACTGCGGAGGAGCAAGGCCCGGCTGGACCGCCTGGCCAGCCACACCACCACCACGACGCGAGCCATCGGGAGCAGCCAGCAAGGCCCGGCTGGACCGCTTGGCCAGCCAAGCCACCACCACGACGCGAGCCATCGGGAGCAGCCAGCAAGGCCTGCCCACCCCCTTTCCCCTGAGCCGCTACGACGATCGATCGGGCGTGTCTCCCCGAAGCCCCGGCATGCGCAACATCATTGTGCAAATCCATTGTGCAATCTCGTTGCGCAATGTATCCTGACGCCATGGGACGCCGATCCGTCATCCCGCACCACGTGCTCGAGCTGATGCAGCAGGGCAACCGCCACTGCTGGACGATCGACGAGGTCCACAGCGGGCTGGCTGGGCACGGTTTGGCGTCGGACCCGTCGTCGGTCTTCCGAGCCGTCACCAGGCTCGAAGGCGAAGGGCGGATCGTCCGCGTCCCCATCGACGACCGGCGCGCCCACTACGAGGTCGCTGCCGGGCATCACGACCACCTCGTGTGTGCGCGGTGCGGGGGGGTGGAGCCGCTGGCCTGCGCCGTCGTGCAGGCACTGGCCGACCAGGTCCGCGCCAGATCCGGGTTCGTCGTCTCCGACCACCAGCTGGTGCTGACCGGGACATGCCAGGCATGTGACCACGGAGACGACCGCCACCCAGCAGATCGGGACCACGAACACGACCGCCACCCAGCAGATCGGGACCACAAAGACGGGCGCCACACAGCAGACGAAGCCACGGCAGCGAGCAGCGGGGGTGTCCGGTGAGCAGCGTGCTTGCCACCGTCAACCTCTTCAACCCGACTCACGTGGCCGGGCTGGCCATCATCATCACCGCGTTCCTCCTCGGCGCGGTGCACGGGATCACCCCAGATGAGCACACCTGGCCCATCACCTTCAGCTACGCAGTGGGCGGGTACTCCAGCCGCCGGGGCCTGCGGGCGGGACTGACCTTTTCGGCAGCCTTCACCCTCCAGCGGGCGCTGGCCAGCGAGCTCGCCTATCTCGGCCTGTCGCACGCCTTCACGTTCGCTTCGGTCGACTACGTCGTGTACATAGTCGTCGGCGTGCTCATGGCCGTGGCAGGCGTCACCATCGTTCGCAAGCGGCGAACCATCCACCTGCACCTACCGGGCCTTCGCTCCCACCATGCCGACGAGCACTCGTCGCTCCCCGTGCTGCAGGACCCGCGTCCGTGGATGCCCGCCGTGCACGGCTTCGTTGCCGGCTGGGGATTCGGGGCGTTCGCTGTGATCATCTACACGGTGCTCGCCCCAGCCGAGCACAGCGCGGCGTGGGGCTGGGTGCCCGGCGCCTTCTTCGGTCTCGGAACCATGGCCGTCCAGGTCCTGGTCGGCGGCCTGTTCGGCATTATCGCCTCACGCCGTGGTCTGGATCCCGACGCGGTCCGGCGAGTCGCCCTCAAGACGGCTGGGAACACGCTGACCTGGGGCGGTGTCGCCTTCGTCATTGCCGGGGCACTCGGGCTCGCCTTCCCCGCTGCCGCCGGGCTCGCCGTGGTCACAGGCCTGCACGTCCACAACCTGGACCACCTGGGCATCGCCGTCGTGCTCGCCATCGGCTCGGTCATGGGCGTCGGTCTCGGCACACTCGTCCGCGAGACCCGGGCGGAGGCCCGTGCGGTCCGATGCCTGCGGGTGCACACGCACGGCTCTGGCGCTGCCGCTGTCGACTGCGGCCCTCCGGCTGCCACCGCTCCGGCGACCGTCAGCGGCACTGGCCCGACCTGACCGCCACCACACCGGCGGGACCGGGCGACCGACGAGGACCCGAACCCGTCGTGGCCTGACCGTGCGCGACCGGGCCGCAGGTGCGAGCATGGCGGCGGGAGCGGCGCCGCTCGCCATGCCGCTGTCGCTGTGACCGTCGGCCGATCGCGGTTTCACACGGAGGGAACCATGTCGCAGACCACCCCGCCGCACGTCGACGGGATCGACCTGTCCGACGCCGCGTTCTGGACCGAGCCCTGGCCGGAGCGCTACGCCGCCTTTGCCGCGCTGCGTGCGCTGCCGTACCTACCGCACTTCGACGACCCCGTCCTCGAGGGTGCGCTCGCCGACATGCTGCCGCCGGGCAACGGCTACTACGCCGTGACCCGTCACGCCGACGTCGTCGAAGCCAGCCGCCACCCCGAGCGCTTCTGCTCGGGCCAGGGGGCGACCAGCATCTTCGACATGCCCCGCGAGATGCTCGAGTACTTCGGCGGCATGATCAACGAGGACGATCCCCGGCACTCCCGGCTCCGGCGGATCGTCTCCAACGCCTTCAACCCGCGGCGCGTACGCGCCATCGAGGACGGGATCGAACGCGTCGCCACCGACCTCGTCGATCGTCTTCTGCAGCTCGGCTCGTGCGACTTCGTTCCCGAGGTAGCAGCCGCACTACCGCTCGCCATCATCTGCGACATGATGGGCGTTCGCGAGAGTGACCGCCAGACTGTCTTCGAGGCGTCCAACGTGATCTTGAGCAACGGCGACCCCGACTTCATCCCCGAGGGCGCCGACCCGATCGCCGCGTTCCTCAAAGCCGGCGCCACCTTGTCCGAGCTGATGGAAGATCTGGCTCGAGAACGCCTCGCCCGACCGACTGACGACATCACCTCGGCGCTCGTGAACGCCAACGTCGACGGCGAGGCGTTGGCCCACGACGAGCTCGCCTCGTTCTTCATCCTGCTGGTGGTGGCGGGCAACGAGACGACCCGCAATGCCATCAGCCATGGCCTGCTGGCCCTCACCGAGCATCCCGACCAGCGCGCCATATGGGCCGCCGACCTCGACGGCGTGACCGGCACTGCCGTCGAGGAGATCGTCCGTTGGGCATCGCCGGTGATCTTCATGCGCCGGACGACGACCATCGACACCGTCCTCGGCGGCCAGCAGCTGCACGCGGGCGACAAGCTCCTGCTCGTCTACCCGTCGGCCAACCGAGACGAAACGGTGTTCGAGCAGCCCGAGCATTTCGACATTCGCCGGCAGCCGAACCCGCATGTCGGCTTCGGCGGAGCCGGTCCCCACTTCTGCCTTGGCGCGCACCTCGCTCGTCGGGAGATCGACGTCATGTTCCGGCAGCTGCTCACCCGGGCTCCCCACCTGGCGGCAACCGGGGTGCCCGACCGCTTGCAATCGAGCTTCATCAACGGCATCAAGCACCTTCCCTGCGACGTCCAGGCCCTCAGCTCCTGACGGCGGTCGGGCAGCGCCTTCCTGTTGGACCGCTACCCGGCCAGACTGTGAAACGGCCAGCCCACGACGCGAACAGACCACGGCCAGAAGCCGAGCCCGCGTCGTCACAAAGTCACGCCGCTAACAACCACGGCCCGAACAGACCGCGGCCCGAACAGACCACGGCCCGAACAGACCGCGAGCGTCCCGGCTCGACCCGGCCGAGCATGGGGAGCGCAGCCTGGTTCGTGGAGTGGAACGGACCTGCCAGTGGACGCACGCGTGGGGCCGCAACGAGTGCAGCGAAAGCAGTCTGATCAGCGCCGGACCATCGCCCGACGCCCCCATCGACTTGTCGCAGCCCCGGCGGCGCGCGCCATGACGTCAGCGGCATCGTCTCCCGG
>JAJZLP010000119.1 GCA_021803325.1 Actinomycetes bacterium
CGATTGGCCAGGGACGGCAGGCCGGTGGCGGCGCACGGGCAGATCCGCGAAGTCCTTGTGTGAAGGCCGAGTGGCTGTAGTGTGCCGGTCGAGCGCCGGCACGTAATCGTCCAGGTTGGCGCTGGATCGGCCAGGGTGGGAGGCGACGATGAGCGAGGTGTCGGGCGGGGCTGGCTGGTGGATGGCTTCGGACGGCAAGTGGTACCCACCCGAGCTCCATCCGGATGCATCGACTCGTCCGGTGAGCGCGGATGCCGGCCAAGGCTCAGCTGTCGGTCCGTCAACGTACCTTTCCCAGCAGAACGTTCCCTTCCAGCCGGTCTCGGGTGGACAACAGGCTGTGACGCAGCAGGCCGGAGGACTTGGTGCGTCTTCGGGTGGGTTGCCGCCACTCGGCGGGCTCCCACCGATGGGCGGGGCTGGAACAGCAGCGGGCGGAGTCGGGGTTTCCGGTCCCGGAGCCGTGTCCGGGTGGGGGAGCGGGCCGGCGCCCGCCCAGCCCTACGGGCAACCCCAGATGCCGCCCCAACCCGGCTATGCCCAACCCGGCTATGCCCAACCCGGCTATGCCCAACCCGGCTATGCCCAACCCGGCTATGCCCAACCCGGCTACGGTCAGGCGTTCGACTACCAGGGGTTCGGTGTCCCCGGCGGCGGTCCGCTGGCAGAGGGTCGACGACCGAAGCGCAGGCGGTTGCTCGTGATCGTCGGCAGTGCCGTCGTGGTCGTGGTCGCGGTCGCCGGCTCCCTCTTCGGGTTCGGTGTCATCAGCTTGGCTTCGACAGGGATCCCGCTGGGTGCAGGCACGGCCACGATCACGTGGCCAAAGGGGAGCACGTCGCAGTCGAGCGGGTTTCCAGCGCCATCACAGTTCTCCGGCACGGTTTCCGGCATGTCGGTCACAGGTACCGGGCAGTTCTCGCCGAACTTCTTCAAGGACCTCCTGGGCCAGAGCGGCGCCGTTCCAGCCAAGGTCCCGTTCTTCGTCGTCCAGGGAATGATGCAGAAGAAGGCATTTTCTATGACGGTTTCCATTCCGAGGTCCGAGCTGCGGATGTTCCAACAGCTCGGGAGCAGGAGTGGTGCGGGGGCACCTTCCATCGTGACCGTGACCTATGACGTCGACGGGACATACGGGACCGAGGCGATCAGTGGCACGCTGACCCAGACCGGCGATCCGAACAGCAACGTGACCCCGCCGATGGCGATGCACCTCGCCATCGGTTCACTTCGGGTGTCGGGATCGATCGACACCGCGAACGGGACGAACCGGGCGACGGCCACCTATTCGATCTCCTGACGGACGAGCAGGCAGGTTCCTCGGAGCGTCCACGTTCCAGGATGTTGGGCAGATCGCCCCCTCCACAGCTGACGCACGCGATCCAGCCAGCGGGGGACGGTTCCGAGCGGAGCTGGGTCGCGCGATCGGTACACTTCGGTGATGACCCCTTCCGACTCCGTAGGGCCAGCGCGCCCAGACGACGAAGGCGTCGGCGCGCCCGGGGCCGGCCGGACCCCGCGCCGTGCGCCCGGTGGGCAGGGGAGACCTCACGGCGCCCAAGGTGGTGCAGGCTCCGGAAGTGCGGGGAGGCGAGGTGACTCGCCCGGAACCCGTGGTGGTCGAGTCGAGCGCGGACGGGGGGGACGTCCCGGCGAACGACCTGCACGAGAGCGCGACGGGGCTCGGGGCGGCAGTGGCGGCAGGTGGGAGAGCCGGGGAGGTGAAGGAGCGACCCGCCGATCTGGTCCAGGCGGCGCTGGGTCTGGCGCAGGTCGCCCTCCGACAGGCAGGCGTACCGGCAGTCCACAGGCGCGCCGGGAAGAGGCGAATGGGCCACGTGGGCCCCGACGGGCCGGACGGACAGGGCGGGAGCGGAGCGACGCGGCCCAGGGGCGCTGGGCCGACGCCGGACAGCGTGGCCAAGGCGGGCAGCGTGGCCCCACCAGAACGGGACGGCCCAGCGACAGGAGCGGGGCACCGCAGCCTCGCGGTGAGCGGCCGTGGTCGACGTCGGGGAGGCGGGACGATCGTCCGAAGCGATCGTTCAGCCGCACTGCCGATGATCGGCCAGCGCGCGGCGGGCGTCCCACCCCGGGTGGTGGCCGGACTGGCGGACGGCCGAATGCGGGCTCGCAGGGTCGACCAGGTGACCGAGGTGCCCGCGCTGGAGGAACCGAGCGAGGGTTCGCCGACGGTCAGCGAACAGGTCGCGGAGCGCCGGACCGACGTACACCGGGTCGCGGAGCGCCGGGTCGCGGAACGCCGGACCGACGTACACCGGGTCGTGGAGCGCCGGGACCCAGGTGGCAGCGGGAGCCAGAGCCCGGCATCGACCGCCCCGGGTGGGGGAGTGTCGCCCGCCGTGGTGCTGCCGCGGTACGGCGTGAGGGCGCCCGGGGGCCGGCCGACGGTGGTCCTGAGGCCGAGCGGCGTCTGAGGCGCCGGGACGAGGAGTTCGTCCCGGAGCGGTTCGAGCGTGTCGACGAGCCCGCTCCGAAGCGCAGGTCGGTGGCCGGCGAGGTGGAGCGTCCCCGACCGCAACGGCACGCGGGACCAGGTGGCCGGCCCGACCAGCCTCCGGACCTGCCACCCCACATCGCCTCCGAGCTGGCCACGGCTGCCGGTCCGGACTGGGGGATGCTGAAGGCCCGGGTGACCGAGCGCATGGCGGCCGCCGTCGGCGCCTACGAACGGGACCGCTTCCGTGACGCCGGCAGGATGGTGAAGGTCGTCGTCGACTTGCTCCCCAACGCACCGTCGGTCAGGGAGCTCGCCGGGCTCAGCCAATACCGCCAGGGCTACTGGCGCGCAGCCATCGTCAACCTCGAGGCGTTCGCACAGCTGACGGGCTCCGTCGACCAGCACCCGGTCCGGATGGACTGCGAGCGGGCACTCGGGCACCGCCGCAAGGTGGAGGCTCTGTGGCACGAGTTGCGCACGGGCTCGCCCGACCCGGAGGTGCTGGCCGAAGGCCGGCTGGTCCTGGCCGGCACGCTGGCCGACGACGGCGACCTGGCCGAGGCGATCGACCTCCTGGTCAAGGCGGGCGCCGGCCGCCTGGTCCGGCATCCGGCCGAGCGGCACCTGCGCCAGTGGTACGTGCTCGGCGACCTGATGGAACGCTCGGGCGAGTTGTCCCGGGCCCGTGAGCTCTTCTCCCGGATCGACGTGGTGGAGCCCGACGCCTACGACGTGACCGACCGCCTCGAGGCCCTGGGGCCGGCCACCCCGCAGCGTGTCAGGGGCCGGTCCCGGGGTGCACCCGCAGCGCGACAGGGAGACGTGCGCAAGGGTGGCCAGGGGCCGTTCGACGGTCCGAAGCGGTAGCGCGGGAGCCGATAGGCTCCCGGGCATGGACCTCCATCACCTGCTCGGCGACGAGGCGGACTCACTCCTCGGGCACGTCGCCACCGCGTTCCCGGCGGAGAACCTCGTCCTCCCCGGCCCGGACCACCTCGAGCGCACGATGCTCGACTCGGACCGGCCACCCACGGTCATCCGGAACCTGGCGCTCATGCACAACACGGGCCGGCTCGCCGGCACCGGGTACGTGTCGATCCTCCCCGTCGACCAGGGAATCGAGCACTCGGCTGCGGCCAGCTTCTCGAAGAACCCGGCCTACTTCGATCCGGCCAAGCTGTGCGACCTGGCCCTGGCCGGCGACTGCAGCGCCATCGCGACGACGCTCGGCGGATTGGGGGTGGTGGCTCGCCGGTACGTGCACCGGATCCCGTTCATCGTCAAGCTCAACCACAACGACTTCCTGAACTACCCCACCG
>JAJZLP010000252.1:0-10456 GCA_021803325.1 Actinomycetes bacterium
CGCTGGCGAGCGCGTACGCGCACGTCCGCACCCTGCGGCTCGCCGACGGGCCCGACGAGGTCCACAAGATGACGATCGCCCGGCGCGAGATCCGCAAGCACCACCCCGGGTTCCATACCCGGCCATCCGCAGCGGCCCCCCAGCCGACGCCGTGATCGACCGGTCGAGCCTGGCGAGCCGGGCTCGACCGGAGTGTGGCGGGTGACGGCAGGTTCTCCGGTCGTGGTCGCGCCGCAGGCGAACCGCGCGGTGCACCGCAGCGGACCCCGACGTCAGGACGCGAGTGTGGGCGTGCTCGTCGAGGAGGACGACGTCCTCGCCGGGCGGTCGACGCCGCTCGTCGGACCGGTGCTCCTGCGCAGGTCCGAGCACCGGTCCGACCGACAGGGAAGGTCCCTGGGTGTCGGCGGTCTGGACGTAGCGACGCGGTGCGCGTGCTCCCGGTCTCGCGGGACGTGGCTGCCGGGTCGGAGCCGGGTGCTGCGCACACCCTGCCGGTTCCCAGGAAGTTCACAGCCACCTCACGGTTTGCCGAAAGCCTGGCGGTGTTCCATTCGGCGTGCCACGCGCCCCGCTGCGGCTCGCGACCAGCGACGAGGAGGCACCACCCATGACCGAGGACCCCGGCCGGCCTGCTGCCGACGCGGGCCCGAACGTCGGCGACACCTCGGCTTCGCGTAGCGCGGACGGTGATCACGCCACCCGGCGCCTGCCGGTCATGGACCCCATCTCGCCGCCGGGCGGCACTGCCGCTGCGGCGCCCGGCGTGCGCCTGCCTGGTGCCACTGTGCCGACGGGTGCCACTGTGCCGACGGGTGCCACTGTGCCGACGGGTGCCACCCCGGATGGCATCCCGGTCATCGACCTGGCGGACGGCACCAAGACCTACGCCACCGGGCCGTCGAGCGTGCAGGCGCTCCGGGGTGTGGCGCTCCGGGTCGACCGCGGCGAGTACGTCGCCATCATGGGCCCGTCGGGATCGGGAAAGTCGACCCTGATGCACATTCTGGGCTGTCTCGACGTGCTGTCGTCGGGCACCTACCGGCTGTCGGGCCAGGACGTGAGCGCCATGTCCGAGGTGGACCTGGCCGAGGTGCGCAACCGCCGTATCGGCTTCGTGTTCCAGCAGTTCAACCTGCTGGCATCGCTGACCGCCTGGCGCAACGTCGAGCTCCCGCTCGTCTACGCCGGTGTCGAGCGCCGCATCCGGCGCGAGCGGGCCATCGCCGCGCTCGAGCGGGTCGGGCTGGCCGACCGGGTGGAGCACCGGCCCGGCGAGCTGTCGGGCGGCCAGCAGCAGCGCGTGGCGGTCGCCCGGGCCCTGGTCACCGACCCCGACCTGGTCCTGGCAGACGAGCCCACCGGCAACCTGGACTCGGCCTCGACCGACGACATCCTGGCGCTGCTCGGCGACGTGCACGCGCAGGGTCGAACGGTGGTCCTCATCACCCACGAAGCGGACGTGGCCGCCGAGGCTCGGCGGACGGTGCGCATGCGCGACGGCTTGATCCACGACGACACGGCGGTGCTGGCCGGCGGGGTCCGATGAGCCGGCGCATCGCAAGCAGCTGGGGACGGATCGGTCGCCGGGGACGCACGCTCGTCGTGGTTGGTGCCGTCGTGGTGGTGGCCGCTGCCGGCGGTGGCGCTGCCTACGCGCTGTCGTCCTCGTCGGGCGTGCAGTACCGGACGGTTGCCGCCAGCGTCGGCTCGGTCACCCAGGCCGTGTCGGCCACCGGCACCATCGAGCCGGCCGACCAGGCCGACCTCGACTTCGCCGCGGCGGGCACCGTGGCCGCCGTCGACGTGGCCGCCGGCCAGCACGTGACCGCTGGTGAGGTGCTGGCCACCCTGGACCCCGCCAGCCTGCAGGCAGCGGTCGACCAGGCCACCGCGTCGCTGGCCAGCGCGCAGGCGAAGCTGTCCGCCGACCAGACGCCGAGCGCGTCGACGCTGTCCGCGGCGCAGAACGCCGTGTCCAGCGCCCAGAGCGCGGTGACGACCGCACAGCAGAGCCTGTCGACCACCGGGGTGACGAACCAGCAGAGCCTGGACCAGGCGCAGCAGACGGTCTCCGAGGACCAGGCCACGCTGGCGGGGGACGAGACCCAGCTCACCGACGACCAGGGGATGCTCGCTGCCGCCCAGCAGGCGGAGTCCATCGAATGCCAGGGTGACGGCGCCGCCGGTGCGCCCACCACCGGCTCGTCGGGCGTGTCCGGGTCCGGGTCGGGGACGTCGTCGTGTGGTGGCGCCATCACTTCGGTGAGCGCCGACCAGCAGAAGGTGACGGCCGACCAGCAGACGGTGACCCAGGCGCAGGACCAGCTCGCTGCGGCCCGGTCGTCGGAGATGAGCACCGAGACCAAGAACGCCCTGTCTCTCTCCCAAGCCCAGAGCCAGGTGCACAGCGCCCAGACCCAGCTGGCCAACGCCCAGTCGAACCTGCAGACCACCGAGGCTGGCCAGCCCGCCGCCCAGATCGCCGCCGACCAGGCCTCGGTCGCTGCCGCCCAGGCGAGCCTGGCGCAGGCGGACACCAACCTGAAGAACACCACCCTCGACGCGACGATCTCCGGAACGGTGACCTCGGTGTCGATCGTGCCCGGACAGGCGGTCTCTGTGGGCACCAGCCTGACCGGCACGTCTGCGTCGGGGTCCGAGAGCAGCTCCGCCTCGGGCAGCGGGGCCGCATCCGGTGCGAAAAGTGCGGCGAGTGCGGCCAGCTCGGCGACCTACGACGTCGTGGTCACCAGCCCCGGCAGCTTCGTGGTCGACGCCTCGGTCACCGAAGCCGACCTCGCCCAGCTCACCGACGGCGACCAGGTCGTCGTCACGCCGACAGGAACCGTCACCCACGCGTTCGGCGTGCTCACGTCGATCAGCACGGTCGGTGCGACGACCAGCGGGGTGACCACGTTCCCGGTGGTCGTGTCGGTCACCGGCACTCCGGCCGGCCTGTACGCCAACTCGTCGGCTGACCTGTCCATCATCACGCTGGACCGGTCGGGCGTGCTCGCCGTACCGACCAGCGCGGTGCACACGGTCGGTGCCCGCCACATCGTCGACGTGCTGCGCGGTGGCGCGGAGTTGCCGGTGGCGGTGACGGTGGGTGCCACCGGCACGGCGCTCACCCAGATCACGTCTGGCCTGACTGCCGGCGAGCAGGTCGTCCTCGCCGTGGTCACCGGCGCCACGCCGGTCACCCCCGGCGGCGCGGCCCGGGGCGTCTTCGGCGGTGGCGGCCTGGGCGGCGGTGGGTTCGGTGGCGGCTTGGGCGGCGCCGGGTTCGGCGGCGGCCGGGCCAGGTTCGGCGGTGGCCGGGCCAGGGTCGGCGGGTGATGGGTCGAGACTCGAGCGCGACCGGTCGAGGCCAGCGGCGTCCTGGCCGGAGCCGCTGTCCGGCGCACCGGTGAAGCTCCTGGAGATCGTCCGGTCCGGTCTGGAAGCCGTCGCCACCCACCGGCTGCGCTCCGGCCTTACCGTCCTGGGAATCCTCATCGGTGTGGCCGCCGTCGTCCTCACCGTCGGTCTCGGCGAGGGCGCCACCTCGTCGGTCGACTCGGCCATCTCGTCGCTTGGTGCGACCACGTTGGTCGTCACCCCCGGGAGCTCGACGTCGACCGGCGGCGTGCGGGGCGGGTTCGGGTCGGCCAGCACCCTCACCTACGCGGATGCCCGGGCCCTCGGCTCGCACGTCGACTGCCCCGACATCGCCGCGGTGGCGCCCAGCGTCACGCGGTCCGAGGTGCTCACGTCGGGAACCACCACCTGGACGACATCGGTGATCGGGACCACGCCCTCCTACGCCAGCGTGCTGCACCGGACGGTGGCACAGGGATCGATGTTCTCCGCCGCCCAGGTCGCCCAGCAGGCCGACGTCGTCGTGCTGGGGGCGACAACGGCCACCGAGCTGGGCTTGGGGTTCGACCCGGTGGGCAGCACCGTGGACGTCGACGGCATCCCGATGACGGTCCAGGGAGTGCTCGCACCAGCCGGGTCGTCCTCGTCGACGAACCAGGACGACCTGGCGCTCGTGCCCGTCACCACCGCCCAGGCCCAGATCCTCGGCACGTCCACGGTGTCGCAGATCTACCTGTCGGCCCGCTCCACGGGGGTGCTCGGCGCAGCGGACACCGAGGCCACCGACGAGCTGCTCGCCCTGCATGGGATCACGTCGCCAGCCGCCGCCGACTTCACCATCACCGCCGAGTCGACGATCCTGTCCACCGCCACCTCCGTCGACCGGACCCTGACGGTCCTGCTCGCGGGCATCGCCGCCATCTCGCTGCTCGTCGGCGGCATCGGCGTCATGAACATCATGCTGGTGTCGGTGACCGAGCGGGTCCGCGAGATCGGCCTGCGCAAGGCGCTGGGGGCCACCCCCTCCGTCATCCGCCGCCAGTTCCTGGTCGAGGCGTCCGTCCTCGGCCTCGCCGGGGGCATCGCCGGTGCCGGGCTCGGTGTCGTCGGCGCCGTCACCTTGCCGCACGCCATCAACAGCCCCATCGCCATCTCCGGAGCCGCCATCGCCGGCGCGGTCGCCGTGTCGATCGCCATCGGGCTCGCCTTCGGCGTCTATCCCGCCAGCCGGGCTGCTCGTCTCGCCCCCATCGACGCCCTCAGAAGCGAGTAGGCGTGCGCTTGCCGAGCCTGAGACCGGGCGTCGCCAACCCCCAGGAGGAGATCGCCACCATGGCCGTACCCATCCGACGCACCGCCGGTCCCCGCTGGGTGGTCGCCGCGCTCGGCGTCGCCGGCCTGGTGGCCGGCGCGGCCGGCGCCGGGATCGCCGTCGCGCCCGCCGTGGCGGCTGCCGCCGCCTCCGGCGTCCTGACGATCACCGGCGGCACCCCGCAGGTGACCAAGGCCGGAACGGCCTTTCCCGCTGCGCTGGTGGTCAGCGTCACCTGTGGGGGTACGAGCGTCCCAGGTGCCGTCGTCACCTTCCAGACGCCGGCCAGCGGGCCCTCCGCCACCTTCACCGCGACGGGGACGGGCGGGGTCAGCGTGACCACGGACGCCACCGGCTCGGCCAGCGCCAGCGCCGTTGCCGGGCCGAGCGGCGGCTCCTACTCGGTGACTGCCACGGTCGCCAGCATGGGCACCAGCGCGGCCGCCTCGTCGTGCGGGCTTCCGACGGGCCCGCAGAGCTTTGCGCTCACTAACTCCGTTGCCGGTGTCGCCGCCGGGGTGATCGCGCTGAGCGGGGCCCCGCAGTCAGCGGCAGTGGGCGCCGCGTTCGCCGACCCGCTGCAAGCCGAAGTCGTCGATCCCACCGGCGAGCCCGTCGCCGGCGTGACCGTGGTGTTCGCCGTCCAGACGGTATCGGGTGCCGGGGCGACATTCGCGACAGGTGGCGACAGCGCGACAGCGGTGACCTCTACCGCCGGCATCGCCGTGAGCCCGGCGCTCACCGCGGGGAGCACGCCGGGAGCCTTCACGGCGACAGCCACCATCGGAGGCGGGGTGGCCGACGCCACCTACCAGCTCACCGACCTGGTCGGGTCTCCGGCCACGGTGACCGCCGGGTTCGGTGCCTCGCAACAGGCTCCGGCCGGTACCGCGTTCCCCGTTGACCTGGCCGTCACTGTCACCGACGCCGACCACAACGCCGTGCCCGGCGTGTCGGTCACGTTCGCCGCCCCGGCGAGCGGTGCCACCGGCACGTTTGCCGGGGCCGGCACGACGGTGACCGCCGTCACCGACTCGTCTGGCATCGCCGTGGCGCCGACGTTCACCGCGGGAGCGACCGTCGGCGGCTACGTCGTGACCGCGTCGGTGGCCGGCGTGACCACCCCAGCAGTCTTTGCGCTCGTCAACCAGGTGCCGCCGCCGGGGTCGGGCAGCGGCACAGCAGGTACGGGCGCCGGCACCGGCACCGGCTCCGGCGCCGGAGCGTCGGGGGGAGGCGCTGCCGGTCCTGTCGGTGCGGTGACCGCCGGCTACCGGGTGGTGGCGGCGGATGGTGCGGTGTTCGCGTTTGGTGGTGCGCCGTATCTGGGTGGGGTGAATGGTGTGGATGGTGGGGTGGGTGCGGGGTCGCCGGTGGTGGGGTTGGCGGCGGCGCCTGGTGGTGGGTATTGGGTGGTGGCGGCGGATGGTGCGGTGTTCGCGTTTGGTGGTGCGCCGTATCTGGGTGGGGTGAATGGTGTGGATGGTGGGGTGGGTACGGGGTCGCCGGTGGTGGGGTTGGCAGCGGGGGGCGTCGCCGGATGACGCGCCAGTTCCCGGGGGCGCAGTGGCGACAGCGGCGTCTGGTTCGACATCGACCGCTGGGATGGCAGGGATGGCAGTGAGGGCTGGGACGGCCGGGATGGCTGGGACGAGACGGACCGCAGGGATGGCTGGGATGGCTGGGACGAGACGGACCGCAGGGATGGACGAGAGGGACTGCAGGGACGGCTGGGACGACAGGGAGGTGTGGTGATGGACGACGGCGTTGACGTGGATGCTGCCGCTGAGGGGGCCGGCAGCCGCCGGGTTCGCTGGTCCCCGCTCCAGGACCGACGGTCGCACGGTCAGCCTGGTGCCAGGTCCCGGTCTCGGGCGGGCGGGCCCGGTCGAACTGGGGGTGGTTCGCTCCGGGTGAGGACCCGCATGCCGCTGGTGCTGGTGGCCGGCGGTGCCGTGGCGCTCGCCGCGTGCGGCGGCACGTCGAGCGCAGGCACGTCGGCTTCCGCAGCCGCCAGCAGCAGTGGTGTGTCATCGAGCTCGGCGAAGGCGCCGCCCGGCGTGTCAGGCACTATCGCCCAGGTGGGCGCCTCGTCGATGGAGGTCCAGAGCGCGACGTCGCAGACCACCGTGCAGTGGACCTCGTCCACACGGTTCAGCCAGACCGTGGACGCGTCGCTGGCAGCGGTGACCGCAGGGGCATGCATCACCGCCACGGGCACGCCCGGCGTCGGCGCGTCGGGGACGGCGCCCAGCACCGTCAGCGCCACCAGCGTCACGATCACTCCGGCGCCAGCGTCGGGGACCTGCACCGACCGAGCTGCCGGCTCGTCGGGTGGTTCCACTGGTTCGGGGGCTCCCGGTGGGTTCGGCGGTCGGTTCGCCAAAGGTCGGTTCGCCGGCGGTCGGTTCGCCGGCGGGCGAAACGGGGGTACGGTCGGCTCCGCCGGGTCGGCACCGAGGACCGTGACCGTGGCGTCGGGGACGGTCTCGGGTGTGACGGGCTCGTCGATCACGATCGCCGGATTCAGCCGCACCATCACGTTCACGCCCGGGGCAGCCCGGGGATCCGGGTCGTCGAGCAGGCGGTTCCGGCGTCTGCCGGCCGGGTCGTCCACCGCGACGACCACGGTCACGGTGGACGCCACCGCGGCCACCGTCTTCACCGCCGTTCAGAAGGCCACGGCTGCTGCGCTCGTCGTCGGCCAGTGTGCCACCGCTCTCGGTCCCCAGAGCAGCACGGGGGCCATGACCGCCACCGTCGTCGCTGTCCGGCCGGCTCCTGCCGGTGGGTGCACGACCGGGTTCGCCGGCGGCAGGTTCGGCGGCGGCAGGTTCGGCGGCGGCAGGGCGGCTGCCTGAGCGGCATGGGCAGCGCCGAACGGATGGCTCCTGCCGGTGGGTGCACGACCGGGTTCGCCGGCGGGAGGTTCGGCGGCGGCGGCGGGGTGGTGGTCGTGGTGGTGATGGTGGCGGTCGTGGCGGTCGTGGCGGTCGTGGCGGTCGTGGCGGTCGTGGCGGTCGTGGTGGCGGCATCGGAGGCGAGCGGTGCAGCCGGAGTGGTTCGCGGATCGTTGTCCGGCCGGCGTCCACATGGTCGGCACCGACCCCGGTCGCGAGCGTGTGCAGCCCACTTGAGGGCGGCCCGGTCGTCAGGTGGGTACCGAGCCGGTCACCCGCGCGGGGTGGCCCTCGGCGCTGGTGCCGGCGACGTGGCGGCCTGCAGCCGCTCGCCGTTCGGATCGGCAACGGCCTGTCCGTTCGTGCCGCTGGCGGTACGACCGGCGGCGCGCCACGCGGCCGGTTGAACCGGATGCCGGGTGATCGTGGAGCGGACCGCCGTGGTGCCGGCCAGGACGGTGTGCAGCAGGTCGGCCAGCAACGGTTCCCCCGAGGGGCGTGTGCTGCGCCGGCCGCTGGCACCAGCGCGGCTGGTGGCCGTCACGACCAGCAGGCTCAGCCGGGACACCCACCAGGCGTAGGTCGCGGTCACGAGCACGCCTGCGGCGACGAGCACGACGGCCGGCACGGGCGGGCTCCAGCCACCGGGGACTCGGGCAAACGGGTTGAGGGTGGCGCCGAGCCCCACCGTGTACCGCCGCAGCGCCCATCCGAAGTCGACGAGCTGTGCGACGGCGATGCCGCACGCCAGCAGGACCGCCAGGCGCGCCACCAGGCGGTCGTGGAGGAGGCCGCGGATGGTGCCGCCGGCGCTCGACCGCCCGGCGACCGCCCCTGCCACCAGGGGGATCCCGGCGTACAGGGGGAGGCCGTCGCGGGCCTGCCACACCAGGCCGCTCTGGCGGGCATGCGACACCATGATCGCCGCCGGCAGCAGCACCGACACCAGCATCACCGCGGCGACGGTCCCTGCGGCACGGCGGTCCGTTGACGCCAGGGACACGACCACCAGGATCCCGGCGGCCGCCCACCAGCCGGCCAGGACGGCCACTGGTGACGGCGTGTCGAGCCAGCCGAACACCCCGACCACCTGGCGCAGGAACCGTCCCGTCTCGCCGAGCGCGTCGGCAACCATCTGCAGCTCCGGCGTGTTGGCGCCGATGGGCCGTCCGGCAGGAAGCACGGTCAGCGTGTGCGCGCCGAGGATGAAGGCTACGGCCACCACGCCGACGGCAGCGACGACGGCAGTGGCAGCACGCACCTGCCGGCTCCGCCAGAGGGCCGGGATCGTTCCGGGGGTGAGCGCGACCAACGTGGCCGCGATCAACGCAACCCACAGGGGGGACAGGCCGCGGCACAGCGCCAGCACCGATGCCGAGCCCGCGCAGCCTGCTACCAGGCCTACGGGTGGCGCGTGGCGATGGTCGAGCACCAACACCAGCCCGCAGGTCCAGGTGGCGATGGCCGCGGCGATCTCCAGGCCGCTCGGGTTCACCACGCTGGCCAGAAAGACGACCTGCGGGGTGGCGCACACTGCCAGCGCGATCACGAGCAGCCGGGAACGGGACCAGACCGCGGCGACGGCGAAGGCCAGGCCGATGAGCAGGGCGCTGCACAGGACGCTGAGCAGGCGCATCAGGTGAACGGCGGTGTCGGTGGTCGACAGCAGCGTGGGTGCACCGACCAGCAGGTAGTAGAGCGGGGGGTACCGCCCCACGTACGTGGTGGCGATCGACGGCCTGCCCACGCCGGACAGGTGCGGTGCGCACCCCGCTGGTCGGGTGTCGGTGAACGCATAGCAGGTGGCGAGGTGGAGGTCGCTGGCGAAGCTCTCGGGAACGGTCACGGTGACGACGGCCTTGGGCTGTCCCGGGGTGGGCGCTCCCACCAGCTGCCCGCGCACCACCGCCGCCGCCTTGATGATCTGGGTCGGCTCGTCGGGGGCCGCGCCCACGGGGGTCGCCAGCGACCACAGGGCACCGAGCGCGAAGAGCACGACCGTCGAGGTCATCCAGATCCGCAGCAGGCGACTGGGCCGGCGAGGCGAGCCCCGCCGGTGGCCGGCACCGGTGCGCATCAGGCCAGCCTGGCCCGCCCACCTGTGGCGTTCCTGAGTGGGGGGCAGCCCAGCGCCGGGCGTGTCGGCACCGGCTCTCCCCGAGCCCGGGGCCCGTGCGTGCCTGGCCGTCGCTACGCGGCGGCCGGCGAGCGCGTGCTGTGCCGGCAACCTCACCGGAACCGCCTTACCCGATCGCCTCGTCGACGGCGAGGTGTGCCGCCCGGGGAACCCCATCGACCCTCGTCTCGTCGCCGTCGTAATAGTGGAGCACATGGAGGCGGTAGAAGATGGCGAGCACGGCACGCAGGCTGCTCAGCAGGGTGTGGGGCGATGTCGGGTCGAGGGTCGGGGCCGTCTCGGCCCGGAACGCCACTTCGCCCACGCGGCGGTATCCGAGCCGGTGTGCCACCACCAGCACCTCCAGGTCGAAGGTGCCGTCGGGTCCGGCGAGGCGGGGCAGCACGTCGTCGAGGACGGTGCGCCGGGCCAGGAGCAGGGTCGCCGTCGTGCCGCGCGCCGGCATGCCGAGGAGCGAGCGTACCGTCGCGTGCCGCAGCCACCACGACAGGGACCGCCCGGTGGCATGCAGACCGCGACGTCGCCGGGCGGCGAGGACGATGTCGGGCGGGCGGCTCCGCCCGGGTTTGATCGCTGCGGCAATGTCGCTGGCGGCGACGCAGGAGCCGGAACTGGAGCCGGAGCCGAAGTCGGAGCCGACGATGGCGAGGTAGCGTCCGCTCCCCGCCCGGAGCGCGCTGTCCAGCAGATCGGCCATACGGAGGTCGGCGCTCGCCTGCAACCAGCGGACATCGGGTTGGGGGC
>JAJZLP010000252.1:10556-22649 GCA_021803325.1 Actinomycetes bacterium
CCTTGCCATGGGCCGGCCGGCCGGCCCGCTGTGCTGTGAGCCGCTGTGCTGCTGACCGGCGTGGCGCTGGCCACAGCGACGACATCGAAGGTGGTCCCGGTCGAGTGGAGGGCAGCCGTCAGGCGGGACGCTGCCGGGGGTAGGTGGCCCAGAGCTGAGGAGCACGCGAGCACGGTGACGTCCACACCGCCGCGGGCGGCGCCGCCGTCCGACCGCAGTGCCGGTCTCGGGTCGATGCCGTCCAACGGTGTCCGCCGTCGACGGCGTGACGGGTGGGGTTGGCCCAGTGCGGCGGCGGCCATGACCAGCGCCATCGTCGCCGTGACCCCCAGGGTCAGCCAGGCGATCGTGTCGAGCCCCTGGTGGTCCAGCACGATCAGCACGGTGACGGCGACGACCGCTGCCCAGCACGCCGTTGCCATCACGGAGGTGCGGGCGAGGAAGAAGTAGACGAGCACGCTGGCCACGCCCATGGCCGCTGCCGCTGCCGACAGGATGGCCAGCGGCCCGCCGGCGTGCTGGTAGGCGTGGCCGAACAGGACCGTGATGACGAGGTGCGGGAAGGCGGCCATCACTGCGGCCGCGCCCCCGCTCAGGACGGCGGTGATGGCGAGCGCGTCGACCAGCAGCCGGCGGAGCTCCCGGTGGTCGCCCTGGGCGGCGGCCAGGCGCGGGAACACGGTCATGGCTACGGCTCCAGGCAGGAACAGTGCGACGCGAGCAGCCGTCGCTGCGGCGACGTAGTACCCGGCGTCGACCTTGCTGAGGTAGTGCCTGGCCAACAGCGAATCGATGCCGAGGAATGCCGACACGCCAGCCAGGGCGATCACGGCGAGCATGGCGGGACCGAACCGGAGGGCGAGCCCCTCGGGACCAGCGCCCACCACATGGCTCACCTGGCGACCGGTGATCTCTGCCCGCAGCGCCCACACCAGCACGGCCAGGGACGTGATGCCGGCGAGCGCGCTCGCGGCGGACGCGGCGTTGAGGCCGAGGCCGGCACCGACGAGCACGACCCCGCTGCCCAGGCGCACGACAGACCCCGCGACCAGGGAGATGGCGACCGGGCGGAAGCGGAGCTGGCCGATGAGCAGGCCCTGCGGCACGATCGTGGCCACACTGGTCGCCACGTAGGTTCCCACCAGGATCAGGGGAACGGGGCTCGACAGGCTGAGGAAGTGGTCGATCACCGGCGCGAGCGAGCCGAGGACGACCAGGACGCCGGCCGCTGCTGCGCAGGTCCACAGGAACGGCCGCAGCACCGTCGTGGGTGGTGCCGCTGTCGCAGGTGGTGCCGCAGTCGTCACCGCCACGGGTGTCGCCACTGTCGTCACCGCCACGGGTGTCGCCACTGTCGTCACCGCCACGGGCGGTGTCACTGTCGTCACCGCCACGGGCGGTGCCACTTCCCGTCGAGCGCGCCGTTCCGCCACCGACTGGGTGACCGCCGCTTGCAGGGCGGAGATGGGCAGGACGGCGATCGTGACCAGACCCAGCAGCGACCCGAGCGCGCCGTACCCGGCGGGACCCAGCATGCGGCTCATGGCCATGTGGAACACGAAGTTGCCGCCGTTGTAGGCGAGCGTGGCGAGGAAGAACGCCAGGCCGCCGTTTCGGGCGAGCGTGGGTAGCGGACGGAGGCTTGCCGGGCCGCTGCCGTCGCGCCGGTTGGAGGTCGGCCGCAGGAGGAGCGTGGCGAGGGGGGTGCGACGCGCCGCGATCGTCCGACCTCCTCCCCGGACCGCCCTGATCCGATCCCGCCCCACCGCGTGCGGGCGCGCTCGGGACATCCTACTTCTCCGGTGTTGGACGTCGCCTGTCTTGGAAGCCGACTTCGGATCGCCGGGCGAGCCAGGCCCGCTCCCCGTTGGCGGGTTCACAGGGATGCTGCTCGGTTCCCAGGTGGTTCCCAGGGAATTCCCAGGTGCATGGGGCATCCTCGTGGTGCACCACGGGTCGGGTGCCGCCGTTGCCCCGGTAGGCTCGCTCGATCCGGGTCGAGCGGCAGCAGGTGTCCACCTGGCCGTTCGGTGGTGCTGTCACCATGGTGGTGGCGCGGCCGATGACCTCGAAGCGGCCGGAACTGCAAGAACGAGGAGGCTGACGGTGAGGATCCTGGTGCTGGGGGGAGATGGCTACCTCGGCTGGCCGACGGCGCTGTACCTGTCGCGCCGCGGGCACGACGTGGGTGTGGTCGACAACTTTGCCCGCCGCCAGTACGACCACGAGATGGGTGTCGACAGCCTGGTGCCGATCAGCTCGATGCAGCGACGCGTCCGCACATGGAACGAGGTGTCGGGCCTCACGGTGGACGCGTTCGTGGGCGACCTGACCGATCCCGTCTTCGTCCAGGACGTGCTCCGCCGGTTCGAACCCGAAGCCGTCGTCCACTTCGCCGAGCAGCGCTCCGCCCCGTACTCCATGATCGACCGGCAGCACGCCGTGTACACCCAGGTCAACAACGTCGTCGGCACGCTGAACCTGCTGTACGCCATCGCGGACTTCGACCCGTCGATCCACCTCGTCAAGCTCGGCACCATGGGCGAGTACGGCACGCCCAACATCGACATCGAAGAGGGCTTCATCGAGGTCACCCACAAGGGCCGGACCGACCTGTTGCCGTACCCGAAGCAGCCCGGGTCCTTCTACCACCTGTCGAAGGTGCACGACAGCCACAACATCATGTTCGCCTGCCGGATCTGGGGGCTGCGGGCAACCGACCTCAACCAGGGCATCGTGTACGGGCAGGAGACGGACGAGACCGCTCAGCACCCGGACCTCGCCACCCGGTTCGACTACGACGGCGTGTTCGGGACGGTGCTCAACCGGTTCTGCGTGCAAGCCGTGGTCGGTCATCCGCTGACCGTCTACGGGTCCGGCGGCCAGACCCGGGGCATGCTCGACATCCGCGACACGCTGGCCTGCGTCGAACTGGCCGCAACCAACCCGCCGGGTGTCGGTGAGTACCGGGTGTTCAACCAGTTCACCGAGTCGTTCTCCGTGCAGCAGCTCGCGGAGATGGTGGTCGATGCGTTCCCTGGCTCCGCCACGATCGACCATGTCGAACCGCCCCGGGTCGAGAAGCAGGACCATTACTACCGCGCCGCGCACACCAAGCTGCTGGACTTGGGACTGGTGCCGCATCTCCTGCAGGCGGCGACCCTGCGGTCGATGCTGGCCGTGGTGGACCGGTTCCGGGACCGGGTCGACGCCGAGGCCATCCTGCCCACGGTCGACTGGCGGCGGACGCAGAGCACGCTGCCGACGGCGGGCACGTCGGTCGTCGCCTGACGGCCCGCTCGCGGTCTGCGGGCGCGCGTCAAGCACCGGGTGAGCTTGCACACCGGCGTTCAACGTTTTAGGCTGCGATCGGACCGGGCATGTCTTGACGGAACCCGTGAGCAGGTACCCCCCCGCACCTCTCCGGATGTCCGACAATCGACCGCACTCACAGCGAACCCGGAACCAGGTCTGCTCCGATCTCCCACATCCCCGACCGGAGCGGACCTGTCTCGACGCAAGTTACCGGTTGGTCACCCTAGTGGGTCTCGCGCCGATCCGCCAGCACATAGCGCGAATATTTCAGCCACGTTCGGCGAATGTTGTTCGGAGGGTGTGTTGACACGCTGCGTGGCATCCTGTGCTCCTGCGAGCGCGGCCCGGTTGGCGCAGCGGCGTGTGCGACCGTCGGCGGCGGGGTCTGCCCGCCGGCCGGTGCCCCAAGAACGGTGACGGGCCGTGGTGCCAGGGCGATGATGGGCAGCGGTCGAGCGTGCGGGCTGCGTCCCAGTCGGCGCTGCTCGTGGTCGCGGGCAGCGCGATGAGCAGGAACGCGGCGTACACCACGGTCGAAGGAGCGGGTCCGGCGCTGGTGCTGGTGCACGGCGTCGCCGGGAGCCGCCGGGTCTGGGACCTGGTCGTCCCCGACCTGCGTCGTGACCATTGCGTCGTCCGCACCGATCTCCTCGGCTACGGGCGGTCGCCTGCACCAAAGGGGGTGTACACCGTCGGCGCACACCTCGATGCCATCCGGCGAGGGCTCGACGGTGCCGGCGTTCCCCGGCCGGTCGTGCTCGTCGGCCTGTCCATGGGCGGGACCCTCGTGCTCGAGTACGCCCGACGTTGGCCCGAGGAGGTGCGCTCGGTCGTCGTCGTCGGCCTCCCGTGGTACCCCGACGACGCCGCGGCTCGCAGCGAGCTCCGCCAGGACCCCTGGGTCCGCCAGGCGATCGACCATCCTCGGTTGGCGGCCCTATGGGTGACGCCGCTGTGGGCAGCGGGGCGATCGGTGCCTGGGCTGGCCGGAGCGTTCTCCTCCATCTACACGCCGGCCATGGCACGCGATGCGCTCCGGGTGCCCTACCGGGTCTTCGCCTCCACCGTCCACCACGTCATGATCGGCCATCGGCCGGAACCTGCCCTGGCTGCCACCAGCGGCATGGAGCGGCTCTTCCTGCACGGCGAGGAGGACCGCTGGACCCCGGCGGACCGCGTCGCCGCGCTCGTGTCCGGTGCTGCGCGCACGACGGTCGAGCGGTACAGCGGCGTGGGGCACAACCTGGCTGTCCTGGCCCCAGCGCGCGTCGCCGCCAGCGTGCGCCGCTTCGCCGCTGGGGCTGCACCGGGCGCTGGTGCGCAGGGTTCGCTCGTGGCGCCGTCTGTCGCGCTGGGCGATCCGCCGCCGTGCCGGTAGCCCGCGCCCTGTAGGTTCCTGGCGATGTTCTGGGACAGACGGCGACAGGCACGCCATGGCCCGGCGCGGCATAAGGAGGTCGTGGCTGGCGTGGTGGCCGCCGCCCTGGTGGTCGCCCTGGTGGTCGCCGTGGTCGTGCAGGTGGGCCGACAGTCGCTCCCGTACGAGCGAAGCGTCGATCTCGGGTACGCAGCCTTGGTCGGTCCGCTCGGCAGCCGGTCCGCTGCCACAGGCGCCCAGCTCGCCGCCCTGCTCGCCGCGGCGCCCGGCGATCAGCGGTCCGACGTGTTCACCGGCCTGGCCACGATCGTCGCCGACGCGCAGCGGACCGCGACTGCGGCCACGTCGGCGGCCGCTCCCGCTCCGGCGGTTGCCGCCGGCCTCGACTGCACCACGGCCCTCGTGCAGCGGGCGAGCGCGGCGGCGGCGGTGCGCACCGCCGTCGAACGGCTCCTCGGTGGGAGCACCGGGTCCGGCGGTGGGCTCCAGCCGCCGGCGACCGCGGCCCTCGAAGCAGCGGGCCGCCAGATCGACCGCGCCGACGTGCTGTGGTCGACGTGCCGGCACGCCCTGCGTCGAGGACCCGGGCTGGCTTCGGTGCCCGCCTCGGCATGGGTCACCGACCCCAGTGTCTGGGCCGCGCCGGCTGTCGCCGGCCTGGTGGCGTCCATCGCTGGGTCGCCGTCGCTCGCACCGGCCCCTGCTGTCGCCATCGACGCGTTCACGAGCTCGCCGCCGGCGGTCTCGGCCGTCGGCAGCGGCCCGACGTACATGCTGCCGTCTGCAACTGGACTCGGCCTGCAGGTGGTCGTGGCCGACACCGGCAATGTGGACCTCTCCGGCGTCGTGGTCGAGGTCCGCGCCCAGCCGTCGGGCACGCTCGGCGCCGGGCCCCCCGTGCACGCCACCGTCAACCTCCGGGCCGGCACTGCCGCCACCGTGTCGCTCGGCGGTCTCCGGGTGGTGCCAGGTGGCGACTACACGCTGGTGGCGTCGGCGACCACCGCTGCGGGGCGCGGCGACCCGGGCGGGGCGGTGACGGCCCCGCCGGTGTCGATGGTGGTCTCCGTGGCGCAGGCCGCGAGCACGGCAGCGGTCGCTCCGTCGGCCAACCCGGTGCGCGTCGGCCAGTCGGTCACCTACTCGGCCAGCATCGCCGGCACGCTCCCCCAGGCCCCGGCGCCGGCTGGCACGGTGACGTTCGAGGATGCCGGGGCGGCCATCGCATCGTGCAGCGGGACCCGACTGGTCCGCGGCGCAGCCACGTGCACGCTCACGTACAGCACGCCAGGGGTCCACAGCATCACCGTCGTGTACGCAGGCACCGCATCGATCGCGGGCGCGACGTCGCCGGCCATCACCGAGACGGTGAACGCCGGGCCGGCCGTCCGGCCGCCGGCCCCGGGTTCCGGGGTCGCTTCCGGGTCGAGGTCGTCGGGGTCGAGGTCGTCAGGGTCGAGGTCGTCGGGATCGAGGCCGTCGGGGTCGGGCTGACGGCACGCGGGTCTGCGGGCCGGGGCCGCACCCGGGGCTGCTTCCGGATCGAGGTCGTCGGGGCCGGGCTGGACGCACGCTGGCCGGCAGGCCGGGATCCTGCCCGGGGTCGCCCACGTCGGGGCTGCCGGGGCCGGGCTGACGGCACGCGGCTGCGTCTCGGCCGGGGGCGCCCCTGAGTCCAAGGCGCCGGAGATCGGCGGTGCCGGCATACCCGCCGGCACCGGAGGTCCCGGTGCCGTGACGTGCCCCGGTGTCGGCCGCACCGATGCACGCCATAGGATCGGCGCAGAAGACGAATGAGGAGGGTCCGAGGGCCGTGACCGAAAGCATCACGATCATCGACAACCGGTCGGGGAACCAGCTCGAGATGCCGATTGTCCGAGGCGGGGTCTCGGCAGCGGACTGGCAGAAGCTGCTGCCGGGGGTCTGGTTCTTCGACCCCGGGTTCATGGCCACCGCGGCGTGCGACAGCTCCATCACCTACCTCGACGGCGACGCGGGGATCCTTCGCTACCGCGGCTACCCGATCGAGGAGCTGGCCGAGCACTCCACCTACCTGGAGGTCGCCTACCTGCTGCTGCATGGCGAGCTGCCGACTGCCGAGGCGTTCGACACGTGGCGGCGCGACATCACCTACCACACGTTCATCCATGAGAACGTACGCAAGCGGTTCCTCGACGGTTTCCACTACGACGCTCATCCCATGGGCATGCTCGTGTCGGCGGTCGCCGCCCTGTCGACGTTCTACCTGGACGCCAAGGACATCTTCAACAGTGACTCCCGGCACAAGCAGATCATCCGCTTGATCGCGAAGATGCCGACCCTCGCTGCCGCCGCTCACCGCTTCAGCGTGGGGATGCCTTTCGTCTACCCAGACAACACCTTGGACTTCTGCGCCAACTTCCTGTCGATGATGTGGAAGGTGGCAGAGCCGCACTTCGAGCCCGACCCCGTGCTGGTCCGGGCCCTCGACATCCTGTTCATGCTGCACGCGGACCACGAGCAGAATTGCTCGACGACCGCCATGCGGGTCGTCGGGTCGTCGCACGCCGATCCCTATTCGGCCTGTGCGGCGGCGTGCGCCGCCCTGTACGGCCCGCGCCACGGCGGGGCCAACGAGGCCGTCATCCGCATGCTCACCGAGATCGGCTCGCTCGATGCTGTGCCCGCGTTCGTCGAGTCGGTCAAACAGGGCCACGGCCGGCTCCAGGGTTTCGGACATCGCGTCTACAAGAACTACGACCCCCGGGCGAAGATCATCAAGCGCACGGCCGACGAGGTGTTCGCCGTCACCGGAAGGAACCCGCTCCTCGACATCGCCCTGAAGCTCGAGGAGATCGCCTTGGCGGACGACTACTTCGTGTCGCGCAAGCTGTACCCGAACGTCGACTTCTACTCCGGCCTCATCTACCAGGCCATGGGCTTCCCGCTCGAGATGTTCCCGGTGCTCTTCGCCATCCCGCGCACCGCCGGTTGGTTGGCGCACTGGGTGGAGATGCTGGACCAGGACTCCAAGATCGCCCGACCCCGCCAGATCTACGGGGGGAGCGAGCAGCGCAGCTACGTGCCGGTGCACGAGCGCGGCCACTGAGGCCGCGGCGACCGGCACGGGCGGGCGCACGCCCGTACCGGGAGCTGCCCGGTCAGGTGCCCGGTGTGACGGGTGCGGTGGCCCGTGGGACCAACCGCATCAGGCCTTCCTGCACCATCGAGACCGCCAGCTTCCCTGACTGGGTGTAGAGGAAGCCGCGGGCCAACCCCCGGGCTCCATACGCGCTGGGGCTGTCCATGTCGTACAGCAGCCACTCGTCGGCCCGGAACGGGCGGTGGAACCACATGCAGTGGTCCAGGCTGGCTCCCATGAAATCGGCGTCGTCCCACCGGATGTCGTGTGGCGCGAGCATGGTGTCGAACAACGACATGTCGGACGCGTAGGTCGCGATGCAGGCATGCAGCAGGGGGTCGTCGGGCAGGGTCCCGTCGGCCTTGATCCACAGGCGCTGGACTGGGTCGGCGCTGCGCTCGTCCGACCACGGAAGCTCGCCGATGTGCCGCTGGTCGATCGGGTGCGGGCGCGAGAACCACTCCGACAGCCGGTCCCGGTAGGGCTCGAGCCGCTCGTGCAGGGTCGGCAGCGTGTCGGGCGAAGGAACCTCCGGCATGGAGAACTGGTGCTCGAGCGGTCCGTCCTCGTCGACGTGGAACGACGCGGCCATGTTGAAGATGGCGTGGCCGTGCTGGATGGCCACCACCCGCCGAGTGGTGAAGGACCGGCCGTCGCGGATCCGGTCCACCTCGTAGAGGATCGGCACGTTCGGGTCTCCGGGACGCAGGAAGTACGCGTGCAACGAGTGGACTGAGCCCCGCTCCACCGTCCGGCCGGCAGCCATCAGCGACTGGGCGGCCACCTGGCCGCCGAACACCCGCTGGCGGTGCTCGTCGGGGCTGACACCCCGGAAGATGTTGACCTCGATGGGCTCGATGTCCAGCAGCTTGACGAGAAAGTCCAATGCGACGCTCACGCCGATCATCCTGGCAGGCGCGAGCAGCCTGGGTGGTGCACGGCGTGTGGCAGCCAGCGCCGGCGACGCCGGCTGGGGGCCGCCAGCCGTTCGGCGCACTGCGCCCGGGGTCGGGACGCGCCCGGCGGACCGGGAGCTTCGGGGACGCTGGGCGTCAACCTCCAGGGACTGTCGCGCTCGTCCCGGGGTTGGGACGCTCCCGGCGGACCGGGAGCTTCGGGGACGCTGGGCGTCAACCTCCAGGGACTGTCGCGCTCGTCCCGGGGTTGGGACGCTCCCGGCGGACCGGGAGCTTCGAGCAGGCTGGGCGTCAACCTCCAGGGACTGTCGTGCCTGTCCCCGATGCCGTGCCTGTCCGCGTGCCCAGGTGGTTCCACGACGACGAGGAGACAGCGCCGCTGCTGGCGAAGCCCACGATCAAGCCGACCACCAGGCTGGTGGCCACCAGGGCTCGGCGCCGACGGGCCCGGTTGCGCTGGGCTGGGGCCACGCTGCGAGCGGTGCGGCTGGCGTCGTGCGCGTCTGCCGCGGCCAGTCGTGTGGCGCGCAGCAGATGCGCGGCGACGTGGACTGCCACGACGATGAACCAGAGCACAAAGCTCACCTGATGGATCCGGAACAAGGTGTGGTTGCTCGGTCCTGCGATCCACAGGCCGACGCCCGATGCGAACAGCACCACGGTCGACGCCAAGACGACCGGGCCGAGCATGCGCAGCAGCGGGTGCGGCGGCCCTGCCTGTCGGTAGCGCTGGTCCCGGAGGTAGTAGTGCCCAAAGCGCCACATCGTCGAGCCCATCTTCACCGCGAGGGGTGGGATCAGCACCAAGCCGATGAGGATGTGCCACGACACCAGCGAGTGGATGAGAGGGATGGTCAGGCCCTCCAAGAAGAACAGGACGATCAACAGCAAGCCGGTCGTGCCCGTCAGCCTGGCGTTCGCCTCGACTGCCGGGTCGCGGTCGTGGCGATCCTCGCCGACGCCGATGATGCGCGCCGCCTCCTGCACCGGCCACGGCGCATCGCTCGCCACCAAGGAGGCCAGGCCGGGGAGCCGCTGCTCGTCGTCGTGCACGGAGCCGGTCAGGGCCCGAACCGTCCCGAGGAGAGGTCGGGACGACACCCCATTGAGGGAGCGGGGAAGGGCGTCGGCTCGGAAGGTCGTGCGGCCTGGAACGACACCGATGCCGTCGGCCAGCCTCGACTCGTCGCTGCTGGCGATGTGGCTGCTGCCGATGTGGCTGCTGGCGATGTGGCTGCTGCCGATGTGGCTGCTGCCGATGTGCCTGCTGCCGATGTGACTGCCGCCGATGTGACTGCCGCCGATGTGACTGCCGCCGATGTGCCCGTCAGCCGGGTGCTCGTCCGCCCCCCCGCCGGCACGACCGGTCCTGGCACGCGGGCCCTCGGCCACGTGGCTGCCGGCGAGATGGTCGCCGACCGGGCCACCATCACCTCCCGGGCGCGAGTTGCCGGGCTCGTCGGTGGCAGCTCGCTCGGGAAGCGTTTGCAGCGTGCGAATGGCTCGCCCGTACTGGTCGACCGATCGGCGTTCGTCGCGCGCTCCCCCCAAGAGGGACCGCGTGGCCCGGACGCCGACGGTGAGCACCAGCAGGATCACGACGATGGCGATGATCGGGATCACGGTCTCCTATCCAACCTCGTGTCCTCGGACTGCAGGGGTCGGCCGCCGACTGCAGGCGGGCCGGCATGTGGCTGACGGGGGCACACCTGGGTCGCAGGGCGCCACGGCGACAGGGCCACGCCAACCCACCGCGACCCGCTCCCGCCCAGCTCGAAAGGGGCGCGTCGCGAGTGGCCGGCGGTCACGTGCCCGACTGGTACAGCGTGACGGGCACATCTCTCATGGTGCCGGTAAGATGTTACAGATGCGTGACGCCGCACAGCGATTGTGGCGGTTCATCCAGACGCCCCGAGGGCGCAAGCTCTTCCGGTACACGATGTCGTCGGTCATCTCCACCGTCGTCTCCTTCGGTGTGCTGACGCTTGTCTACGGGGTGTTCCGCTGGTGGACCGAGGTGCCTTCGACGTTGTTCGCCAATGTCGTGGCCACCGTTCCCTCGTACTACCTCAACCGGAACTGGGCGTGGGGCCAGTCGGGCCGCTCGCACGTCTGGAGCGAGATGGTGCCGTTCTGGGCTGCCTCGGTCACGGGCATCGTGCTGTCGATGGGCAGTGCGGCGATCGCCCGGAACATCAGCATCGATCACCATCTGCACCACCTGGTGGCGACGGCCTTGGTCGACGGGGCCAACTTGGGTACCTTCGCTGTCTTGTGGGTCGTCAAGTACCTGGTGTTCAACCGTCTGTTCCGCAGCCCGTCGCCGCTGGTGGTCGACGAGGAGCTGGTCGAGGCCGCCTGATCCTGAGCCCCGGCCGGACAGCTCGATGCGCCGACCGGTTCCGGGCCGGTCGGGCGGTCCCTCGACCTGTGACCGAAGGGTGCGCCTCGCTCCGACGGTGTTGTGCCGGGGCTGGGGTGGTCCGCCGGTGAGCGGGTCTCGGAGCGTGCCGGTGGGGTCGTCGTGGCGGCGCGTGCAGGTCGCGGTGGCCGTCGTGGTGGTGGCGGCGATCGTCCTCGGGGTGCTCGCCCGGATCTGGTACCTCTCCCACGAGCCACTCAACGCCGACGAGGCCGTGGTCGGGCTCATGGCGCGACGGATCCTGGCCGGCCATGCCAGCGCCTTCTACTGGGGTCAGAGCTACGGGGGCGTGGAGCCCTATCTGGTGGCTGCCTTGTTCTGGGTGGCCGGTCCTTCAGCTCTGGTCCTGCGCCTGGCTCCCGTCCTGCTGGCCGCAGTGTCCTGCCTGGTGCTGTGGAGGGTGGCGCGTCGCCTGGTGGGGGATCCGGCGCTCGCCGCCCTTGCCGCGGCATGGCTCTGGGCGGCACCGCAGTCGGCAGTGTGGAACACCACGCTCGAGTACGGGTTCCGGGGCGTGACCATGGTGTGCGGCCTGCTCCTGCTCCTCCTGGCGCTGCGGGTGACGTCGCGCCCTGCGGCTACCTGGGACCTCGTGGCTCTCGGCCTGGTGGCTGGGATTGGATGGTGGTCGTCGCCGGAGATCGCCTACTTCGCCGTGCCGAGCGGTCTGTGGCTCGCTGCCTGGCTCTGCCGGGGCAGGCGCACCAAGCGGAGCTCGGGCGTGGAGCCCGCTCCGTGCTCAGGGGTGGTAGCCGGTCCGGCCTCGGTCCTCGCCGAGGATGCGGCGGCCGGCTCTGGTGCGGCGGTTGGCTCTGATGCGGCGCCTGGCTCTGGTGTGGGGGCCGGCTCTGGTGTGGCGGCTGGTCTGGGCACGGTTGTCGCCGAGGGTGTGGTCCCTGCGTCGCGTGGTGCGACCGTGCGAGCTCCGGCTCGACCTGCG
>JAJZLP010000048.1 GCA_021803325.1 Actinomycetes bacterium
TGCGCGACCGTGTCCAGGCCGACCTCGGTCTCACCTGTGCGGTCGGCGTGGCGCGGACGAAGTCCGTGGCCAAGCTCGCCTCGCGTCGAGCCAAAGCCGTGGCTCCTGCAGAACGGCGAGGCAGCGACGGGATCGTCGTCGTCCTGCCCGAGGACGAAGCCGGGTTCCTCGGTCCGCTACCCGTCGGTGCTCTGTGGGGGGTCGGGCCGGCCACCGCCACACGGCTCGCCGGGATCGGGGTGACGACGGTCGGCGCGTTGGCGTGCGTGCCCGAGGGCGTGCTCCGACGGCTGGTGGGCCAGGCCGCGGCGGCGCATCTCGCTGCCCTCGCCAGCGGTCGTGACACCGACCCGGTTCGGCCGGGACGGCCGGTGCGTTCCATCGGCCGTGAGACGACCTTCCCAGCAGACCTCCGTGACCATCGGGCGCTGTCGGGGTGGTTGGCCGAGCTGGCCACCGACGTCGGCCATCGGCTCGCGGCACGAGCCCTGGTGGGGCGCTCGGTGACCGTCAAGGTCCGGTTCGGCGACCGCCGGACCATCACCCGCTCGGTGACGGTCGACACGCCTGTCGACGGTCCGCACCAGGTCCTCGACGCTGCTCGGCCCCTGGTGGCTCAGATCGACGTGGGCGCCGGGATCCGGCTGCTCGGTGTCAGCGTGTCGCACCTCGTGCCCGTCGCCGAGCGAGTGCAGCAGCTCTCGCTCGGCGGTGACGCGTGGGGGCTGGCTGGCACCGTGCCCGCCGAGCGCATGGCCGCGGCAGCAGCTGATCGCACCCAGGGGGCCGGTGGGCTCCCAGCCGAGCGCGGCGAACAGCGGGGCGAGGCGCCCGGAGACCGGTGGAGGCTGGTCGACAGTGCGGTCGTTGCCCTGCGCGAGCGGTTCGGGCCCGGCGCCGTCGTGCCAGCCATCGTGATCGGGACCACGCCCGAAGAAGACACGCACCGATCCGATGCTCGCTGACGTTGTCAGTGGCCCCACCCTGCGCGAAGATTGGTGGTGCGTCGGGGCTGCCATCGCCCGGCGCGAAGGGAGCGATGGTGCCGCTGTCAGAGCACGAGCAGCGGGTGCTCCACGAGATGGAGCAGACCCTCTACCGCCACGACCCACGGTTCGCCTCTCGCGTTCGTGATGAGAGCGTCTACCGCTTCGCGGGGCGCAATCTGCGCTGGTCGGTCGTCGGGTTCGTGGCAGGCCTCGCCATCATGCTGGCGTTCTTCACGACGTCGGTCCTCGTCGGCTTCGTCGGCGTGGCGCTGATGTTCGCCTCGTCCGTCGGCGTGGCCATCAACCTGAAGCGGATGGGTAGAGCGGGCATGGCCGACCTCAGCCGGACCGTTCACGCCGAGGGGGTCGGTCGTACCCTCGGTCAGACCGGAACACGGCTGCGCAAGCGGTTCCGCCCGGGTCCCTGAGGGCGTCGCTGCTCGCCGTCGCCGAAGGGCGCCACGCCGGCCGGTCGTCGGCCGGTTCGTGCCTTGCCGTCGACATCGGCGGTACCAAGGTGGCGGCCGGTCTCGTCGACGAGCGTGGCCAGGTGCAGCTGGCGCGCAAGGTGCCCACTCCCGCCACAGCGGAGGCGGAGGTCCTGTTCGCGGCTGTCGTCGAGCTCGTCGACTCGGTGCGCTCTGCGGGTGGGAGCGGCGCTGATGCTCCGGTGGTGTGCGGCATCGGGTGCGGAGGGCCCATCGACAGCTCGGGCCTTGTCTCGCCGCTCAACATCCCAGCGTGGCGGTCGTTCCCGCTGCGGGACCGCCTGGAAGAGCACACCGGGCTGCCCACCGCCCTCGACAACGACGCCAAGGCGCTGGCTCTTGGAGAGGGGTGGCGGGGCGCGGCTGTCGGCGTCCCCGACTACCTCGCCATGGTCGTGTCGACCGGGGTGGGCGGCGGCATCGTCCTCGACGGCCGGCTGCTCGACGGAGCCTCGGGCAATGCCGGGCACATCGGCCACATGATCGTGGTCCCCGACGGTCGCGGCTGCGCCTGCGGCGGTCGCGGGTGCCTCGAAGCCGAGGCGTCGGGGCTGGCGCTGGCGGCGATCACCGGCATGGCACCCGAGGCGGCGCCACTCGACGTCCGCCAGCGCACCGGTCGCCTCGTCGGCTTGGCCGTCGCCTCCGTGGTGAACCTGCTCGACCTCGGACTGGCGGTGGTGGCCGGCTCGGTGGCGCTCGGTTTCGGGTCGGCGTTCTTTGACGCTGCTGGCGCCGAGCTCGCCGAGCGGTCGCGGATCTCGTATGCGGCAGGGGCGCGCATCGTGCCGGCTGCACTCGGAGCGCAGGCGCCGCTGGTCGGAGCAGCTGCGGTCGGTTGGCAGGCTGCCGGGCACGCCGTGATCGGTGGTGACCGGTGACCGGCCGGCGCGCGACGCCCGGTTCGGATCTCGATGCCCGTGCGGTGCCAGCCGGTGGCGGTGCCGTGTCGCCCGGGGCAGGTTCCGAGGCAGATCCCGGTGCTGGAGCGGGTGCCGGTGGCGGTCCCGTGCCGCCCGGGGCAGGTCCTGGTCCCGGCGATGGTGGTCGACGTCCGCAGGCACCACCGTCACGGCTCCGGCGTCCCGGGCTCCTGCTCGCCGTGCGCGCCGTGCGCGCTGTCGTCTTCCACCCGGCTGGGTGGGTGGGCGCTGCCGGGTCGGCCTGGCGTGCCGCACCACGGGGCTGGTGGCACCGCCCTCCGTTCCTGCCCGTGCCCGACGCAGCCTGGTGGGCGATGCGATCCGAGGTCGCCTACGGCTCGTCGTCCGGCGAGCCGTCGATCGACGAGCTGCGGGACGTGCTGGTGTGGGCTGCGCGGATGCGGCGATGGCGTCACCGGTGACCCGAGTCTCCACGGCACGTCGCGGCGCCGGGCCGGCGGCCCGGTCGACCGCTGCCCGCACGGTATCCTGAGCGTCGATGCGCGATACCGGGTCCGGTCTGGTTGGGACGAGCCGGGCTCTCGTGCTGAACGCCACCTTTGAGCCGCTCGGGATCGTCTCGAGCCGCCGGGCGTTGCTGCTCGTCGTCGGGTCCAAGGCGGAGCTCGTCCACGCCACGGGACGCGTCTTCCACTCGGAGCGGGTCGTTGCCCCCGAGCCGTCGGTGGTGCGGCTGGCCCGCTACGTGCGTGTCCCGCATGATCGCACCGTGGCCGTGAACCGTCGCACCGTCTTCGCTCGGGACGGCCACCGATGCCAGTACTGCGGCGGCCAGGCGGAGAGCATCGACCATGTCCTCCCGCGCAGTCGTGGCGGTACCCACAGCTGGGACAACGTCGTGGCGTGCTGCCGGCGGTGCAACACGCACAAAGAGGATCGCCTGCCCCACGAGGCCGGCCTCGTCCTCCACAGCGCGCCGGCGCCACCCCGCCACCGGATCCTGCTGCTGGCGGTCAGCGGCGGTGGCCGTGAGGAGTGGGAGCCGTACCTGGGCTCGGCAACGCTCACGGCATGAGCGCGACGCCGGCAGCGGCGTCCGCCTGGACGGTCGAGTCGCGTCTCGGTGACGCCGCCTTTCTTCATGGGGTGTGGCCTCTCGATCAGGCCGGTGGGGACCGGGACGGACCTGGGTGGCACGACAAGGCTGGGCGGTGCGACAGGGACGGTGGGAGCCGCGTGGAGCCCGGGCGCCTCGGGCGCCGCATCGCCGTCTGCAGCGTCGTCGGTGCTCCGGCGCTCGTGCTCGGGAGCACCCAGGGGCGGTGGGGTCCGGTGGTTGCCGCCACCCGGGGCGGAGGGCCGTTGCCTGCTGGGGCGCACGGCGTCGCGGGTGCCTGCGCGACGTCGAGCCAGGGTGCCCCGACCGGGGGGGAGTCGCCGTCGGCCGGTGGTGGGGCGAGCGTCGTCCGGCGTCGGGGCGGCGGGGGGGCCGTGCTGGTCGCACCAGGTGCACAGGTCTGGGTCGACGTCTGGATCCCCCGGTTCGATCCCCTGTGGGATGACGACGTGGTCCGCTCCGCTCGCTGGGTTGGCGACGCGTGGGCGACGGCCATCGACGACGTCGGCCTCGGGCCCGCCACCGTGCACGACGGTTCCAGCGTGGCCGCGCCGTGGTCCGCCGAGATCTGCTTTGCCGGGATCGGTCCCGGTGAGGTGCGCTCCGGATCCCCGCAACGCAAGGTGATGGGCTTGACCCAGCACCGGACGCGCCACGGCGTGCGCTTCCAGACGATGGCGCTCGCCCGTTGGGAGCCGGCAGCGTTGGTCCGCGCGCTGGTCATCGCCGGGCTCGTCGACCCTTCGGCAGAGGATCAGGCGCGAGCGTCGGTCTCGCCCCGGGCGGTCGGGCTGGTGGACCTGGACGATGCCCGCCGAGCGCCGGGGTCGGGACCCGGAACGGGCCGCGAGGTCATGGGCGCCGTCGAGGCGGCCGTCATCCGCCGGCTCTGCACGTCCTAGGCGGGCGGTCGGGCGCCGGCATCCTGCCGGACGCGTACCGGAGACCGGCGTGGGCCGGTGAGGGCCCAGCGGTCGGCGGCGCAACCAGCGGTACGCGCAGCGCCACTGCTGGTACCCCGGCGGCACCGGGACACCCGGTCACACCAGCTGCCCTGGGCTGTCCGCGAGGAGTCCTGAGGCTGCTCCCCGGCGTGCCGGTTGGCGAACGCCCGGTGTGCCGGTTGGCGAACGCCCGGCGTGCGCACCGTGTCGTTGACGCCGTCTCGCGTGGTGCGGAGGGGCCGGGTGGGGCAGATCGTTGACCATGTGGGGAGGTGAGGCATAGAGTGGGGCAAAGTGGGGCAAAGGGGAGCATCCCGGCGTCGAGTGGACACATTTCGTGGCGAAAGGGCTCGTCCTGGTGACGAGGTTTCTGGGCAGGTTCGAGCACACGATCGACGACAAGGGTCGGTTGACGCTCCCGTCCAAGTTCCGCTCCCAGTTCGAGCACGGCGGCTACCTCACGCAGAACCTCGACGGGTGCCTGGCGCTGTGGACACCCGAGGAGTTCGACCTCCAGACCGAGGCGATGCAGCTTCGGGCAGCTCAGACCCAGAGCGACCGCAACTTGGTGCGGCTGTGGGCGGCCAGCTCGACCGATCTGGTCGTCGATCGCCAGGGTCGGATCTCGATCCCGTCGCACCTGCGCGAGTTCGCCGCCCTGGTCGACGACGTGCTGGTCCACGGGGCACTCGACCGCGTCGAGCTGTGGGACCCGGCACGCTGGGAAGACAAGGTGCGGCCCGAGGAGCGCCGGTTCACCGAAGGCACGGACCTGTGACCCGGAGGCTCGCACGACGTGGACCTCTGCGAGCGAGTGTCGCTCGGGCCGGGTCCGACGGCCGACCGCATGCCGCGCCCGGCGGCGCGCCACTCCCTGGCCGGCTGCCTGTGGGTTGGGCGCCTGCCGGCTCGGCCAGCTGTCGCTGGGGGCACAGCGGTCCCGGGCGCATGTGCAGCCTCTCGACTGGCAGGAGGGACGACTCCTCCTCCGCGCCCGTCCCACCGGCCCGCGCTGGGCTCGACCCAGCGGGGGCCCGTCCAGTCGAGGGGCTGCACATGCGCCAGGACTTCCCCCACGAGCCCGTCATGGTCGACGAGGTGGTCGACATCTTCGCCACCGTCCCCCAAGGTGTCGTGGTCGACGCGACGCTCGGCGGGGGTGGCCATGCCGAGGCACTGCTGCGAGCCCGCCCTGACCTGGTGGTGGTCGGGATCGACCGCGACAGCGACGCTCTGGCTGCCGCCGCCGATCGGCTGGCCCCGTTCGGGGTGCGGGCCTCGTGCCACCACGCCCGGTTCGACGACCTTCGTGCCGTGCTCGTCGCTGCTGGCCACCGGCCCGGCACCGTGTCGGGCGTGCTGTTCGACCTGGGGGTCAGCTCGGTGCAGCTCGATCGGCCTCAGCGGGGCTTCTCGTACCGGTTCGACGGGCCGCTCGACATGCGGATGGACCCGTCTGGCGGGCCGACGGCAGCCGAGCTGGTGAACGGGCTGCCCGAAGCCGAGCTGGCTCGGCTCTTCGTCGCCAACGGCGAAGGGCGCCTCGCTCGCCGGATCGCTCGGCACCTGGTGGCTGAGCGACCCATCCTCACGACCGCGGCGCTGGCCGATGCCGTGAGCCGATCGGTCCCGGCACCGGCCCGGCGCCGGGGACACCCGGCTCGCCGGGTGTTCCAGGCACTGCGCATCGCCGTCAACGACGAATTGGGAGCGCTCGCCCGGGCACTGCCCGAGGCTGTCGACGTGCTGGCTGCCGGAGGCCGATGCGTGGCCATCAGCTATCACTCGGGCGAGGACCGGTTGGTGAAGGCCGCCTTCACCGAGGCCGTCACCGGTGGATGCCAGTGCCCGCCCGCCCTGCCCTGCGGGTGCGGTGCCGTGCCACGCGCCCGGCTGGTGGCACGCGGCGCACGCCGGCCGACGTCGGCGGAGGTGGAGCGCAACCACCGGGCCGAGAGCGCCCGGCTTCGTGCCTGCGAGCGCCTGCCGATCGACGAGGACGGGTGATGGCGGCCGCCACGGGTCGCGGGGCAGGGGCAGCGGCCCGGGTCGGGACCGGCCGCACCGCTCCCCGCCAGGAGCCGGCACGCCGCCGGGACTTTGGCGTGGTGGCACCCCGGTCCCGCCGGCATCGCCGGCCCGGCCGGCGCACGGCGATGCTCGCGCTGGCTGTCGCCGTGCTCGGGCCGCTCCTGGTGGCCGGCTCGTACGCCGAGCTCACCGCCGGCCAGGTCCGCCTCACCCGGCTGCAGCAGCAGCTCAGCGTCCAGCAGCAGCGCGAGAGCGCCCTGCAGTTGCGCGTCGCCCAGCTCGAGGACCCGTCCACCATTGTGGCCGAGGCCCGGCACGAGGGCATGGTCCCCGCCGGCTCGGTCACCGACATCCCCGAGGTCCCGGTCGGGTCCTCCGAGAGCGCGGCCGTCCGGCTTCCCGCTCCGGTCGCCAGCAGTGCCGGGGTGTCGCCGGCTGGGGCAACGCCGTCGTCGGGTGGGGCAACGCCGTCGTCGGGTGGGGCAGCGGTGTCGTCGGGTGGGGCAGCGGTGTCGTCGGGTGGGGCAGCGGTGTCGTCGGGTGGGGCAGCCGGGCGGCTCGCTGCCCGCCACCGAGGCGGCGGGGCCTCGTCTTCGTGAGCGGCCCGGTCGGCGAGGGGAGGGGACCGGCCATGCGCCGGAGCCCGGCGCCAGGAGCCCGGCTCGCGACCCGGGTCCAGCGACCGGGGTCGCATCCGCCCGCCGCGCGCGCCCGCGGTTTTGAGCGTCGATCGCCGTCGGGCACGGGAGTGTCCGGCACCTCCACCTGGGGACTGGCCACCGGGTCGACGCGCCGACGCCTTCGGATCATGCGGGGTGTGGTCCTGCTGTGCTTTTGTGCGCTGATCCTGCGTCTGGTGCAGCTGCAGTCGGGATCCGGACAGGCCTACCGGGCGCTGGGGACGGCCGAGACGACCGTCACCCAGGTCGACCCCGCCTCGCGGGGCTCCATCTACGATCGCAATGGGGCGGTGCTCGCCATGTCGCGGCCGGTCGACGTGCTGGTGGCGGACCCGCTGATCATCACCGATCCCCGAGGCGAGGCGGCTGTCCTCGCCCCGCTGCTCGGCGTGAGCAGCGCTGCCCTGACAGCCACGCTGTCGCAGCGCAGCGGGTATGTCGTCCTGGATCGCACCCTGAACCCCGCTGTGGGGACCACGATCGCTGCGCTTGGCCTGCGTGGCCTGAACCTGACGCCCGGTGAGGAGCGAGTGGACCCCGCTGGCACGCTGGCGTCGCCGGTGCTCGGCATCGTCAACGCCGCCGACCAGGGGGCCGCTGGCCTGGAGTACCAGTACCAGGACCTCCTGGCCGGACATGCCGGCTCTGCCGTCGAAGCAGTCGCGCCGTCGGGAGTGCCGATCGCCGGCACGGTGCGGACCACTGCGGCAGCGCGTCCCGGGACCGGGGTCGAGCTCACGATCGACGAGCCTTTGCAGTTCGTCACCGAACAGGCGCTGTCAGCCGGGATCGCCTCCTCCCACGCCGTCAACGGCATCGCCGAGGTGATGGACCCCCGGACCGGCGACATCTTGGCCATGGCCAGCATGGTGCGTGACCCGACCACCGGCGCCGTCACCGAAGCGCCGCAGAACCTGGCGGTGACCCAGGTCTACGAGCCTGGATCGGTGTTCAAGCTGGTGACGTTCTCCGCTGCGCTGCAGGACGGCATCATCACCCCGGACACCGTCGTCAACGTGCCGAGCGTCCTCCCCATCGATGGCGCCGTCTTCCACGATGCCGAGGCGCACCCCGCCGAGCCCCTCACGGCCACCCAGATCCTGGCTCAGTCCTCCAACATGGGCACGATCCTGATCGCCCAGAAGCTCGGTGCTCAGCGCCTGGCGGCCCAGATCCACCTGCTCGGCTTCGGGCAGCCCACCGGTCTCGGGTTCCCCGGGGCGTCGCCCGGACTGGTCAAGCCGGTGAGCCAGTGGTCGCCGACGGCCATCGGGTCCACACCGATCGGCCAGGACACCGGAGTCACCGCGCAACAACTCCTCGACATGTTCAGCATGGTGGCGAACGGCGGCGTCGCCGTGCCACCCCGGTTGGTGGCGGCAACCGTCGCTCCAGGGGGAGCGGTCCGTCGGGTCCCCCGCCGTGCCGGGCATCGGGTGGTGGCCGCGTCCGCTGCCGCCACGCTCGCCCAGATGATGGAGTCCGTAGCCACGCCGGCCGGGACTGCTCCCGCTGCGGCGGTCCCCGGCTACACCGTGGCCGGCAAGACCGGAACATCGCAGATCCCCGACCCCGCCACCGGCGGCTACACGCCGAACGCCTTTTGGGCCACCTTCGCCGGGTTCGCCCCAGCCCAGGCCCCGGCACTGGCCTGCATCGTCGTGATGACCCAGCCGCAGCCGATCTACGGGGGCAGTGTGTCGGCCCCAGTCTTCTCCCAGATCATGCGGTACGCGCTGCACCGCTACGGGATCCCCGCTCCGCCGGGCAGCGGCACCCAGCCCCTGCCACCGACGCCGGGGCAGCAGCCGCTTGCGACCATCGGCGCCGGGTGAGCGGCCGGGCCTGCCGCCTGCCCATCGCCACGAGCGCGGCTCGGCGCGGGTCTGGCCAGCGTGTGCGCCGTGAATCCCGAGCCCCGGGACGCGCCCCGCTACCATCCCCGCCGGGACGGGCGCCGCGGACGGGCCGCGGCGCCTTCGCCCGGAGGTCGCCGATCGTGCGAATGGACCGCGTGCTGCAGGACGTGGCGCTTGTAGGTGCCCTGGGTGACCTCAGCGCGCCCGAGGTGCGATCGATCGCCTACGACAACCGTGCCGTGGAACCCGGCGCACTGTTCTGCTGTGTCGCAGGCCACACGCACGACGGTCACGCCTTCGCGGCGCAGGCGGTGGCGGCCGGCGCTGTCGGTGTGGTCGCCGAACGCCCAGTCGAGGTGGGAGCGCCCCAGGCCCTCGTCGCTCCGGGCCAGGTCAGATCGGCCATGGCCGCGGCGTCGTGCCGCCTGTGGGGCGATCCCAGCCGGACGCTCACCACCATCGGGGTCACCGGCACCAACGGCAAGACGTCGGTCACCTACCTGGCCGCGGCCGCGCTCGAGGCCGGGGGCCGACCCACGGTGGTCATCGGTACGTTGAGTGGCGCTCGCACCACACCTGAGGCACCTGATCTCCAACGCCAGCTGGCTTCGGCGGTCGGGTCGGGATACCAGGCGGCAGCGGTCGAGGTCTCCTCCCACGCCCTGGTCCAGAGCCGGGTCCAGGGCACCTGGTTCGCCGTCGGCGTGTTCACCAACCTTGCCCACGAGCACCTCGATTACCACGGGTCGATGGAGGCGTACTTCGAGGCGAAGGCCTCGCTGTTCGAGGTGGAGCACTGTGCAGCCGCCGTGGTGAACGGTGACGACCCGTGGGGGCGCATCCTGGTCGAGCGGCTGGCCGCCGCCCGCGTGCCCACAGCCACGTTCTCCTTGGCCGACGCCCGCGACCTGGTCGTGGGCGACGGCCGAACCCGCTTCACCTGGCGGGGGCGCCGCGTGGAGCTGGGGGTACCGGGCGCCTTCCAGGTTCCCAACGCTCTGGCGGCGGCGACCACTGCCGCCGTGATCGGTGTGGCCGAGGACGACATCGTCGCCGGCTTGGGCGGTGCCGGGCCTATCCCGGGGCGCTTCGAGATCGTGGCGGCGCCGCCCGCATCGCCGGCCACCGTCGTCGTCGACTTCGCTCACACCACCGACGCCCTGGTGGCGGTGTTGACCAGTGCGCGCCGGGTGGCGGGGGCCGGTCGGGTGCTGTGCGTCTTCGGCTGCGGGGGTGACCGCGACCGCGACAAGCGGCCGAGGATGGGGGCTGCCGCGGCCGACAACGCTGACGTCGTGGTGATCACCTCCGACAACCCCCGTGGTGAGGATCCCGGTGCGATCATCAGGGACATCCGGAGCGGGATCGCGACAGGTGCCGTGGCCGCCGTCGAGGTGGTGCCCGACCGGCGTGCAGCGATCGAGCGGGCCGTGAGCCTCGCCCGGCCCGGCGACGTGGTCGTCGTCGCCGGCAAGGGCCACGAGACCACCATCGAGCGGGAGGGTCGGGTGGCGCCGTTCGACGATCGGGCTGTCGCCGCCGAGGTGGCGCGCGCGGCGACCGCCGAGGTGCGCCGGGGACCGCGACCGTGATCAGTCTGATGCTGTCGGGCGGCATGGCCCTGTGGGTGACGGTGCTGGCTACGCCGGTGCTGATCGGCTGGCTGACACGCAACCGGATCGGCCAGCAGATCCGCGAGGACGGGCCGCGCATGCACCTGGCCAAGGCCGGCACACCCACCATGGGTGGGCTGGCCATGTTGGCTGCACTGGTGGTGGGCTATGTCGTCGCCCACGTCGCCCATGTCGCGTTCAGCCGCGCCGGCATCCTGGTGGTCCTGGTGACGGTGGCAGCCGGGGCCATCGGCTTCCTCGACGACTGGATCAAGGTGCGTCACCGCCGCAGCCTGGGCCTCAACAAGCGCAAGAAGTTCGGGGGGCAGATCGTCGTCGCGCTCGGTTTCGCCATCGCGGCGGAGCGGTGGGCCCATGCCAGCACGTTCTTGTCCTTCACCAGATGGAACTCGACGGGGATCAACCTGGGTTCCGTCGGCTGGGTGCTGTGGGCCGTGCTCGTCGTCGTCGGCACCTCCAACGCCGTCAACCTGACCGACGGGCTCGACGGACTGGCTTCGGGCTCTGCCACCTTCTGCTTCTCCATCCTCGCCATCATCGGGTACTGGCAGTTCCGGCACCCGGACATTTACCGCCTGTTCGGTTCCAAGCCGCTCGATCTGGCCCTGGTGGCCATGGCGCTCGCCGGAGCGTGCCTGGGTTTCTTGTGGTGGAACGCGGCCCCGGCCAAGATCTTCATGGGCGATACCGGGTCGCTCTCGCTCGGGACCGGCCTGGGAGCGCTGTGTCTCCTCATGAACCTGCAGCTGCTGCTCCTGGTCATCGGCGGGCTCTTCGTCATCGTGACCCTGTCGGTGGTGGTGCAGGTGGTGGCCTACCGGGTCTTCGGGCGGCGGGTGCTGCGCATGGCGCCGCTGCACCACCACTTCGAGCTGCTCGGGTGGCCGGAGACGACGGTGATCGTCCGGTTCTGGATCCTGGCCGGGCTGTTCGCAGCGTTGGGGCTCGGGCTCTTCTACGCCGACTTCCTGTCGGTCACCGGGCTGCGATGAGCCGCTGGTCGCGGTCGTCGGCATTCCGAGGCTCCCCGGCGCATGTGGGGGGGTTCCCCCACATGCGCACCGCAGTTCGCGAGGCTGTCGCCATGGGGACTCGCCGTCGCTCCGGTGCTGGGACGGGCTGCTCCGTCGGCGCGGGCGCCGTGACGACTGCCTGGCGTGCACGACCGGACGGTGCCCGGTGAGCCCCGCGACGTCGCCGCGCCGTCCGGCGCCGGGCCGACCAACCCAACTCGCGGGTGCCGCCAGGCACCTGCGAGTGGTGGCCGCTCAGACCACCGCCCCGGGTCCGGCGGTCGCCGGCCGCACGCGCCTGCCGTCGACCCGCTCGATGGTCCTCGGGGTGGTGGTGGGGCTGTGCGCGATCGGGACCGTCATGGTGCTCTCCGCCTCGGCCTACACCTCCTTGGTCGACTACCGCTCGGTGTGGTCGATCTTCGAGCGCCAGGTGCTGTGGATGGTTCTGGGGGCTGGCGCGCTGGCGGTGTGTGCGCGGGTGCCCTATGGCTGGTGGCGGCGCCTGCGGACGGTCCTGCTGGTGGGCACCGTGGTCCTGCTCGTGGCCGTGCTCGTCCCCGGCGTCGGTGAGAGCTCGGGCGGAGCCAGCCGGTGGATCGGCATCGGCCAGATCCGGGTGCAGCCGTCGGAGATCATGAAGCTGGCCATCGCCCTGTTCGCTGCCGACCTGCTCGCTCGGCGCTCCGACCGGCTGGACCGGACCGGTGCCGTGGTCGTTCCCCTCGTCGCCGTGCTCGGCTTCATTTCGCTGCTGGTCCTGCTGCAGCCGGACCTCGGCACCGCCATCGTCTTGGGGTGTGTGGTGTTCGGCTGTCTGTTCGCCGCTGGCGTGCCCGCCCGGACCGTGCTCGCCTGGATCGCCGGCACCTGCGCCCTGGCGTCCGTCGCCGCCCTGGCCGAGCCGTACCGGCGGGCTCGGTTGCTGTCGTTCATCAACCCCCTTGCGCACCGCGAGACGTCGGGCTACCAGGTGGTGCAGTCCCTCGTCGGCATCAGCTCGGGCCGGATCTTCGGCATGGGGCTCGGCAACGGCCACCAGAAGTGGGGCCTGCTGCCGAACCCGCATACCGACTTCATCTTCTCGGTGATCGGGGAGGAGACCGGGCTCGTCGGGGCAGCACTGGTCGTGGCGCTGTTCGCAGCTCTGGCGGTGCTCGGGTTCCGGGTGGCGGCACGGGCCCCGGACCGGTTCGGCGTGCTGCTGGCCACCGCCATCACCTGCTGGCTGACGGCCGAGGCCGTCATCAACATGGGGGCGGTGATCGGCGTGCTGCCCGTGACCGGCATTCCCCTGCCCTACGTGTCGTTCGGCGGGTCGTCGCTGGTGGTGGTCATGGCCGGCACCGGCATCCTGCTCAACATCGCCGGGGGCGAACGGCGAGGCGCACCGGGGCGGTCCGCGTCCCCGGCCCAGCGCCGGGCCGATCGGGGGCCGTCGTGACGAGCCGCCCCCGGACGCGGCGGTTCGCACTCGTGGCCGGAGGGGGTACTGCCGGTCACCTGGTGCCGGCGGTGGCGGTGGCGGAGGTGCTGGTCGACCGGCGCGGCCCGGGCAGCGTCGAGCTGGTGGGCTCCCGGCGTGGCCACGAGGCCACCCGGACCGCTCCTGTCGGCATCCCGAGCACGCTGCTGCCTGGTCGGGGCATCGTGCGGCAGTTCGACCCCGCCGGTCTGCTGGCCAACGCCCGTGCCGTGGCCGGCCTGAGTGCTGCCGTGATCGGTGCCGCCGCGTTGATCGTCAGACGGCGCCCGGCTGTGGTCGTCGCGGTCGGCGGCTATGCCAGCGTGCCGGCGGCGTTGGCCGCCGCGTGCGCGGGCGTGCCGGTGGTCGTGGTCAACGTCGACGCCGTGCCGGGGCTGGCGAACCGTGTGGTGGCGCGGCTGGCCCGGGCTTCTGCAGTGGCGGGAGCGGGCACGCCCCTGCCGCGGGCGGTGGTCACCGGCGCGCCGGTGCGCGCCGAGGTCGCGGCGCTCGCCGGTGCCGGGCGCGAGGGTCCGTCGGCCGAGGCGCGCCGTGCGCTCGGCGTGCCCGGCGATCGCATCCTCGTGGTGGCCGTCGGTGGCTCCCTCGGCGCGCGCCGCATCAACCAGGCCGTCTTGGATCTGGTCGAGCGCTGGCAGGACCGGCGTGACGTGGCCGTCTACCACATCGTGGGCCGCCGCGACGCGCCATGGGCAGCGGGCGAGCATCCCGGTGCTGCGGGTCCTGCGGGTGCGTTTGGCGTCGGGGACGGGGCAGCTGGTCTGTGGTACCGGCAGGTGGCGTTCGAGGATCGCATGCCGGTGGTCTACCGAGCCGCGGACGTCGTGATCGGGCGGGCTGGCGCCATGACCGTGGCCGAGCTGGCGACCGTCGGTGTCCCGTCGGTGCTGGTGCCGCTCCCCGGAGCCCCCGGGGACCACCAGACGGCCAACGCCTCGGTGTTGGCCGCCGTGGGCGGCGCCGTGCTGGTCCCCGACGCGCAGTGCGACGGCGTCGCACTGGCGGAGGTGCTCGGTCCGGTCGTGGCCGATCCCAAGCGCCGCCGGGCGATGGCGGCGGCGGCAGCGGCTCTGGGCCGGCCGGCTGCAGCCGAGGCTGTGGCGAGCGTGGTCGAGGCCCATGCCCGCCCCGGTGGGCAGCAGGTGACGTGGCAGTGCCACGAACCGTTGCAGTCGAAAGGGACCTCGTGACCGGCAGCGACGGGCGCCGTGGACCGGCCGGCCAGCGCGCCACGGCTGGCGGCAGGGCGGTTCCGCTCGACTTGTCGCGCCGCCGCCGGATCCACCTGGTGGGGATCGGCGGAGCAGGCATGAGTGCCTACGCGTCGGTGCTCGCGGCCATGGGCCACCGGGTGACCGGGAGCGACCTGAAGGCATCCCCGGGGATGGACCGCCTGCGGGCTGCCGGCATCGACGTCCAGATCGGGCACCGGAGCGACCACGTCGCCGGCAGCGACGTCGTGGCCGTCTCGAGCGCCGTCTCCGACACCAACGCCGAAGTGGTGGAGGCGCACCGGCTCGGCATTCCGGTCGTGTCGAGGGCCGAGCTGCTGGCGGCGATCGCCGCGCTGCGCCGGGTGGCGGCCGTGTCGGGCACGCACGGCAAGACCACCACGACCTCGATGCTTTCGCTGGTGCTCGTCGAAGCTGGCATCCGACCCTCGTTCCTGGTGGGCGGTGACGTCAACGAGATCGGCACCAACGCCGTGTGGGACGACGGCGACTGGCTGGTCGTGGAGGCCGACGAGAGCGACGGCACGTTCTTGCACCTCGCTCCGGCCATCGCCGTCGTGACCAACATCGAAGCCGACCACTTGGAGCACTACGGCTCGTTCAGCGCCCTGGTGGCGGCGTTCGACGCCTACGCATCGGCGGCGAGCGGTCATGTCGTGGTGAACGCCGACGACCCCGAAGCCGCAGCCCTGGGCCGCCGCCACCACGCGGTGACTGCGGGACTCGACCCCGGAGCCGACTATCGCGTGGAGCGGCGCTCGTCGGGTCCGGGGACACCGGCGTTCACGGTGCACCACGGCGGTGCGGTCGTCGCCGAGATCCAGCTCGCCGTCCCTGGCGCCCACAACGTCGCCAACGCCGCGGTGGCGGTGGCCGCCGCACACCAGGCCGGTGCTGGGTTCGAGGCGGCTGAACGGGCGCTGGCTCGCTTCGCCGGCGTGGCCCGGCGGTTCGAGGCGCGCGGCGAGGTCGACGGGGTGCGGCTGGTCGACGACTACGCCCATCTCCCGGCCGAAGTGGCGGCCACGATCGCGGCCGCGCGTGACGGGCACGCGGGGCGGTTGGTGGTGGTGTTCCAGCCCCACCGCTTCACCCGGACAGCCACGCTGGCCGATCGGTTCGGTCCGGCGTTCGCAGGAGCCGACGTGGTCGTGGTGACAGATGTCTACCCGGCGGGGGAGCCGGTCGTGCCCGGCGTGACCGGTCGCCTCGTGGCCGACGCGGCGGTGGCTGCCGTGCCCGACGCCGACGTCCTCTACGTCGGCGAGCGACACGAGCTGCCGGCGGTGGTCGCAGCGCTGCTTCGGCCGGGCGATCTGTGCATCACCATGGGTGCAGGCGACATCACCACCCTGGCCGACGAGCTGAGGTCGGCGCGCCGGTGACGAAGCCGCCGGACGCGGCGTTGGTCTCCGTGGTCGACGCGCTCGGCGGGCGGGCCCGGTTCGAGGCGCCCCTGGGTGCCCGGACGACCTACCGCGTCGGTGGGCCGGCTGCCGCGCTGGTCGAGGTCGGCAGCCAAGCCGATCTGCAGGCGGTCCACCGGGCCCTCGCCGCGGCCGAGGGCACGGTCCCGGTGCTGGTCGTCGGGCAGGGATCGAACATGCTGGTCGCCGACGCCGGATTTCCCGGCCTGGTCGTGGTGCTCGGTGGTGGGCTGGCGGCGGTGGACGTCAGCGGCGGCGCCGGGCGCAGGGGTGCGCCGGGGCTGCCGGGTGGACATGGAGGGCCCGGGCTGCCGGGCGGTGCTCCGCACGGCGCTGGCGACGGATGCGGCGACCGAGGCACGGAGCCCGGCGCCGTCGCCGTGCATGCCGGTGGCGGTGCGCGGCTGCCGGTGGTGGCGCGCCGGAGCGCGGCGGCTGGCCTGCGGGGCCTGGAGTGGGCTGTGGGCATCCCGGGCTCGGTCGGAGGCGCCGTGCGGATGAACGCCGGTGGGCACGGGTCGGATGTCGCGGCGGTGCTCCTGCGGTGCTGGGTCTTCGACCTCCGGACCGGGCGAGCGAGCGAACGATGTGTTTCGGACCTGCATCTCGGCTACCGGTCGAGTGCTCTGTCTCCGGACGAGGTGGTGGTGTGGGCCGATCTCCGTGCGGCGCCAGGCGACCGTCTGGCGGCGGAGGCAGCGATCGCCGACGTCGTGCGTTGGCGGCGCGAGCACCAGCCCGGGGGGGCGAACGCCGGGTCGGTGTTCACCAACCCGGCAGGCGACGCGGCCGGCAGGCTGGTGGAGGAGGCCGGTCTGAAAGGTATGCGGATCGGGACAGCCCGCGTCTCGCCGAAGCACGCCAATTTCGTGCAGGCCGACCCTGGGGGGACGGCGGCCGACGTGCGCCGGGTGATCGACCATGTCCGGGCGGAGGTCGAGCGCCGGACCGGTGTGGTCCTGCACACGGAGGTGAAGCTGGTGGGGTTCGACGACGGCGACGAGCCCGCAGCAGGGACCGGGCGGCCGTGAGCGCCAGGCGGAGTGGGACCCAAGCCGCCAGCGCCGTGCGGGAGCGGGCGTGAGCGTGGGCACGGCGGTGCGCCGGGCGGTGCCGTCGGGCATCGACCCGAAGATCTGGGCCCGGCGGGTCGCCGTGGCACGGGCCCGTGGGCAGCGGCTTCGGGGCCTGACCATCGCCGTGTCCGTCGTGGTGGCCGTCGCCGTCCTGGGTCTCGGCATCCTGCACAGCGGCTGGTTCGAGGCCCGGCACCGGACGGTGCTCGGGGCGCAGCACACCTCTCCGGCGGCGGTGTGGTCCGCCGCCGGCATCGGCTCGGCGACACCGCTGGTCGACGTGTCGCCGAGCGCGGCGGCCGCCCGCGTCGACCGCCTGCCCTGGGTCCTTCGGGCGACGGTTCGCCGGTCGTGGCCCGACGCCGTGGTCGTGAGGGTCGTCGAGCGGGTGCCCGTGGCGGTGGTCGGCGGGCCAGGCGACGCGGTCGTGGTGGATCGGACGGGCCGGATCCTGGCGCCGGCGTCCGCGGTGCCGGCAGCAGCGGCGCTGCCTCGGTTGGTGGCCCCTGGCGGTGTTGGCCGGCCGGGGAGCTGGTTGGGCTCGGCGGCCGGCCCGGCGCTGGTCGTCGCCGCCGCGGTGCCGCCGGCGATCGCCGGACAGGTGCAGCAGGTGACCACCGACGCGTCGGGCCAAGTCACCGTAGGGCTGGTCGGTGGGGTCCAGGTGGATTTCGGTCCGGCGGTGGCCGTCGCCGCCAAGTTCGAGTCGCTGGTGGCGGTGCTGGCGGACCCGGCGTCAGCACCGACTGGACCGGCGGTGATCGACGTCCGGGCGCCTGGCGAGCCGACGGTCGGCCCGCCAAGCGCTGCGTGACCGGCTGCCGCCATGCCCGCCACGTGCTGCGTGACCGGCTGCCGCCCCGGCTCGTCGAGCTCTGCTTGACCGGCCTACGGCCCGGCCGTATGGTGAGCGCACTCCCGTCGAAGCCGGTTGGAGCCTGGCTGTGGGCTCCGCACCGCCCACGGGGAACCGGCGATTCCGGCTGCCGACAGCGGGTGTGATCCCGCGGTGAGCCGGAGACCAAAGTGGACGAGGGGTATCGATGACCGGACCAGCGCAGACGAACTATTTCGCCGTGATCAAGGTGGTCGGCGTCGGTGGCGGCGGGGTCAACGCCGTCAATCGGATGATCGAGGCCGGCTTGCGCGGCGTGGAGTTCATTGCCATGAACACCGACGCCCAGGCACTGCTGATGAGCGACGCCGATCTCAAGCTCGACATCGGGCGCCAGCTGACGCGAGGGTTGGGCGCCGGCAGCGACCCCGAGGTCGGCCGCCAGGCGGCGGAGGAGCACCGCAGCGAGATCGAGGAGGCGCTCAAGGGTGCCGACATGGTGTTCATCACCGCAGGTAAGGGCGGCGGAACGGGCACTGGGGCGGCGCCGGTGGTGGCGGAGATCGCCCGGTCCATGGGCGCGCTCACCATCGCGGTTGTCACCCGGCCCTTCTCCTTCGAGGGCCGTCGGCGATCGGTGCAGGCCGAGTCGGGGATCCAGCGACTGCGCGAGAACGTCGACGCGGTCATCGTCATCCCCAACGACCGCTTGCTGACCGTCGCCACCGAAAAGACGTCGATGGTGAACGCCTTCAAGATGGCGGATGAGGTGCTGCTGCAGGGGGTGCAGGGCATCACCGACCTCATCACGGTCCCGGGGCAGATCAACACCGACTTCGCCGACGTGCGCATGGTCCTCAACAGCGCGGGCAGCGCCATCATGGGCATCGGCCTCGCCGACGGCGAGGGGAGGGCGGTCACCGCGGCCCGGGCGGCGACGACCAGTCCGCTGTTGGAGGCGAAGATCGAGGGTGCCCGCGGCGTCCTCGTCAACATCGCCGGCGGATCGGAGCTGCGGCTGTTCGAGGTGAACGAAGCCATGGAGATCATCCACGGCGTCGCCCATCCCGACGCCAACATCATCTTCGGGACGGTGATCGACGACGGGTTGGGTGAGCAGGTCCGGGTCACCGTCATCGCGGCCGGCTTTGAGCGCTGGGAGGAAGGCCGGCACGGCGAGCCTGCCCCGCGCGACCGGAGCCAGGTGCTGGGGATGGAGCCGGCTCCAGCCCCGGTCGCGGATCGTCACGACATCTTCGCCGAGCCGATCGACGACACCGGCAGCGACGACCTCGACCTCGGCGAGGACGAGTTCGACGTGCCGTCCTTCCTGCGCTGAGCGGCCTCGGCCCTGGGAGCGTTCCAGGGTTCGGCGCCGTGCCGAGCGTCGGCGCCTGACGAGGTGGGAGCGGTGGCGCACGATCCGTGGGCGCCCGGACCTCCGGCCGACGTGGTCAAGGAGCGGCTGGCCGCCGTGCGCCGGAGGATCGCCGACGCCGGCGGCGACCCGGCGAAGATCCGGGTGGTTGCCGTCACCAAGGGGTTCGGCCCCGATGCGGTCTATGCCGCTGTGGCCGCCGGCATCACCGACATCGGTGAGAACTACGCCTCCGAGCTTCGGGCCAAGGCGGCCGCTCTGGCCGCCGGGGCGGGTGGTGCAGGGGCCGCTCTGGCCGCCGGGGCGGGTGGTGCAGGGGCCGCTCTGGCCGCCGGGGCGGGTGGTGCAGGGGCCGCTCTGGCCGCCGGGGTGGAAGAGCCGCAAGGCTCCGAGGTGCGCTGGCATTACCTCGGTGCCGTCCAGCGCCGCTCGGTGCCGCGCATCGCCGCCGAGGTGGCCATGTGGCACGGCGTGTGCCGGGTGGAGGAAGGGGCGGCGATCGCCGCGACGACGCCGGGCGTGCCGGTTCTGGTCCAGCTCGAGCTGACCGGCCTGCCCGGGCGGCGAGGTGTGCGTCCCGACGGTGCTCCCGCGGTGGTCTCCGGGTTGCGGCAGGCTGGCGTCCAGCCGGTCGGCGTGATGGCGATCGGAGTCCCCGGTGACAGCAACGCCACGCGCCGGGTGTTCGAGGCGGCAGCGGCGACCGCCCGGCGCTGCGACCTCCCCGAGCTGTCTATCGGGATGTCCGACGACTTGGAGGTGGCTGTCGCCGCTGGTTCGACCATGGTGCGTGTCGGGCGGGGACTGTTCGGCGATCGACTGCCTCGACGTGCCCCCGCGGGGTCGCCAGCGCAGTAACCTGACCCGAAGGAGGCGCGCTCGATGCCCGGTTTCTTCAAGAAGACGATGGCGTACTTGGGTCTCGTCGAGGACGAGTACGACGACTACGGCGATTACGAGCCCCGGGTGCAGGTGCCCGGCGGTCCGGTGGCGCGTGCTGTCGCGGACGAGCCCGATGAGCCTGCTGCGGTGCCGCACGCGGCGACAGGGACGATCCGGGCGCTCGTGCGCGAGGACGCGCCCCGCCCGACGGTGGTTCGGCCTGTGCCCGTGGAGGCGGCCGCACCGAAGGTGCACGTGTCGGCGCCGACCGAGTTCGGTGACGCCCGGCAGATCGCCGATCGGTTGGTGGCAGGGCAGCCGGTCATCGTGAACCTGCAGCTTGCCGACCGCGAGCTGATGCGCCGGATGATCGATTTCTGCAGCGGGGTCACCTATGCCTCGGGCGGCAAGATGGAGCGAGTCGCCGACAAGGTCTTCCTGGTCACGCCGTCGAACGTCAAGGTCTCGGCCGAGGAGCGCCAGCGCCTGCAGCAGAACGGGCTGATGCGGACCTGACCTGCGGGACGACTCCGGCGCGTTGCCGCTGGAGCCAGTGGTGCCACCACGCGGCGCGCTCGTTCGCCTAGGGTCGTGTCGTGGTCACCCAGGTCATCTTGTGGATCATCGAAGCCTACGTGGTGGTTCTGCTGCTCCGCGCCGTGCTGAGTTGGTTCCCGATCTCATCCGGATCGCCTCTGCAACCCGTCGAACGGGTGCTGACGCAGGTGACGGAGCCCGTTCTGGCGCCTGTCCGCCGGGTGCTGCCTCCGATGCGTGTCGGGGGCACGGCGATCGACTTGTCGATGATCGTCGTGATCATCGTGCTGGAGCTGGTAGCCAAGCTGGTCTGACCGGAACGCGCCGCCGTCGGGTGGGACGGGGCCCCGATCCACCGGAAGTGGGCGCGCGGCCGATACGATCAGTCGCATGGACAGCCCTGAGTCGAGCAGCCAGCAGCCGGTCCTCGACAGCCTGCGGACGGTGGAATTCCGCCTGACGCTGCGTGGGTACCACATCGACGACGTCGACGAGTACCTCGAGCGGGTCGCGGGCGAGGTCGACGCCCTCCGGGAACAGGCCCGCGTGTCCGCGGACCGCCTTCGCCAAGCAGCAGAACGGATCGGCACGCTGGAGCAGCAGCTCGACGAGGCGCGGCGGCAGCCGTCGCAGCCCGCGGCGACCGCGCCCAGCGACGAGGCGCTGCAGCGCACGCTGCAGATGGCCCAGCGCTTCGTTGAGCAGACCCGGTCCGAAGCCCTGGCGGAAGCGCAGGGCACGGTCGCCGAGGCTCAGGAGCGGGCAGCGAACATCGTGAACGAAGCCGAGGATCGCGCGCACCGGACATCCGAAGAGGCTCAGCGGCAGCTCCGCGAGGACGTCAACCGGCTCGAGGGGGTCCGTACCCAGCTCAGCGCCGACGTGGAGGCGATAGCGCGGCACCTCGAGAGCGAGCGCACCCGGCTCCGTGCCACTCTCGGCGAGCTGTCCGCCTGGGTCGAGGAGAACCTGCAGCCTGCCGGGTCGCTCCTCGCTCCGCGCCCAGCCGATCGCGATGACGCCGGGCCGGCGGGCCCGGCCCCTGGCGCAGGGGTCCCGGCCATGCCGGCAGGACCGTCTGGTGGTCAAGCGGTCGCCGAACCTCGCACTGGTCTTCACGTCGGCGCCGACGCCGGCCCCCGTCCTGAGGCTGCACCCGGGGTGGATCGTCCGTCGGACCTGGCCTCTGACCTCGGGCTGCAGGGACATGGCGCTCCCAGCCATGCTCCCAGCACACTGCTGTAGCGCACGACGACCCTTCTCGTCCACAGCGGTCCAGCCCCACCGTGGGCGGTGATCGCCTGGGCCGCGGGTGCGCCGTGGGGGGCCGGTGCTCGCAGCACGATGGACGGCTGGCACGGTGCCGGGGGCGGTACCAGCCCGCTTGCTGCGATGGGGTCGCCCCCGGGGCTTGCTTGCAGTCGGGTCGGGCGGTTGCGGCACGGTCCAGGCGCGGATATGGTCGCCCGACCCCGAACGACCAGGGGTGGAGGCGGATGATGGTCGCCGGCCGTGGTCGGTGGCAGCCACCGACGGTGGAGGCTTGATGAGCCCGACGAAGAAGGCCCCGGCAGCGAAGCAGACGGCACGGTCGGCACGCCGACCGGCGCTGTCGTCGGCCGGGGGGAACGCGGCGGACGCCAAGGGCGTGGGTCGCTCGGCCGCTGCCGCCGGTAAGGGCGGGCAACCGGTGAAGGCTGGGGGGTCCAAGGTCCCGGTGCCAAAGGCAACGGTGGCGAAGGCAACGGTGGCGAAGGCTGGCGGGTCCCGGGCCCCTGCGTCGAAGGCTGCTGCGTCGAAGTCCCCTGCGGCGAGCACGGGGGTGTCGAAAGCTTCGGCGTCGAAGGCTGCGGCGTCGAAGGCCCCTGCGTCGAAGGCTGCAGTGTCGAAGGCTCCTGCGTCGAGCACCGGGGTGTCGAAGGCCCCGGCGTCGAAGGCCCCGGCGTCGAAGGCTCCTGCGTCGAAGGCCCCTGCGTCGAGCACCGGGGTGTCGAAGGCCCCGGCGTCGAAGGCTGCTGCATCGAAGGCTCCTGCGTCGAGCACGGGGGTGTCGAAGGCCCCGGCGTCGAAGGCTGCGGCGTCGAAGGCTGCTGCGTCGAAGGCTGCTGCATCGAAGGCTCCTGCGTCGAGCACGGGGGTGTCGAAGGCCCC
>JAJZLP010000255.1 GCA_021803325.1 Actinomycetes bacterium
TGCGGGTAGTGGTCCACGCGGCGGCACCGTGCCCGGTCGAGGTGAAGCGGCAGATGATGGACTGGTGGGGCCCGATCCTCCACGAGTACTACGCCGGCAGCGAGGTCAACGGTCTGTGCGCGATCGGCCCCGACGAATGGCTGGCGCACCCCGGGTCGGTCGGACGGGCGGTCTTCGGCGAGCTGCACATCGTGGGAGAGGACGGCGAGGAGCTCCCACCGGGCGAGATCGGCACGATCTACTTCGGCGGGACGCCGCCCTTCGAGTACCACAACGACCCGGAGAAGACCCGCCAGGCCTTTGACAGCCGGGGCTGGAGCACGCTGGGGGATCTGGGCCATGTCGACAACGAGGGCTATCTCTACCTGAGCGACCGGCGGACCAACCTGATCATCACGGGCGGGGTCAACGTGTACCCCCGTGAGGTCGAGGACGTGCTGGCCCTGCACCCCGAGGTGGCGGACGTCGCCGTGGTCGGGCTGCCCGACCCCGAGATGGGCCAGCAGGTGGCCGCCGTGGTGGAGCCAGCGCGTCCCCAGCGGGCCGGGCCCGCGCTGGAGCAGGAGCTCCTGGAGTACTGCCGGGGGCACCTGGCGCATTTCAAGTGCCCCCGGACGATCCGCTTCGACGTCGCGCTGCCCAGGCTGGCCACGGGCAAGCTGGCCAAGCACGTGCTGCTCGCCGTCCTGCGGGCGGAGGCCGCCGGCCAGGCATAGGGGAGGTTGAGGCCGCCCTGACCATAACCTTGCATCTAAATGAACGTATAGTCACTAGCTCAAGGTGAGGTACTGTCGTCACGTGATCACGCTCGCATCGGCCTGCCAGCTCAGCGCCCCCCGCCGGACCTCCGGCGGCGGTCGCGGCTCGGAGCTGTGGTCTGTGCCCGACGTCCCACGTGGGGTTCGTCGATGACGAGCCCCACCGGCGGCGGCGCATGGCCGCAGATCATCCAGGGCGGCATGGGTGTGGGTGTGTCGGGGTGGCAGCTGGCACGGGCCGTCGCTATGACCGGCCAGCTCGGAGTGGTGTCGGGGGTGGCGTTGGACACCCTGATGATCCGCCGCCTGCAGCTGGGAGACCTTGGGGGGCACATCCGCCGGGCGCTCGCCAGGTTCCCCGACGCGGCCATTGCCGAGCGGATCGTGGACCGCTACTACGTCGCCGGTGGCGTCGGCCCCGAGCAGCCGTTCCGGCTGGCGACGCGCCCGTCGCTGCACCCCAGCCAGCGCACGACCGAGCTCGTCGTCGCGGCCAACTTCGTGGAAGTGCTCCTCGCCAAGGACGCCCACGACGGGAAGGTCGGGGTCAACTACCTCGAAAAGCTCCAGATGAGCACGCCGGCAGCGGTCTACGGCGCCATGCTCGCCGGCGTCGACTACGTCCTTGTCGGCGCGGGCATCCCCGCTGCGTTCCCCGCCCTTCTCAATGCCTTGGCTGCTGGGCGCACGGGTACGATCGCCGTCGACGTGGCCGGTGCGGACGTGGCGGGCGGTGTGCCGGGTCCTGCCAGTGTCGAGATCCACCCCGAGATGATCGCCGGCAGGGCCACCGAGGTCGGCCGTCCGACGTTCCTCGCCATCGTCGCCTCGCACGTGCTGTCCACGTACCTTGCCCGCGATCCTCGGACCCGGCCCGACGGGTTCGTCGTGGAAGGACCCGTCGCAGGAGGCCACAGCGCTCCGCCTCGGGGGCCGCTCACCGTGGACGGCGACGGGCAGCCGATCTACGGGCCGCGCGACGTGGCCGATCTGGAGAAGGTCGCCTCCTTTGGACTGCCTTACTGGCTGGCGGGCGCCTATGCGAGCCCGGAGATGCTCCGGGCGGCTCGCAGCGCCGGTGCTGCGGGGATCCAGGTCGGATCGGCATTCGCCCTGAGCGAGGAGTCGGGGTTCGATCCCCGGCTCAAGCGGGAGATCATCGACCGTGCCCGCTCTGGCGTGCTGCGCGTGCGAGCCGACCCTTTGGCATCGCCCACCGGGTTCCCGTTCAAGGTTGCGGACCTTCCGGGCACCATCACCGACGCCGCCGTGTACGCCGCTCGTCGGCGCGTGTGCGACACCGGCTACCTACGGGTCCCGTTCCGGGCCCCCGATGGCGAGATCGGGTACCGCTGCCCAGCCGAGCCGGTCCGCGCCTATGTGCGCAAGGGCGGCAAGGAGGCAGACACCGTCGGGCGCCACTGCCTGTGCAACGGCCTGATCGCAGCGATCGGCCTCGGCCAGCGTCACCGAGACACCACGGTGGAGCCGGCGCTCGTGACCATGGGACCGGACCTGTCGTTCCTCTCGAGGCTGCCGGCCGCCGACGATGGCAGCACCTACCGGGCCGCCGACGTCGTCGCCTACCTCCTGCAGGATGCCGACGACGTGAACGGCTGTCTCGCTCCTGGATGTCGGCAGGAGACCCGGCCGAGCGTGGCTGCCTCGCGATAGCCCCGTGCCCTGTGGGGCCGCCGATCTGCGGCCCGGCGGGTGCTGATCACGCTTCGCACAGCGGCCGCAAGGGCCGCGGTACCACGCATGACTGGCCTTCGGCGCTGAGACCACAGCCGACCCGTAGGTGGTGGTGAAGCAGGCCACAGCCAGCCGGCCGACGGCGGTGCGGCCACAGGCAACCTGGACGCGGCGGTAAGGCGGGGCCCGGCCCGCAGCGCGGCGGTGAGGCGGGGCACGGCCCGCAGCGCGGCGGTGAGGCGGGGCCCGGCCCGGAGCGCTGCCGTTCGTGCCGTACCCCGCCGCTGAACATCTGCTCGCCCGTCGGGGAGACGGGATTTGAACCCGCGACCTCCTGCTCCCAAAGCAGGTGCGCTACCACTGCGCCACTCCCCGGTATGTCCGATCCACGACACCTCGCGAGCCCCTGACCAGGAAGAACGCGGACCTGGTGGCGTCGACCGGGACACCTGCACCCGATGGTCGAGCCTCCCCGGCAGTCGGGGGTTTCAGGACTTTCTGGGAGTCGTTTCTGGGACCGCCCCAGCCTAGGCGCGGTGCGCCACCCGGCGGACAGGGGCGAGGGACTGGCTCCGTGGGCGTGGCCTCGGCTGGGGTCCTGCGGATCCAGCCGGTGCTGACGCTCGGGTGGTCGCCGGTGGTCGTCAACCGTGCGAGAGAGGTGTCACCTCCACGGGGGGTGCCCGTGGGTGCATGGCCGGACGTACGGTGATGCGCGCCGGCGCGGGGCCGTGACCCAGCGGGGTGACCGTCACCGCGGAGGGGTTGGCCACCCGAGTCTCGGGCGACGCGTTGGCCGACGCCGGCCTCGGCGGTGCATGCGTTCTTCCCGAACCAGACGGCGCCAGGAACAACAGCGCCACGACGGCTCCGACGCTCGCCACTGCCACCGCCAGGGCCCGCACCAGCGACACGGCCCTCACTCCCTCGACCCTAAAACCAGGAACTTCGGGGAGTGCCAGGAACTTCGGGGAGTGCCAGGAACTTCGGGGAGTGCCAGGAACTTCGGGGAGTGCCAGGAACATCGGAGAGTGCCAGGAACATCGGGGAGTGCCAGGAACATCGGGGAGTGCCAGGAACATCGGAGAGTGGGACTGGTGCCTGCCCGAGCGGTGGAGCGTCCCGGTGCACGACCGTGCCGCACGCTCAGGGCGCGGCCTGGATCATCGCCGCCAGCTCGTCGCG
>JAJZLP010000310.1 GCA_021803325.1 Actinomycetes bacterium
GCCGAAGCCGACCTGACCGCCCCATCACCTGAAGAACTGTCGGCGCTCCGTGACCGGGTAGCCGAGGCGCTGGCCAGCGGTGACCCTGCCCCGGTCAAGACCCTGCTACAAGCCCTGATCCACGAAATCCGGGTGGACAACCGGCACGCCATCCACCCGACCTTCCGCGTTCCAATAGGCGGGGACCACCACCCGGACGATGCGGTTCGCGCACCGTCCCGGTCGGTGGGCGCTGAGGGACTCGAACCCCCGGCCTGCTGGTTGTAAGCCAGCTGCTCTAACCACCTGAGCTAAGCGCCCGAACAGGTCCTCGGCCGGCCCACGGGGGCCGGATCGGTCACCGCACGCACTCCACGACCTCGGCTGCGCCGGCTTGTCGATGCTCCGGCGGCTCGTACCGGGCCGTCCGGCGTGCCGATCATACCGGCGCCGTCTGGCGCTTCCCCAACCCGCCACACAGGGCGACCAGCCAGGTCGGGCGACCAGCCGGGACACCAGGCACGATCTCATGAACGGGGCTCTGCGCCTGGGAGCACATCCAGCAGACCGGGCGCCGGCTCGCCCTCCACGCATCTCGACGGGGCGGTTCCACACGACCGCGCCGTGGCGAGGGAAAGCCCCCCGGGACCTCACCTCCGGTGCGCCCCGGAAGTCCAGTTCCGGCACCGGCTCCGGTGCCGGTGCCGGGCTTCACCCTGTCATGAACCCCGAGGCCTCATTCTGCAGCAAGCCCCAGGGCCTCACCAGCGCTACCGGACCTCACCCTGCTGCGGCCGGCTTGCCCATCGTCGCCGCGTGCGTCACCAGCATCGAGTACGGCGGGGCCAGATCCGTCCCGTCGGGCTCGCTCAGGTAGCCCGGTGCTGTCCCCTCCACCCCGGTGTGCCCGTACTGCCAGACGATCGTGTTGGTCCTGGGGTCGATCACGATCACCCGGTCGTTGTAGTCGTCGTTGCACAGGATGTCGCCGTTGGTGGGGATCGGTGCGCACAGCGAGGGGTGGTTCAGCATGCCCGGTCCGCTTGTCGGCCCATAGCGCCAGAGCAGCCGCCCGGTCTTGGTGAACTCCTCCACGGCGCCCGGGCTCGTGTAGTCGACACTCAAGTAGGTGTTCGGACCGACCTGGTTGGAGTCCGACGGGTAGGTGAATCCCGGTGGATGGGTGGACCACATGACCTGGCCGGTCGCGATGTTCAGCTCGTCGACCCAGTCGCCGTCGATCTCGGTCACGAGGTAGTCGCCATTGGTCATGGGGAACGCACCGTTGGGACTGGCCCACCGGGTGGGCGGCTGGTGGTAGCAGAACGGGTCGACCGTCCCGATCTGCTGGTAGGGGGTATGGCCGCCGGGGGCGATGATGAGGATGTTGCAGTTCTTGATGTCGGCGGTCATGACGTACCCGCCAGGCAGCACCATGGCGTCGTCCGGGTTGTCGACCAGGCCCGGGGTATGACCAGGTACCCCCGGTGTGCCGTAGCGCCACAGGATCCGCGACGGGGACCCCACGCCGATGAGCGACAGCACCTGGTCGGTCTCTTCGGTGGCGATGATCTGCTTGCCGTTGGGCGTGAAGAACGCGTCGTCGGGCGCCAAGAAGCTCTGGCCCGGCGCCAGGCTGCCCTTGCCCGGGAATTGCCACACGATCGTGCCTGCCGGGTTCACGACGAGCAGGCGGTTGTTGCCCTCGTCGGCGATGAGCACGTCACCGGGGAGCACGCTGGGGTTCGATCCCGGGGCCAGGTTGGGCCCGGGGCGCATGCCAACCCCTGACTGCGAGGTGAAGGGCAGTCCCGACGAGGCGGCTGCACTCGAGCGTCCCGCTCCCGGCGATCCTCCGGCGGACCGGGCGCCCGCCGCCGTGCTCCGCTGGCCGGTCGACACGGCGGTCCCGCTGGGGAGCCGCAGGAGGAGGACGACGAGGATGGCGACGAAGGCGGCGACCAGCAGCGCTGTGACTCGTCGGCGCCGGAGGACCTGGGCGCGGCTGACATGGCGGACCCCGCCGCGGCCCCCGGTCCGACCACCGTTCCGGCCCCCGGGACGACCACCGGGCACGTCGTCGGGACGGGGAGGTTCCGTCATCGTCCGGCCCCCTGACGTCCAGCCCCCTGACGTCCGAGCCCCCACGGTCCGTCGCCTGCACTCGACCTTACGGCCACAATAGTTGACCTCACACGTGTTCGTTTAGTTGGTAGATTGAGGTTGTGTCAAGGCACCCCACCCCGGTCCCGCCGGGCACGGCACCCGCCACCAGCTCGGTCCGCCAGCTCCGGTTCGACGTCGGAGCCCGCCCCTTCTTAGTCCTGATGGAGCTCACTCGTGCATGCAGGCTTGCCTGCCGGCACTGCCGAGCAGAGGCGCAGGAAGCACCCGATCCGGACGACCTGACGTCGGCCGAGGTCCGGGCTGTGTTCGACGACCTGGCGGGGCTGGGCGCTCCACGGCCCGTGGTCGTCCTCTCCGGGGGCGACCCCCTGCGCCGCCCAGATCTCACCAAGCTCGTTCGGTACGCTACTGACAGGGGACTGACGGTCGCCGTCTCCCCTGCCGGCACGCCGCTGGCCAGCCGGGCCCGGCTCGCCTCGCTGCGCGACGCCGGCGTGTCCACCGTGTCCTTCTCCATCGACGGCGGACGCATCGCCCACGACGGGTTCCGCGGTGTGCCGGGCTCGTTCGACTGGACCGTGGGCGGCTGCCGAGCAGCCCGCCAAGTGGGCCTCCGGCTGCAGATCAACACCACGGTAAGCGCCCAGACGGTGCACGACCTGCCGGACGTGGCGGAGGCCGTGCTGGCCCTCGGTGCCAGCCTGTGGAGCGTCTTCTTCCTCGTCCCGGTCGGGCGCGGCACAGACCTTGGCTCCCTGTCGGCGTCAGAGACCGAAGATGTCCTGGTCGCCCTGCACGAGGTCTCCGGTGCCATCCCGCTCAAGACTACCGAGGCTCCCCAATACCGCCGGATCGTCCTGCACGCCCAGCGAGGAGCCGTGACACCCACCGCCGAGCGCGGCCCGCTCTATCGCGAGCTGCACCGCGAGCTGGCACGGGTCGTCGAGGCACGGCCTCTTCGACCAGAGCTCCTTGCTCGGGCCCCGCGACCCATGCCGGCTACCGGACCCGCTCGGTCGACTCGAGCTGCATCGGGGCCCCCGGCACCTCAGGGTCACGGCTCGACCGGCGACGATGCCGGGCAGCCGAGAGCGCGCAGCCCGCTCGCCGTGGGCGACGGGCGCGGCGTGGTGTTCGTGTCTCGCCGGGGCGACGTCTACCCCAGCGGCTTTCTACCGCTCGTAGCCGGCAACGTCCGCGAGCGACCACTCACCGATATCTACGTTCACTCCCCGCTCTTCCAGGCGTTGCGCGACCCAGGGCGGTTGCAGGGACGGTGCGGCCGATGCGAGATGGCCCCCGTCTGCGGCGGCTCACGGTCCCAGGCCTACGCGGCCACCGGCGACCCGCTTGCCGAGGACCCGAAGTGCACGTACGTGCCTGAGCCGGCCAGTGAAGCTGTCAAGGCCGCCGCTGGTGTTGGGGGTCCGAGGTTGGACGGGACCTGAAGGTCGGCAGGACCTCAAGGCCGGCAGGACCTCAAGACCAGCAAGACCAGGAG
>JAJZLP010000178.1 GCA_021803325.1 Actinomycetes bacterium
CCGTTCCTCCTGGCCTCGTGGTCGTCGGACCAGACAAGCCTGTCAGCGCGCGGGCGGCCCCAGGTGGATGCTCAGGGGCGAACGTTGCCGGAAGGGGCACTAGGACGGCGGCGAGGAGGAGGCGGCCATTGCCATCCCAGCTCCGCCAGGCCAGAACGGGGTGCACCGAGGTCAGGCCGCGTACGACTCGTTCGACCGGCGGTTCGCCCAGGAAGGCCAGGAAGCTCGATCGCAGCTCCGATCCACCCGGCGTCGGCCCGAGGTGTTCGCAAGCGACACGGGTGCCGACTCGTACGGTTGGCGACTGAAGAGCCGAGATTGTGCGCCTTTCTCCAGGGTATGATATCTCCCGACTCATCGCCGTCGACATCCCGCCCATCTGCGCGCCGTCGGTGACGTGACGCCACCGGTCCGTAACGGCGGGACTGTTGGGGACCGCTTGCCGGTCATGCCGACGGTGCACGATCCACTCGTACGGCCAGCCAATCGCCGTCGCGCAAGCTACGACGAGGCCCACGACTGCTGCGGCGACCATGGGTATGAACAGCCATGTCGTGTTGTGGAGAAGGCCCGCCACCGTCCCGGCTTCGAGCAGGCACCGGGCGATGTAGTTGGTGAGGTTCCTAAAGCCGAGTGCGGAGCCGCGTAGGTGCTCGAGACGGCCATTGATGGCCTCGGTAGGCCCGTTGGAGGTCCCGGGCCGGTCGAAGTAGGCGAGTACGTCCCCAGTGCGCTTTTTGAGTGTTCTGCCGAGCGTGGCCAGCTCGTTGAGAGCTGAAGGGACGCCTGTCGCCAGCGAGGTGATCAGCTGTTGCATTACCCGGCGGCCTTCGCGGCGGTCAGGGTGGCGGTAGGCGCCGACCATGCGCTGGTAGACGGCCCAGGTGACTTCTACCTCGATATGGCCCTCGTCGGCGAACAGTTCGTCAAGACGGGCCTTTTGCCGGTCGTTGAGCAGGTCTTCGCCGGTGTGCAGGGTGCGCCGGGCGCGAAAGAGGGGGTCACCTTTGCGGCCTCGGTGCCCGTGCAGGGCTTGTTGGGCGCGTTGGCGGCAACGGTTGAGGGCGTCGCCGGCGAGGCGCACCACATGGAAGGGATCCATGACCGCGGTGGCATCGGGGAGCTGCTCAGCCGCTGCTGTCTTGAAGCCGGTGAAGCCGTCCATGGCGACCACCTCGACCTGGTCACGCCATGCCTTTGGGCGGCCCGCCAGCCAGGCGGAGAAGGCGGCTTTGGAACGGCCCTCGACCATGTCGAGCAACCGCGCCGGCCCGGTGCCGTCGCGCACCGGGGTGAGGTCGATCACCACCGTCACGTACTTGTCGCCCTTGCGCGTGTGGCGCCAGACGTGCTCGTCGACCCCGATGGCCCGCACGCCGTCGAAGCGGCCCGGGTCGCTGACCAGCACACGGTGGCCCTCTTCGAGCACGGCGTCGTTCGCGGTGCCCCAAGACACGCCCATCGCTTCGGCGATCCGGGAGATGCTCAGGTGCCCGACGACCAGCGCCTCCAACGCCCAGGCCAACGCCCGGCGCGACAGGCGTGCCCTTGGCCCGGCCGCTTGGGCCATGTCCTGGCGCCACACATGCCTACAGCTAGGGCAGCGGTAACGGCGCAGGCTCACGACCAGGGTCGTCGGGCGCCACCCGAACGGCTCGTGCGCCAGGCGCCGGGTGACGCTGTCGCGCACGTCTCCTGCGGCACCGCAGCGCCTGCACCAGGGGTCATCGGGGACTACCCGGCAGGCCAGGACGGCCCGGTCAGGCTGTAGGCGCTGGCCGGTCACCACCAGGCCGAGACCGTCGAGCCGGCAGAACGAAGTCAGGTCAGGCGGGACGAAGCCGTCCTCAGCAGTAACGTCGAGCATGTCGGGGTCCTCTTGATGGGCGGTGTGACAGCTCCCATCATCGGAGGACCTCGACCGTCACACGCGGATCCCCCCGCCGATCCCCACCACACTCTCAATTGAGAAGAGAGATTCCCTAACGGTTGTCAAGGCCTCTGCCGTCACTTTGCGTGAGGGCGCGTTGAAGACAGCCGTCGTCCCGACGGGCGGTCAGCTGGGGTTCAGCGGGTGAGCCGTGCCCGGTGCGTCGCTGCCGAGTGAGCGCGGGCTCGGCGGCGGACGTCAGCGGGAACGGCGAGGCCAGCTGCGAGCTCTTTTGCTTCACGGCGGGTGAGCGGTCGGCCGTCGAGATCGCGTAGCTGGTAGAGCGACCCGGTGGTCAGGGTCGCCCACGTTCGAGCGACGAGCTTGCGGGCCACGGCCACGTTGGCCTGGGTGTGGCAGTGGCCGCGTTCGACCATGAGGCGACGGTAGAACTCTGCTAGTTGCGGATCAATGGTTCGAGCCCTGTTGGCCGCGTGATAGAACGCCAGGCGCAACGCCGGCGCTCCTTCTTTGGTGATCGCTCTCGATGGCGAGCTCATGGTGCCACTTGCCCAGTTCGACGGGTTGAGGCCCACCATCGCCTGGGCTTCTTTGGCGCCTGGCAGGTGGGCGCCATCGCCAAGGAAGGCCCGGATGGTCGGTGCGGTGACCGGTCCCATCCCAGGCACCGACAGCAAGAGGGTGTCGTCGCCCCAGAGAGCTTCCCAGCGGCCCTGGGCCATGCCGGTGGCCCGTGCCAGCCGGCTCTGGGCGGCGGCGAGATCGTCGAGGAGCTCGGTCGTCTCCCACGCCAGGGCATCGAGATCGAGATGGCCGGCCCAGAACTCGCACCAGGATCGTGCTGCCGCCCGCACCCGTTCGGCTCGCTCGCCGACATCGGCGACGCCGCGGGTGTGCTCCGCTATCACGTCGCTGATCGTCGCCGGGCGGGCCCGGCTCAACTCGCGTAGGTGCGGCCAACGGCCAAGGACCGCCAACGCAGCTGGCTGGGACCCGCCGAAAGCGCTCCATAGGTCAGGGAACGCCCACCGGGCCAGCGAGATCACCCGGCGTAGAGCCCGGTTGGCGTCGAGGAGCACCTTGTGGCGCCGTTGCACGGCCCGGCGCAACGCCAGCTCAGCCGGGTCGGGGATCCGGGCGCGCTCCAGGCAGAACAGCTCCCCGGCGCGCGACAGCACCTCGGCGTCGATGGTGTCCGACTTGTTCTTGCCGGCCAACGCCGAGCGCAGCCGAGCCGAGTGACGGTTCCCGACCAACGCCAGGCTCCCGCTGGCATCACCCAACGCGACCGCCAACGGCAGCCAGGTCATCGAGGTCGGCTCGGCCACGGCCATCACCCCCGGATACGCCGCGAGCCGCTTGGTCAACGTCGACAGGCCCGCCAGCGTCGGCGGGACGACGAACTGCTCGAGCGTCTCACCCGGTCCGCCGGCCACCGCACGACGGACCACCACATGATGGTTCGCCACCACCGCCGCGTCGATACCGACCGCGACAGCACTACCCTCGAAGGTCACGAGGGCCCTCCTTTCTCGAACGACGCCCGGCCGGCTTCTCTGGGCTTCCCCCCGGTAGCCGGACACGCGGTTATGCGGCCTGCTGTTCTTGCTGTAGATAGTAGGTGATCTCCCACTCGACGGGTGGGACGTAGCCGATCGAGGAGTGCAGCCTTACGGTGTTGTA
>JAJZLP010000130.1 GCA_021803325.1 Actinomycetes bacterium
CCCACTGTGCCCGCGGGACGGCCGAGGCGACAGGGACGAACGGCCCTTTGGCGTGGTTCAGGTCGACGTGGTCAGCCGACGTCGCCTCCGAGCTCCTGCCGCGCCAACGAGGCCGCCCCGGCGGGCGACGACGGGTGGGCACCGGCTCCACCGAGTACCGGAGGAGCGAGGGCCCGGATCCCTTCGCCGACATCGACGCCCCACGGCAACACCCACAGGACCGGGACGTCCACGCCAGCGGCCACGTACTGCTCGACATGGCGTCGACAGGCGTCCGGGCTCCCGTGGACGATCAGGGAATCCACCACTTCGTCGGGGATCGACGCGGCAGCAGCAGCTCGGTCCCCGGCCTCCCACAGCTCCCAGAGGCGCCGAAGGGCGGGCGATCGTCCAAGCCACTCGTGATAGCGGCGATAGACCGGCACGGTCAGGTAACCGGCGATCATCCGGCGCGCCTGCGCACGGACCGTCACTTCGTCCTCAGATGGGCAGACGAACAGCCGCGCTACAACCTGGCGATCGTCCCCTTCGTCGTGGACGCAACGGACGACCCGCTCGACGTCGTTGGCCCCCAACCAGTTGAGGAGCACGCCGTCTGCGAACGCACCGGCCATGCGCAGCATGCCTTCTCGCAGAGCTGCGACGAAGAGCTTGGGCGGGACCTCCGGCGGCATCGCCAGCCGGAACCCGGTCACCTCGAAGGTCTGGTAGGCGCGCGTCACCTTGGCCCCGGTGAACGCCTCGCGCAGGAACTCAACGAGGTCGCGGGTCCGAGCGAGCGGACGATCGAAGGAGATGCCGTTCCAGCCCGACACGATCACCGACGACGACGACCCGATCCCGACCGTGACCCGCCCGGGGGCGAGCCCGGCGAGCGCGGCGGCGCTCTGAGCGAGGCAGGCCGGGCCGCGGGTGAACGAGGACACGATCGCCGTCCCCACTCCGAGCGAAGGGGCGGCCAACGCCGTGGCGACCAGCGGCGAGAAGGCGTCGAGCTCATCGATCTCGCTCGACCAGACCGAGGCGTACCCGAGCATGGCAGCCTCTCGTGCCAGGTCGCTGCAATCGGCGAGACCCGTCCCAGACGGGACCGTCAAGCCCAGCGGGAACCCGGTCACGAGAACCCGTCGGCGCGGGTGCGGGCAGCCCGCAGCGCCGGCACCACCCGTTCCGCAAGGAGATCGAGCTGTTCGACCTCGCCGCTGAGCGGCGTCAAGACATAGGCGTCGACCCGGTCGACTCCGGCAGTCTGTGCTTCGATCTGCTCGACGATCCGCTCGGGTGATCCGATCGAGTACGTGCGGACCATGTCGTCCCAGTCGCCGACGAAGAACCGACTGACCGCTGCCCGACATCGCTCGGCAGATTCCGGCGAGTCGAGCACGTAGCACCAATCCGAGAACACGAAGTCGACCGCGTCCCGACCGCGCCCCGACCGATCGGCGCTCGAGCCGACTTCCTCCCAGGCTGCAGCCAGGACCTCTGCCTCCAGCCGACGCTTGCCCGACGCCGAGTAGATGAGGGGCACCCACCCATCCGCCAAGCGGCCGACCCGGTCGAGGACGCGGAGGACCCCCGCCGGGATGGCGCCTGACCACTCGAGGGGGTCACCGGGTGAGAACGAAGCCAGCCAGATGGGTGGACCTCCGGTCTGGACGGGCACCGGGTCGACACGGACGTCGTGGAGCTCCCATGCACCGCCGGTGCGGGTAACCGTCTCACCTCGCCACAATGCCCGCACGATGTCGAGGCTCTCTTCGAAGCGGCGGCCTCGCCCGGCTGGATCGATTCCGAGTGCCTCGAACTCGCGGGTGTTCCATCCCACACCAGCCCCGAGCACGATCCGTCCCCCCGAGACGACGTCGAGGGTGGCGACCATCTTGGCGAGCTGGAGCGGATGCCGGTAGGCGAAGACGAGTACAAGTGGTCCGAGGCGGACGCGCTCGGTGCGCGCCGCCACGGCTGCCAACGTCACGCTTGCCTCGAGCATCGATGCGCCGTAGACGACCTTGCCCTTCGCTGTCGCCTCGGACAGCAGCCGGTCCCCGACGAAGATCCCGTCGAACCCCAGGGCCTCGGCATGGGCGACCCACGACGCGAGCGCCTCGAAGGAGAGCCCCCCACTCCCCAACCAACCCGGGGGGCGTGCATAGAACGCGGGAACCTGCCTGCGCGCCGAGTCGGCCTCGATCTCGTGCCTCGGCGGAGTCAACGCACACCCGTTCCGGGTCGGCCGTCTTCCACTGAAGGAGCTTCGATCTCGAGCGTCAGGACCAGGTTGGCGTAGGCCTTGCCGTGGGTGTCGAGAGCAAGGCTGCGAGACACCCCGCCCCCGAGGGCACGCTCCATGACGAAGTTGAGCGCCTTGATCCCAGGCAGCTCGTAGCGGTGCACCGGGCCCAAGACGAGCCCGGCAAAGAGCTCGGCAACTCGCTCCGCCGTCACCTGAGCCGAGAGATGGGCGAAGAGCTCCTCCTCATACGGGATGACGGCCACGTTCGACGTGTCACCCTTGTCACCCGAGCGAGCAAAGGCGAGCTCGCGCAGCGGGATGGTTCCAGAGACGGTGTCGGGCACTTAGGCGACCTCCTGCATGCTGACCGTTGGACGAATCTCGTCGCGGGGAACGAGGAGTGTGTCGAGCCCGAGGATCGGCCTGACGGAGCGACGGACGCCACCGGCGCCAGCGGGCCCGTACATGTAGAGGGCATCCACCTCGGCGAGCACCTGCTCGACGATCGACCGATCCCCGCTGCGAACAGCCACGCGCAGGCGGACCTCGAACGGCTCGCCCGACGGCGGTGTGGCCGGACCGTAGGCCGCGTCCATCCCGATCCGGTCGATCCGGAGCTCGTCGGCGACAAGCCCGCCGTCCTCCACACGATGGAGCACAAGCTCCGCCGCGGCGTCCGCCCGATCGACTGCGCCCAGGCCAGCGAAAGAGACCTCCCCCTCCCCGTGGTACCCCTCGGGCGACCCCACCAGCACCTTCAACGTGGCTGGAGCCGGACGGCCGGCTGCACCGCTCACCCGCACCTGGTCGCGCGCTACTTGTTCGAGCGTCACTCCGGTCATGTCGACCACGACGTCCGGCGTCAGATAGGCGCTCGGGTCTCCGATCTCGTAGGCGAGCTGCGCTTTGCAGGTCTGGACCGTGAGCAGCCCGCCTGTACCGGGAAGCTTGGAGAGGACAGCCGTCCCGTCCGCCTCCACGTCGGCGAAGGGCATGCCGAGGTCCCAGGGCCTGGCGACGGTGCGCAACGGCGGGTCGTGCCAGTTCCCGCCGGTCAGGTACGTCCCGCACTCGAGGAGATGGCCGATGGTCTGCCCGGCCGCGAGCAGGTCCCACGCATCACTTCTCCACCGGTGGGCATGGGCGAGCGGACCGAGGAAGAGCGACGCGTCGGCGATCCGGCCACCGATCACGACGTCGGCGCCCTGGTCCAGCGCCTCGACGATCGGCACCGCCCCGAGGTAGGCGTTTGCACTGACGGCCGAGGAATGTGCGCCGTCGTCGAAGGCATCGAGACGGTCGAGAACGTCGTCTCCCGTCACGACGGCGACCTTCGCTCCCCGACAGCCGAGGCCAGCGAGGAGCTCGCAGGTACGCTCGGCCGCCCCGACCGGGTTGGCGGCCCCCATGTTGGCGACGAACCGAGTACCACGGTCGAGGCAACGGGTGATCACCTCGGTGACCAGGCGGTCGAGCCGGAGGTCGTACCCGCTCCTGGGGTCAGCAAGGCGTCGAAGCTGAGCATGCGTCAGCGTTCGCTCGGCCAGGCAGTCGAGGGACAGCACGTCGAGCTCGCCGTGCTCGACGAGCGCTACCGCCGGTTCGATGCGGTCCTCTGCGTACGACGAGCCGCAGCCGATCCTGACCGTGGTCACGACCCCGTTCCGGGCCGTGAGGGCACACCGAGGGATGCACCTCGGTCGGGGCTCGCCATCGAGGCCGTCACCGCCCGGCCTTGGGCGTCGTCGGCGGCGCCGGAGGAGGGGACCGATTCGGGCCCAGGGCCCGCCTCGACGGGAGCGGGACCGGTTCCACTCGGACCCGGGGACGACTGGGGCGAACGCCGCCGCAATAGCTTGTCGAGGCTGAACCCACCGACGCCTCGCACCGACGTCAGTCCCACGGCAGCGATCAGCATGGCGCCGTCGAAGATGTCGGGCGACCACGACGGTCCTCCCACGATGAGGAGCCCCACGTTCCCCGTGCCGAGCAGCAGCACGGCGACGACCGTTCCCCAGGCGTTGAAGCGGCCGGCCCGGAACTGCGTGGCGCCCAGAAACGCTACGGCGAAGGCCGGCAGCAGGAAGCTCGGACCCGTTGCCGGGTCGCCCGCCCCGATCACGGCAGTGGCCAGCACGCCGGCCAACCCGGCAAGCACCGCCGAGATGACCAGGCTCACCGTTCGGACACCTTTCACCCGCACCCCACCGAGACGGGCAACCTCGGTGTCGAAACCGATGGCATACGACCGACGACCGAACGCAGTGCGCTCGAGCAGCACGAAGAGGAGGATGGCGACACCGAGCGTGATGAACGCCGGCAGCGTGATGCCGCCGAGACTGGTCAACGCCACATCCTGCTGGAAGGCACCGTTCACGTTGTGGGCGATGGTGGTGTCGCCCGAGACGGCCGTGGCGATCGCTGCGACGATGCTGCCTGTGGCCAGGGTGCCGATGAACGAGTCGATGTTGAGCACCAGAACCACCAAGGCGTTGACCAGGCCGACTGCGACTGCCACGGCAAGGCCGACGAGCACGGCGACGATCGGGTTCGTCGTGACGTTGGCCAACATCCATGCCGCGGCGATCCCCGACAATCCGGCGACGCTCCCGACTGACAGGTCGTAGAGACCCGAGGCGAGTGGAAGGAGCAGGGCGAGACCGACGAGCCCGGTCGTGGCGTACTGGTTGACGATGAGCTGCGCGGTGCCGACGGCGAAGAACTCGCTCGGCTTCATGAACGAGAAGATGACGACGAGCGCTACCAGTACGTAGATGGCACCGATCATCCTCGGGCTCAGACGACGGAGCCAGACCCGGCCGGCTGGACGCCGTGCGGCGGTCCCGGCGGCGGTCGCCCCCTCCTCGCGACAGCCGGTGGCGAGAGCCGACGGGCTCATGCCGCCGCTCCGCTCATGGCGTGGACGATCGACTGCTCGGACCATTGCCCCTCCTCGCGGGTGAGCTGGGCCACCAAGCGGCCGCGTCGGAAGACGACCACCCGGTCGGCGATGCTGAGCACCTCTGAGATCTCGGAGGTGCTGATCAAGACGGCCGTGCCGCGCTCGACTGTCGACCGCAGGGTGGCAAGAATGGCGCTGACCGCACCGACGTCGACCCCGGCCGTCGGTTCGTCAATGAGCATGACAAGCGGTTCGATGCCCAGCCACTTGGCGAGGATCACCTTCTGCTTGTTGCCTCCACTCAGGTGCCGGCAGAGGTAGTCGGGGTCGGGGGGACGCACGTCGAACTCTTCCATCCAGGCACGAGCCCGAGCCCGTTCGCGCCGGCGATCGACGACATTCGTCCGACCGGTAACGGCATCGAGTGACGCGAACGAGAGGTTCTCCCGGATGGAGAAGTCGGCGATCATGCTGCCGGGAAGGCGGTTCCCTGGGACGACGGCGACCCGTCGGCGACGACAGGTGATCGGATCGAGCGACGCCAGCTCCTCTCCCTCGACGACGACGCTCGACGCCTCGACGGGGACGGCACCCGCCAGGGCGTAGACGAGCTCTTCTCGCCCCGATCCGGACAGACCGACGGCACAGACGCACTCCCCCTGACGAAGCTCGAGGTCGATGCCGTGGAGGGTGGCTGAGGTCAGCCCTCTGACAGCGAGCACCGGGGGACCGAGCGACGGTCGGCGGGTGTCGGCAGCCACTCCCTGGTCCGCGCCGGTGGCCCGGTCGGGTGGAGCGGGGGCGGGACCGGCCGGGGCAGGAGGTGGTGGGGAACCGGCCGGCCCCGCATGGAGGGGCACCGCGCCTGGCACGTCGCCGCTCCCGAACATCGAGGCCACAAGCGTCTGGCGGGTTGCCTCGGCGGCCTCGACGGTGGTGACCAGCCGGCCGTCGCGAAGCGTCGACACGCGGTCGCAGAGCTCGAGGACCTCGTCCAAGTGGTGCGAAACGTAGAGGATGCCGACCCCTTGAGCGGTCAGGCGGTGAAGCACCCCGAAGAGCTGTTCGGTCTCGGGCTCCTCGAGAGCGGTCGTGGGCTCGTCGAGGGTCAGGTAGCAGGCTGTCGTCCCGTCGACGCCGGGTGCGATGGCACGGGCAACGGCGAGGAGGGTGCGCTGGACGGCGGTGAACCTCGACACGGGGACTCGCTCGGGGAGTTCGCAGTCGAGCATGGCCAACGCCGTGCGAAGCCGGTGCAGTTGGTCCGCCCAGTCGAGGGTCCGCCAACGGCGCCGGCTGTAGTCGGCGCCGAGGCCGAAGTTCTCGAGTGCGTCGAACTGGGGAACGAGCCCGAGCTCTTGGTGGACGAACCTGAGGCCGAGGCCGTGGCACCGGTGCGGAGAGCCGGCAGAGACCGGCTCTCCGCCCAGACGGACAGTCCCCTCGGTCGGCCGGTGGTACCCGGCCAGGATGCGGATCAGGGTCGACTTCCCGGAGCCGTTGTGGCCGACCAGCCCGTGGACGGCTCCGGGCTCGAAGGCCAGCGAGAGACCGGCGAGCACGGGCCGCCCATCGAAGCTCATGCCGATCCGATCGAGCTCGAGCACCCCCGGCGACGTCACTGCAGGTGCCAAGCCGTCTTGTAGATGGACTGGTACGAGGCGACCAGCGGGAACATGCCCGTCGACGCAGCCGCCGGCAGGTTCGAACCGGTGAGGATCATGTTCGGGTACTGGATGTCGAGAGCCGGGGCGAGCGGCAGGTGCATGGTGTTCCGGACGATGATGTTTACCGCGCCCCAGAGCATCTCGGGCCAGGCGATGCCCGCCGACGCGCTCTCCTGGCCCTGGGTGAGGTACGGGGTCTCGGTCGCCGTGTCATCGGTGGTGACGATCTTCACCCGGTGCGAGAGACCTGCGGCCTGCAGGGCGGCCGGCACGCCGTCCACTTCGTTCGAGAAGTCGAAGAAGAGGTAGTTGATCGACGGGTGCGAGGTAAGGAACGTGACCACCTTGGTCGGCAGCGTCGTGCCCACGTCGGTATAGGGGAACGTGTAGGTGGTAGTGGTGCACCCCTTGCAGCTCGAGCTGAGCACGTTCGCCAACGCCTGGTGGGCGGCGGCGTAGATGGGTGTGGCCGGACTGGTCATGATGCCGACGTGGGCATCCTTGCCGTGGGCGTTGTTTACGATCCACTCACCCATTTCCTTGCCGTAGGTCGCCTGGGTGGAGGAGCTGAGTACGACCGCCGTGGCGTTGCCAGCGGAGGGGACGTCGACGAGGACGGCGGTCGACCCCTCGGCCTTCAGCTGCTGGAGCTGGTGCGACATGAGCGACGCCGAGAACCCACCCGAGCCGACCACCCCGGCCGGGTCGTTGCGGACCGCCTGGTCGTAGGCGGACGACACGGTCTGCGGCGTCTCGCCTTCCTGGATCTCCTGGAAGTTCCAGCCGAGTGCCTGGGCCGCCTGCTTGACGAACTGTCCCATGTTCTGGCACACGGGAACGCCACAGGCCATGAAGTCGACGGTCTTTCCGGTCGGCGGTTTGGAGGGGAGCGACGGGACCGTGAAGGTCGTGGGTCGGGTGAGCAGGCTCGTCACGTCAGCCGCCTGCGACTGGGCGCCGCTGGAGCTGCTCTTGCCACTCGAGGCCGACGGCGTCGACGACCCACAGGCAGCCAGCACGAGCGCGCTCAGGGCGACACCTGCGACGGCAGCCACTTTCACCCGCGATGTGAGGGAGCGCACTCGCATGCCCGTCCCCTTTCTTGGTGCACTCGGCACCACGTTGTCAGCTACGAGCGGTACTCGTGAGCCGCTTGGTTACCTTCTCGCTAGAACTCCGCCTGCCGCGTTCTTTCAGGTGCGTCTTCGCACTCATGCGTGCGTCATTGGGGCAGTTCAGAACCGCATCGCTACTACGGTTCCGTCCGCAGGAAAGGTGTCCACGGGTCGCCAACGACCCGATGCTGGAACCGTTGGAACGCCGTGGTGAGGGCACGATCGGGCGCGCGGCCACGCGGGCCACCCCTTCGGTCAGGCGTTCAGGCATCTGCTTTCCCCCCTGGGTCGGGAACACCAGTTCTGGTTCACTCCCTTGATGATCTAAATATTGAACCGTTTGCTTCCGGTGTCAAGGGGCAATGTGCCACCGGCGAGCAGCGTCTCGCTCCGGCGAACGTCGTCCCTGGTCCCCGGCGTCTCGGCTTGCGGGAACGCGGCGCCGATCCCTCCCGCCGACAAAGCGCGGCCTGGCACCAGCCAACCGAAGCCACCCTGCCGGGACACCGGCTGCCGCGTACTAGCGCCGCTGTCGCGACGGCGAGCGCCGGGGCCTTCCACCGACTACCGAGAAGCTGTCCTGGGCCCCGATGACAGGCGCTCGCTCGGCCGACGCCTGCTTGTCTCCCGTGGTCCGGTCCGAAGCCGTCATGTCGGATGGCGGACCACGATCGCCCGCTTCATCGCTTCCATCGACAGGTGTACCGTGCTGACGTCATGGTCCCTCAAACGAAACGAGCAGGAAATGCATGCCAGTGCATACCGATATGAGACGCTCACGGTCGACGAGGTAGACACTGCTATCGCCCTGGTGACGTTGCGCCGCGAAGAGACACTGAACGCGCTGACGTTGCCCATGTTCGACGAGTTGCTTGCCGTGGCGTTGGCGCTCGAGGCCGACGCAACGGTCCGGGCGGTCGTCATCACCGGCGCCGGACGTGGCTTCTGCTCGGGGCTCGACCTCGACGACGCGGCAAGGCTGGCGACCATGGACCTCGGGGCGAACCTCCGAGGCCAGGAGCATTGGGCACGGTGCATCACCAGCTTCCACACCATCGACATCCCGGTCGTCGCCGCGGTCAACGGCCCGGCGGCCGGCGCCGGGTTCGCCCTCGCCCTCGCTGCCGACGTACGCGTCGCCGCCCGCTCGGCCCGCTTCAACGCGGCGTTCGTCCGCATCGGGCTGTCCGGCGGTGACTGCGGCACCTCGTACTTCCTGCCGCGAATCGTCGGGCTAGGACGGGCCTACGAGCTGCTCATGACCGGTCGGTCGGTCGACGCCGCCGAGGCCGTTCGGATCGGGCTCGTCAACGACGTCGTCGACGACGGCCACACGGTGGCCCGGGCCATCGAGGTCGCCCGCTCCATGGTGGCCAACTCGCCCATCGGGGTCAGGCTGACCAAGCAGCTCGTGTCAGCGAACGTCGACGCGCCGTCACTCTTAAGCGCCCTCGAGCTCGAGAACCGGAGCCAGGTGCTAACGGCACGCAGCGAAGACATGGTCGAAGCGCTCGACGCCTTCCTGGCCAAGAGACCGCCGGTGTTCCGAGCGCGCTGATCGACGTCGGGCAGTCCTCAGGCGGCGCCATCCGCCGAGGGGGAGCCGTCGACGCCGTCTGCGACAACGCTCTCCTCGGGGAGCCGATCAGCCACCGCGACGTGGAACCCGTGGACGTGCCGGCTCATCGCCACGAAGGCCTCGTCGCGCTTTCCCTCGTTGATAGCACGGAGCACTCGCCGGTGGGCCTTGACGGTCAAGCGCTTGGTCTCCTCCCGGTTGAAGTCGGGAATGTCCGTACCCTGCCGGATGAGGTTGGACAGGGACGACATGAGAGCGAAGATCAGTTCGTTGTGGCTCGCCCTGGCAATCGACACGTGCCAGACGACGTTCTCGTCGAGGAAACGGTCGAGGTCGTCGACTGCTGCCTCGACGGCAGTCGTCGCCTCGGTGATGGCGTGCAGCTCCTCCTCGGTGCGGCGCTCGGCGGCAAGCCCGGCGGCGAACGGTTCGACGGCCTCGCGCACCTCGACGACGGAAGGCAGACGAATGCGACGGCCGAGGACGAAACCTTGGATGCTCCGTTCGAAGGGCTGAAGGCCCGGACGGCGCACCGCCGTGCCACCGGAACGGCCCGGCCTGATGTCGACGAGGCCTTCGATCTCGAGGATGCGCAGCGCCTCTCGCACGGTGCCACGGCTCAAGCCGCTCGTCGCCGCCAGGTCGCGTTCGACCGGGAGGAACACACCCTCTTCGAGCTCGCCGCTCAGGATCTGCTGCCGCAGGTGGTCGGCCAGGATGTCGGAGGCCTTGGGCACCGACAGCGTGGGCAGCCCGAGGTCACCCTCGTTCAGGCGCCGCCCGACGCGCGACGACGCGACCGCCACCCCGTCCGGCCCCTCCCGTCTCGGAGCGTCCGGGTCCGAGGCTGTCACCACAGCTTCCGTCGACGAACCGTCACCACGAGAAGCAGGCACTGACCACTATCCGATCTCACGTACGACGTGTCGAGCAAACCTTTGGACCAACTGTACTGGAACGACCCGGCCTCGGGTACCCCAACGATGGGCGGCGTTTCCCGACGTCTGGCCTTCGGCGTCCGGCGTCAGTCGCGGCGGCTCCTCGGTGCTCACCGGGTGTCGGGTGGCGCCATGACGCCGCGGAAGCCGCCGTCGAGACGCACGACAGCGCCGGTCAGGTACTCGCTCTCGACCAGGCACAAGTCGAGGACGGCCACCGCGACCTCGTCGGGTGTAGCGATCCGTCCGCCTGGGAGCTGGGCTTCCATGAGCGCCCGGTCCGTATCGCGGCGGAACCGCGAGGCCTCGGTCAAGACGGCACCAAGGGCAACGGCGTTGACCCGTATCCCGTGCGGGGCCCACTCGTACGCGAGTGTCTCGGTCAGGCTGTTCACACCGGCCTTGGCCGCCGCGTAGTGGCTCGCGTGCGGGTGAGGCCGGAGCGCCGCCACCGAGCTCAGGTTGCAGATCGTCCCACCGCCCTGGTCGCACAGATAGGGAAAGACGGCCCGGCAGGCAAGGAACGTGGTGGTGAGGTTGGCGTCGATCACCGACCGCCAGCCGTTGTCCGTGAGCTCTTCGGCCGGGGCGAAGAACAGACCGGCGGCGTTGTTGACCAGCACGTCGATCCGACCGAAGTGCGAGGCTGCCTCGGCCGCCAGCCGGTCGGCCTGGTCGCCGTGACGCAAGTCGGCCTCGACGGCCAGGACCTCGCCACCTGCCCGTTCGACGTCGGCGACAACGTCAACCAGTCGCTCGGCTCGCCGGCTGTTGACGACCACCTGCGCACCGCGTCGTGCCGCCTCGACGGCAATGGAGCGTCCGATGCCGCCGGCGCTCCCCGTCACGACGACCACCGGGTGCTCGCGGTCTGCGCTCATGGCCGGTCACTGCTCACGGCCTGTCCCGGAGGTCGCGCCGGAGCAGCTTGCCACTGCTCGTCTTGGGGAGCTCGTCCTCGAAGCGCACCGACCGCGGGCACTTGTAAGAAGCCAGGCGCTCGCGGCAGAAGTCGATCAGCTCGCGCTCGGTGGTCGAGGCGCCGGCGCGCAGTGACACGTGAGCCCGAACGGTCTCACCTCGGTACGGGTCGGGGACACCGACGACAGCCGCCTCGCGAACCGCAGGGTGCTCGTAGAGGACGTCCTCGACCTCGCGGGGCCATACCTTGTACCCCGAGGCATTGATCTGGTCCTTCTTGCGGTCGACGACGTAGAACCATCCTGCCTCGTCCATGAAGCCGACGTCGCCGGTGAAGAGCCGCCCACCGGGCATCGCCTTCGACGTCTCGTCGGGCTTGCCCCAGTAGCCCGGCACCACCATGGGGCCCGAGATCACGATCTCGCCGAGGGTGCCCGGCGGCACAGGCTCCGCCGTGGCTGCGTCGACCACCTCTGCCAGGGCTCCGGGGACCGGCACGCCGACCGCGATGGCCGACGTCAGGGGGTCTACCGGGCCGGGGCATCCCGGCGGCGTCAGATGGCTGGGCGAGGTTGTCTCGGTGAGCCCGTAGACGCTCGTAATGGTGATACCCGTCCGCTCGGCGAAGCGATCGACGACCGCCTTGGTGACCGGGGCGCCGCCGGATGCGGCAGTGCGAAGGCTGCTCAGGTCGACCGAGCCGAGCCTGGGGTGCTCGACCAGGGCCAGGTAGGCGGTGAGAGCGGCGATGGTGAAGGTCGGGCGCCACTGTTCGACCGAGGCGAGCACCAGCTCCGGGTCGAAGCGATGGGTCAGCACGAGTGGCGAGCCGCAGTACCACGACACCGCCAGATGACCGACGAGGCCGGTGACGTGGAACAACGGAGCAATGCCGAGCACAGGGTCCTCCGCGCCGAGCCCGAACCACTCGGCGAAGACCTGGGCGTTGTAGGCCATCCCGGCGTGCGTCAGCATGGCGGCCTTCGGCGGCCCCGTCGTCCCCGAGGTGTAGACAAGCGCCGCCACGTCGCCGGGCGCCACGACCCGTTGGGGAAGTGCCACGGAGCTCCCCCGGCGTACGGCCTCGAGCAGGGGTTCGGCGCCGTCGACGGCGCGCCGCGCCCCTACGACCTCGGCCAGGTGAGCACGGTCCTCGTCGCCCTCGACCCAATCGGCTGGGTGGGTCACGAGCACCCTCTCCAGAGGCGAGCCGTCGACGACGTCGCTCACCACGTCTTCGTAGAGGTCCTCGAGGCACACCAGCACCGAGGCGCCGGAGTCGGCGAGCTCGATGGCGAGCTCGCGTCCCTTCAGCAACGGGCTGAGCGAGACGGCCGCCCCGCCGGCCTTCCATGTCGCCACGAGGGCGATCGCCCACTGCGGGTCGTTCTGGGCGAGGATGGCGACCCGACCCCCCGGTGCCAGTCCTCCAGACACCAGGTCGGCAGCGAGGGCCGTGGCAGCAGTGTCGACCTCGGCGTAGGTAAGGACGGTGCCGAAGACGTACAGTGCCGGGGAACCGCCGCGACGGGAAACGGCGTCGTCCCACAGCGCCGTCATGGTGCTAAAGCGGGGTTCGAGCGTGGCGCCGACGCCCTCGGGGTAGAGGGTGAGCCAGGGCCGCGCCGCATAGGCAGCCGCTGCCTCGGCCCCTCCACCCGCAGCCGACAGGCGGGCCGTCGTCACCTCGACCACCGGCCACCGGCCAGGGTGAACCGAGGCAGGTGGAGCCCGTCGTCCTCGTCGATGCGGAGGCGGACCGGGAGCTCGATGGCGAGCTCCTCCTCGCGAGCGTCCACGTTGGTAATGAGGCGCGGCCCTTCGTCGAGCTCGACGATGGCCACGTTGTAAGGGATCCGCTCGACGAACGCCTCGTGGACGGCCTGGCGATAGACAACCCAGCTGATGATGCGGCCGCCGCCGGAGGCGACCTGCCAATCGTGGGACCTGGACAAGCACCGCGGGCACTCGTCCCGGGCCGGCAGCCAGGCGTTCCCACAGTCGCGACAGTGCTGGAAGCGAAGCTCACCAGCGGCCAACCCTGACCAGTATGGCTCGGTGAGCGGTGTGACCTCGGGCCGGGGGAGCACCGTCACTCCTGTCCGAGGACCAGCGTCGAGTGAGTGTGCATGATCCCTCCCTGGTTGCTGACGACGCACGTCTGCGCACCGGGGACTTGATTGACCGAGGTTCCCCGCATCTGACGGACGCCCTCGAGCACAAGCTGCATGCCGGGCATCCCCGTCTCGGAGAGCAGACCTCCGCTCGTATTGGTGGGAAGCGCACCACCCAGTTGGAGGGCCCCGTCGGCGACGAACGGGCCACCTTGGCCCTTCCTGCAGAAGCCGTAGTCCTCGAGCGTCATGAGGACGGTGATAGTGAAGCAGTCGTAGAGCTGGGCGACGTCGACCTGTTCGGGCCCGATGCCGGCCATGGCAAACGCCGTGTGAGCCGAGACAGCTGCCGCGGTCTCGGTGAGGGTCGGCCGCTGGGCAACCTCCCATGACGTCTGCCCTTGGCCGAAGCCGAGCACCGGCACCGGAGCGGGCGCGCCGAGCTGGCGGGCGCGTTCTCTGCTCATGACGACGATGGCCGCCGCCCCGTCCGAGATCAGGCAACAGTCATCACGGCAGAAAGGGTCCACCACCGGACGTGACTGGGTGAAGTCCTCGAGCGTGATGGGTGCCCGGAGCTGGGCATCGGGGTTCGTCGCCCCGTGTCGGCGTGCCGCGACGGCGATCTCGCCCAGCTGCTCATGGGTCGTCCCGAACTCCTCCATATGCCGACGGGCGATCATGGCGTAACCGGCCGGCGTCCCGAACCAGCCGAAGGGAGCGTCGTCACCCCAGGCCCGCTCATACGCCTGCCGGGTGCCGGTACGCGGGTTGTCGGCGGTGGTGACGACCGCCACTTCGCACTGGCCGTGGGAGATCGCCATGGCGGCAAAGGAGAGCATCGAGATGTTGGTAGCGCCGCCCTGGTCCCACACGCCTCCGATGCGCGGCTGGACGCCGAGGGCCTCGGCGACTACCTGCCCGTACATCGGGACGTGCCCGGAGGTGGGGTACTTGACGAAGAGGGCGTCGACGGCATCTTTCTCCACCCGGGCATCGGCCAGCGCTTTGCGCACCGCCTCGACGTTCATCGAGGTTGGCGACCGGCCCGGCAGCTTGCCGTAGGCGGTGTGGCCGACGCCGGCGATCACCACGTCTCCGCGCACTAGATCACCCCTTTCTCTCGCAGCTCGGCCAGGCGGTCGGGACCGATACCCAGCCAGGTTCCGTACACTTCATCGTTGTGTTCGCCGAGCCTCGGGCTCGCCGTCACCTCCGGCTCGAAACCGTCGAAGCGCAATGGGCTGGCCGGCACGACAAGCGGCCCAAGGTCGGGGTCGACGAGCTCTCGCAACATCCCCCGGGCGTGGAGATGGGCATCGTGGACCACCTCGTCGAGCTCTCGTACGGGCGCGCAGGGTACGCCGCTCGCCTGCAGGCGGGCCACCATGTCGTCCCGAGCGAGCCCGGCCGACCACGCCCGGACGAGGTCGTCGACGTCCTCCATGTGGGCCACCCGGTCGACGCGGGTCGAGTAACGGGCGTCCTTAGCCAACTCGGGCATCCCCATGGCCTCGGTCAGAGACCGCCAGTGCGCGTCCGTCACGCAGATCAGCGCCACCCGACCGTCTCGGACCGGGTACACGTTGTAGGGCGCTTCGGCCATCCCCGAGTGGTGGTTGCCGGTCCGAGCTACGGCGTGGTGACCGTCGCCCTGGCCGAAGTACAACCCGAGGCTCGACATGAGCGACGGGTACACGGCGTCCAACATGGCCACCTCGACCTTGGCGCCTTGCCCGGTCCGCTCGCGTTGGTAGAGCGCAGTGACGATTGCGCCGTAGAGATGGATGCCTCCCAGGAAGTCACCGAGGGCTGCCCCCGCTTTGACCGGCTCGCCGTCGGGAAACCCAGTGGCGGCCATCACGCCGGCCATCGCCTGCACGGTGAGGTCCATCGCCGGCAGGTCGCGGTAGGGGCCCCAGCTGCCGTACCCCGAGCTCGACGCGTAGACCAGACGGGGGTTGCGCTCGAGCAGGTCGTCGGCGACAACGCCGAGACGCGCCAGGACCCCAGGACGGTAGTTCTCGACGAAGACGTCGGCGCGGTCTGCCAGCTCGACGAGGAGCTCGACCCCTTCGGGATGCTTGAGGTTGAGCGTCACGGCGCGCTTGGACGAGTTGAGCATGGCGAATGGCGCCGCAGCGCCCGCCTTCCGCCCACGGCCTCGCAGGTTCTCACCGGCCGGAGGCTCCACCTTGACGACCTCGGCGCCAGCGAGCGCCATGAGCAGCGTGGCGTAGGGCGCGTTGTAGATCTGGCCCAGGTCGACCACGGTGATTCCCGACAGCGGCCCCCGTCCGACGTCGGTCCCCACGTCTCCGGTCACCTCCCCACGAAGGCGGCCGGCCGCCGCTCGGCGAAGGCGGCAGGGCCTTCCCGAGCGTCGTCGGTCTGCTGGAGGTGTCGGTTCATCGCCTGCTCGAGCCGCAGGCCGGACACCCGGTCGAGGTCGCGGGAGCGCACGGCCAGCTCTTTGGTTGCCTGCACGGCCAGGGGGGCGTTGCCGGCGATATCGGCAGCGATCTCGTGGGCACGTCCGAGGAGCGCCGCCGGTTCGACCACCTCGTTGACCAAGCCCCAGCGGGCCGCCGTGGCGGCATCGATGCTCCGGCCGGTGAGGAGGAGCTCCATACCGATGGCGTAGGGGAGCTGCTCGAGGATGCGCTGGGTCCCCCCGTTGCCGGCGAGGATGCCCCGCTTCACCTCGGTGAGCCCGAAGGTGGCGTGCGGAACGGCGATGCGGATGTCGGTGGCCAACATGAGAGTCATGCCGCCACCCAGGCAGTAACCGTTCACGGCGGCGATGACCGGCTTCCACACCTCGAGACCCCGGTTCAGCAGCTGCTCGTGCTGGGTCAGCCAGAAATCCGAAAGGTCCTGCGGATCGGTGACGTAGCTCTTCAAGTCGGCACCCGTCGAGAAGGACCGCCCCCCCGCTCCGGTCACGATCGCCACCCGGATGGCAGGATCGTCTCGGACCGCCACCCACAGCTCGGAAAGCCGGCGGTAGGCGTCCGCGTCCATGGCGTTGAGCCGTTCGGGACGGTTCAGGACGATCTGGGCAATGCCATCTTCGACGCTGAAGTCGATGCTCATCGATCGCGCCCGGCTGCTTCGCTGCGGATCAGCTCTCGGGCCACCACCATGCGATGGACCTCGGAGGGCCCCTCGCCGATCCGCTTGATACGGAGCTCGCGGTACCAGCGTTCGAGCGGGAGCTCCTTGGTCACACCGAGCCCGCCGAGTATCTGGATGCACCTGTCCACGACTCGCCCTGCCGTCTCGGTGGCGTACACCTTGGCTGCTGACGCCTCGACCTTGAACTCACGTCCTAGGTCGGCCCTCCATGCAGCCTCGTAGACGAGGCCCCGGGCGGCCCGGATCTCGATCTCGGAGTCGGCCAGCATCCACTGGATAGCTTGCTTGTCGGCAAGCCGGCTGCCGAAGGTCTCGCGGTTGACGGCGTGCTCGATGGCAATGTCGAGGGCAGCAGAAGCGATTCCCAGGGTGGCCGCTGCGTAGGGCACCCGACCGTGCACGAGCCACTCCTGGGCCAGGTCGAACCCGCGCCCTTCCTCGCCCAGCAGGTTGTCGTTGGGTACCCGGCAGTCGACGAACGAGAGCTCGCACGGGTACCACGACCTGATGACCGGGATCGGCCGCATGGTGAGGCCCGGCGTGCCTCGCTCGACGACGAAACAGCTGATGCCCTGGCGTCCCTTGCCGGGGCTGGTGCGAGCGAAGACGATGCCCCAGTCCGACGAGTCTGCCGCCGAGATGAACACCTTCGTCCCGTTGATCACCCACTCGTCGCCGTCCTGGACGGCGTTCGTCGTGATGGCCCGCGCCGGGTCGGCGCCACCCGAAGGCTCGGTGATGGCCACGAACGTCTTGCCACCCGAAGCGACGGTAGGGACGGCGTACCGCTCGATCTGCTCAGGCGTCCCCTTCCAGATGACGTTGGGCGGGTCCCAGCCGAACGTTCCCGCAGCAGGCGTGTAGGCGCCCATCCGGCACTGCGACGCTTGCTCGGCGACCACGCACTGGGCAAGCAGGCTCATGCCACTCCCGCCGTGCTCGACCGGGGAGGCCACGCACCAGAGGCCCGCGGCACGGGCCTTCTTTTGCAGGTCTTCGAGCACGTCGTGCGGGAGCTCGTACGCGTCGAAGTCGAGTGGTTCCTCGGCCGGGCGTACCTCGTGGCGCATGAAGTCCCGGACCACCTTGCGGAGCTGTTGGAGCTCGTCGGGGAGCTCCCAGGCCCAGCCGTCCATCGTCATCGCTGTCCTCCATCGCTGTCGACCGCCGCCGACGTGGCCGGGAAGGCCGAGCCGGCACCCCGAACCGCCTTGCGCTGCTGGCGGAGCACGTCACGGCGCTCCTTTGTGGCGGCTTCATCGAGCCGGTACCTCGGGCGCCGCTCCGGTCCCTCGACGGCTGCCACTACGACGCCGTAGTCCTCCTCGGCTCGCCGCCGACTGACCACGCCGTGGTCGAGGTCCCGTGCGACCGCCTCGAGCGGCCGTTCCAGAGGGTCGCCGAAGCCGCCGCCACCCGGGGAGGAGACGACGACGCCGTCGCCCGGCTCGAGGTGGAGGTCCTGGTACTTGCTGCGCAGTGGCGGGACCCACTCGGTACCGCCAGTACGGAAACGCACCTCGTTGCCGCTCGCCGGCCCGCCCCCGTTGACCCCGAAGGGAACGTGGTCGACCCGGTCGCCGAGCACCGACGTCGACAACGGTGACCAGGCAGTGAAGGCGTACGTCGTGCCGACACCACCTCGTGTGCGCCCGGGACCTCCCGAGTCTTCCCGCATGGCAAAGTAGTCGAAGCGCAGCGGAAGTCTGTGCTCGGCCACCTCGATGGACATGAAGTTGGCCATCGACTGGGGCGGGGTGCCGTGGACCTGGCCGTCGCTGGTAGCACTGGCGCCGTAACCGCCCGGGTAGGGAAAGACTCCGACTACGTACTCTCGGCGTTCGGGGTGGTCTCCGCTCACCGTTACCACGCCGGTGGTGCCGAAGAAGGCGGCAGGGACCTTGTCGGGCACCGCCGGAGCGAGGGCCCCGAAGACAAGGTCAATGACCCGACCGACCACCTCGAGGTAACCGCTGACCGGTCTCGGGTACTGGGCGGCGATCACGGAACCTTCGGGGATGGTAAAGGTGACCGGGCGAAAGGTCCCGCCGTTGACCGGCACGTCGGGGAAGATGTGCTTGAGCGCGACGTATGCCGAGGAGATCGTCGTGTTGCGCGCCAGGTTCATCGGGCCGGCGGGCGCCTTGGACGTCCCGGTGAAGTCGAGGTGCAGGTCGGACCCACGCACCGTCACGGCGACACGGAAGAGGCAGGGCTCGTCGGTCACCCCGTCATTGTCGAGAGCGTCGGTGTGCTCGTAGACGCCGTCGGGGATCTCGGCGATGTAGGACCGCATCTCGCGTTCGGAACGGGCGATCATCTCCTCTTGGCAGGCGCTGACCACTTCCGCTCCGTAGCGGTCGACCAGCCCGCGAAGGCGCTCCTCGCCACGTCTGAGGGCACTGCTCATGGCCGTGAGGTCGCCGGCGATCATGTCGGGGAGGCGCACGTTGCCAGTGATGACGTCGACCACGGACGCCACGGGCTCGCCCCCTTCGAACAGGCGGACGGGGGGAATGAGGAGCCCCTCCTCGTGGATGTTGGTGGCAGTGGGTATCCAGCCACCAGCCACGCCACCGCCGATGTCCATCCAGTGGCCAGTGTTGGCGAGGAGGGCGAAGAGCTCGCCGTCGACGAAGACTGGCACCACGAGGTTGACGTCGTTGAGGTGCGTCCCGCCGAGATAGGGGTCGTTGGTGATCCAGACGTCGCCCGGGCGCATGCCGCCCGATCGGTTGGCTTTGTCGAGGACGGCCTGGACCGTGAACTGCATGTTGGCCATGAAGACCGGCAAGCCGATGCGGCCCTGGGCGATCGTCTCACCCGTCTCGGGGTGGTAGATGCCGTGGGCGCAGTCGTTGGTCTCCGAGATGATCGGGGAGAGCGCAGCGTGGATGAGCAGGGTGTCCATCTCGTCGCAGATGGACTCGAGGGCTCCTTTGACGACCGAGATGGTGATGGCATCCATGGTCACGCCACCTCCACCTGGAGGTTCGAACGTCCGTCGACGCTGGCCCGCATGCCCGGCTCGACGACCGTCGTCGTATCGTCCTGCTCGACGATGGCGGGTCCCTCGAAGACCATGCCGGGTTCGAGCGCCTCGCGGCGGTAGACCGCCGTGTCGCACCAGGCCCCCCCGAAGTAGGCAGGGCGTCGTTGCTCCGGAGGCGGGGCGGCACGCTCGGGAGGCGTCGTCGCTGGCTCAGTGTCGCCCCGCCGGACACCCCGGACCGACGTCCGGGCGTTGACCACCAGGATGGGGATCCCGTCAAGAGCGGCGCCGTACTCACGCAGATAGGCAGCCGAGAACGCCTTGGCCAGGGCCACGGCGTCCCAGTCGGGCTCGACCCGCACTCGGATCTGGTGAACCTGACCGAGGTAGGCCATGTCAGCGAAGTGGAGCACGTCCGTCCGGACAAGCTCCTCTCCGTCAGCGGCCAGTTCGGCGAGGCCCTGGCGACGCTGCTCGGCAAAGACTGCCTCGAGGTCGCGGTCATCGAGGCGCTCGACGATCCGCTCGACGGTCTGGGAGTACTCGTAGCGGAGGTCGGCGACGAGGCAGCCTTCCGCGCACAAGACGCCGGAACGGGGTGGTACGAGAAGGGTACGGACACCGACGTCTCTCAGGAGGGCGGCGGCATGAAGCGGTCCTGCCCCGCCGAAAGCGACGAGAGCGAAGTCACGTGGGTCGTAGCCCTGGTCGACGGTGATGAGGCGCATCCGACCGGCCATGTGGGTATTGACCACGGCGAGCACCGCCTCGGCAGCCTCTTCGACGCCGAGACCGAGCTCGGCGCCGAGCGCACCAAGGGAGCGGCGGGCCCCGTCGACGTCGAGGGCCTGTCCGGTCTCGTCGCCGATCGGCCGCTTGGCGTCGATCCGGCCCAGGACAATGTTGGCGTCGGTCACCGTCGGCTCGGTACCGCCGCGTCGGAAGCAGACAGGCCCCGGTTGCGCACCGGCGCTGCGGGGACCGACCCGGAGCGTACCGCCGCGGTCCACCCAGGCGATGCTGCCACCGCCGGCGCCGATCGTGTGCACGTCGATCATGGGGATACGCAGCGGGACGCGGAAGTCGAGTTGCGTCGTCTCCGAGATCCGGGGCTCACCGTCGACGACGACGGCAACGTCGAAGCTAGTACCACCCATGTCACCGGTGATGATCTTGGTGAAGCCGACCTCGGCGGCCAGCTGCGCCGCCGCCATGACGCCGGCGGCAGGCCCCGAGCGGATGATGTGGGCGGCCCGACTGCCAAGACGGCTCACCGGGACGACACCGCCGTTCGACTGCATCACCAGGGCTTCCCGCCGGAGACCGACCGAGGCGAGCTTGTCAGTGAGCGCAGCCGCGTAGCCGGCGACGAGGGGCTCGAGGTAACCCTGCACCGCGGCAGTGCTGGTCCGCTCGAACTCGTAGTACTCGCGGACCACGGTGCTCGAGCGGACGATGCGCCAATCGGAGCGAGCCGCCTCGAAGATCCGGGCGACCTCTTCCTCGTGAGCCGGGTTGGCGTACGAGTGGAGTAGCGCCACCACCACGACGTCGACACCCGAGCGGGCGACGTCGGCCGCCAGTTCAGTGGCGTGCTCGACGTCCAACGAAGTAACTATCTGACCGCGATGATCCACGCGCTCGTCGACCTCCCACCGGTCGTCACGTGGAATGAGCGGCCGCTGGGTGCCGGTCAGCCCATAGAGGTCGATACGGTCGCGCCGTCCGAGCTCGAGGACGTCCCGGAAGCCGCGGGTGGTCACGAGAGCACAACGGGCCCCCGTGCGCTCGATGATGGCGTTGGTGGCGATCGTCGTCCCGTGGACGAGCGCGTCCAGGCCCGGCACGTCGACCCCTGCCCTCTCGAGCGCCTCGAGGACCGCCCGTGAGGGATCGTCTGGCGTGGACGGCACCTTGAGGACGGCAGCCACGGCACCGTCGTCACCAGCCCAGGCCAGGTCGGTAAAGGTGCCCCCGACATCGATGCCCACAAGTGCGCCCATGGACTCCCCCTCCGGCACGACGCTGTTGCCAGCCAGTATATGCCCGAAACATCCCACATGCAAAAGTTAGGACCAAACCTGGCCAGAGAGGTCAGCCCGCTTGGTCACGCCGGGTGTGGGCCGAGGTGTCGATGTCCCGAGTGCCGGTGGTTGTCCACATCCGGGGTCCCCGGACCGGCAAACGGCCGCCCCGGCGGGCATCCAGCGGAAGAAGAGGTGTCGGGGCCGGCCGGCCCGCCCGGAGATGCACCGTCGAGCCGTGCAACCGTAGGATGCGCGCATGGACATCAACGGAGTTTCTGCCATCGT
>JAJZLP010000099.1 GCA_021803325.1 Actinomycetes bacterium
GAGTGACGCTCACGGCTGGCACCAGCTCGTGGCCGAGCCGGCCGTGCCGCTGACCGTCGCGTCAGGACGTGAGGAGGTGAGGAGGAGCGGGACCGGACGGGCTCTCCCGGGACCACGTGAGCGGACCGATCGTCGAGTCGCGCGCGGCCGGGTAGCCGGGATGCGAAACTCGTCTCATGGCAGACAGCGTGGAGGAGCTCGAGGAAGGCACGGCGCTGCATCTCGACTTCGGGAAGCTCGACCGGGTGCGTGGCGTGGTGCCGTGCGCCGTCCAGAACGTCGACACCGGCGAGGTCATCCTGGTGGCCTACGTCAACGAGCAGGCGCTCCGGCACACTGCCGAGCACCGCCTCGCCACCTTCTGGAGCACGTCACGGGGCGAGCTGTGGGAGAAGGGCGCGACTTCGGGCGAGACGTTCGACGTACTCGAGGTGCTGGTCAACTGCGAGCAGAACTCCCTCGTCTACAAGGTCCGCCCTCGACATGGTGGGATCTGCCACACGAAGAACGCCGAGGGCGAACCCCGTAACTGCTTCTACCGCCGGGTGGACCTCGACACCATGGAGCTCGAGCTCCTCGACCCGTAGGGGTGGGCGCGCTGCTCCCCGGCCCCAGCAACCGACACGGTCATCCGGCAGCTGTCACGGTGACCGCCAGCATCACGCCCTGACCGGGCAGCGACATCTGCTCCACCAACACCTGGTACGAGGCATCCGAGAGCGTCGTGATGCTTCCCGCCGCCGTGTTCGACGTGCTCGCCACGGTGAAGCCGTGCCCCTGCAGGGCCTTCACGTACTGCGGCTCGGCAGTGGTGCCCGTCTCGGTGAGCTGCACGTACCACTTGGTCGGGCTCAGTGCGGCACTCGAGAAGACCTTCCCGGGCGGAGCGGGGACCTGGTCGGGGAACCCGGCCGGCAGGCTCGACGTACCGCCGACAGCGGGGGGCGCCGTGGTGGTCGTGCTGGCGGACGACGACGCGGTGGGAGCGGCGATCGGTCCGATCCCGCCTACGGCGTCCACCGTAAAGGAGGTGGTGGCACCGGTGATGTGTGCGGCATTGGCAGCAGAGCCGCCCGGGACGCCTGACGAGTAGGACAGCAGCGCACCCGAGCCGTCGGCGACGCAGGCGGTCGCCGTCTCGACCAGCAACGACGCGTCGGCGCTCGGTGACTTCACCTGGTAGGTGGTACCCGCAACCCCTGCCACGTTGCAGGCGCCCCCGGTCGTGATCCGGATCCCCGCCACGTGGGTGTAGCCGATGAGCGCCTGGGCGTAGGTCTTCTCTCCGTTCAAGTGGGTCAACCCGTCGGGGGTCTTGAACGTGACCGAAGCGACCTGTCCGAGGGCAACGGTGTAGCCGCGACCGTCGACGTCGTAGGTGGTGACGGCAGGGCTGGTGGAGTGGGTCTCCCAGTCGGTGGAGTCGTGCACCTCGCCGGTGAGCGTCAAGGAGTAGCCCCCGTTCCCCGTGCTGGTGGAGAACGAGTAGTTCGTCAGGCTGCCCAGTCGGGCAAGGGTCAAGCCTCCTCCCCCTGCGGACGCCGCCGGGCTCGATCCTCTCGCCGCTCCCGCGGCCGCGGTCGTGGCCGACGAGCTGCTGGTCGAGCCACAGGCGGTGGTCAGCGCCCCGATGACCACGACCACCGTGCCCAGCACCGCACGCCGCAGCGCTCCCGTCACCTTTGTCTCCGTTCGCCTTGGCCCCACGGTGCTCTCTGTGGCGCGGTACCTGCGCCGTGCATGCAGCACCAGTTCCACTCGGCCGGTGAGCGTAGCCGAAGAGGCCGACAGATGGCCGGTGGCCTGGCCGCTTGACCGACGACCGAACCGGCGGCCGGGGGCAGCTCTGAGGGCAGTGTGCCTCCAGAGGTCCCACGCTCGGCGAGGAGGGCGCCGAGCGACCATGGGTCGGGTGGCGCCGACGAACATCGTAAGTGGGGCCGCGCCCCGCTCCTCTACTCCCGCGTCGTCGGCGAGGTCCAGCACGTTCGCGATGCAGGGGTCGCGGAGCTGGCCCATCGTTAGAAGGAACGGGATCGCCACCCGGTGATCCACTGACGTCACCTGGCCGTGCAGCAACCGCCTTTGCCCACTGGCCCGGACCTCGGGCCGTCGTGGCCGACACCGTCGACGGCTGGTCTGTCACTCGGCGGCTTTAGCTACATCGTTCACCTGGACATCGCAGCCCGGCCGGCTACGGGGAAGCCATCGTCCGCAAGGCCGACCATCGCCTGGATCAACGAACCGGTTCCCGACGAGGACGTCGCACAGAAGGCGCCATAGGAACGTGTCTCAAGATGCTTGACGGGTTCCGCCACGGCGTCCAGCGACGGTGTGATCCCGCCGCTCTCGTAACGGCTGATCTGGCGGGCGTCGCCGCCGACGTGTTCGGCGAGCTCGCCCTGGGACCAGCCGTGTTCCTTGCGGAACCCCGGTCTATTGGCAACGCCGATTGTGGACGCCTTCGTCGTGTCAGTCGTGGACCCCGGGTGGTCCGGGATCCCTTGGAATCACTGACCTAGGCACCTGCCTCGAACCGGCGCCGCAGCTCGGCCTTGGCCACCTTGCCGGCCGGGGTGAGCGGCACCTCTGGTACCACGGTGACGTAGCGGGGCACCTTGTAGTCGGCGAGCCGGGACGCGCACCAGGCGCGCAGCTCGTCGGGGTCCACCTCGGCGCCCGGGCGCGGCACCACGACGTAAGCGCCGACCTCGCCGTAGACCGGGTCGGGGACGCCGAAGCCGGCGGCCAGCGCCACTGCAGGGTGGGTGCCGAGCACCGCTTCGACCTCGGCCGGGTACACGTTGAAGCCGCCCTGGATGTACAGCTCCTTCTTCCGGCCCCGCACGGCCAGGTGGCCGTCGGCCTCGGCCTCGACCATGTCCCCGGTCGCCAGCCATCCACCGGGCAGGAACGTCTCGGCCGTCTCCTCGGGCATCTCCCAGTAGCCGGCGGCGACGCACGCTCCGCGCAGCTGCAGCTCCCCGACGATCCCCGGCGCTACCGGGTTGCCCGATTCGTCGACGACGCGCCCCTCGAAGTCGCCGATGACGACCCCGATGCTGCGGGTGACCATGTCGAGGTCGTCGCCCGGGGCCGACAGCACCGAGGCCCCCGAGCTTTCGGAGAGCCCGTACAGGTTGACTAGCTGGGCATCGGGCCACGCCGCGGCGACCTGCTCAGCGAGCGACGGGTCGAGGATCGAGCCACCCACGATGACCTGACGCAGCGAGTCGACGTCGACCGGGTTGGCGGCGAGGGCCTGCAGCAGCATGACGAACATCGTCGGCACCCCCGACAGCACCGTGGTGCGGTGTTCGGCGGTAGCAGCCAGCACGGCAGTGGGGGAGAAGGCGGGCAGCAGCACGACGGTGCCCCCGGCCACCAGTAGCGACAGGATGCCGCAGGTCAGCCCGCCGACGTGGTTGAGGGGCAGGGAGCCGACGGTCGAGGTGTGCTCGTCCCAGCCGAGGTGGGCGACCTGGGCCCGGGCGGAGGCGAGCAGGCTGGCGTGGGTGAGGACCGCCCCCCGGGGTTTCCCGGTGGTCCCGGAGGTGTAGAGGATGACGGC
>JAJZLP010000002.1 GCA_021803325.1 Actinomycetes bacterium
TGTCGGCAGCCGGCGCGCCGTGGGCATTGCCGCCACCCCCGACGGGCGTGGCTATTGGCTCGCCGCCAGCGACGGAGCCGTCTACGCCTTCGGGGACGCTCCGTACCTCGGCTCGCTGCCCGGCCTCGGCATCAGGCCGCAGGCTCCGATCAGCACGCTGGTCGCCACACCCGATGGCGGCGGCTACTGGCTGGTCGGCGCGGACGGCGCCGTCTATGCGTTCGGCGACGCCCGCTTTCTCGGCTCCCTTCCCGGCCTGGGGGTGAGGCCAGCGGGGCCGGTGCTGGCGATGGCACCCGCCGCCGATGGGCAGGGCTACTGGCTGGCGAGCGCCGACGGCGGGATCTACTGCTTCGGGACGGCACGGTTCGCCGGCGCCCCAGCCACATCGCCAGGCGCAGGGCTCGTCACCTCGATCGCCGCCGCACCCGGCGGCGGCTACTGGACTGCCACTGCCGGTGGCACCATCGATTCCTTCGGAGGCGCACCCGCGCTTGCGCCCGTCGGCGTCCAGAACAGTCCCGTCTGGGCCTTGGCACCGTTCTGATCGACGAGCACGGCCGCATCACGTCCTGGTGTTCGGGTTCCTTACCGCCGTGCCAGCCCTCCACGAATGCTCCACGTCGGGCCCCCGCAGGGGTGCCACGCGCCGCGTCCCTACCCCCTGTCCAGAGCGCGCCGTGTCGACGTCGTGGTGATGCCACAATGGTGCCCTCCATGACGACCACCACCCGCGACACCGTTCGTGCCACGTCGGCCGACCAGGCGACGACGACGACCCCGCCGCCCGGTGCCGCTGTGGAGGTGCCCGGTGCCGCTGTGGAGGTGCCCGGTGCCGCTGTGGAGGTGGTGGTGAACGGGGAGCGCCAGCGTCTTGCCTGCGCGACGAGCATCGCCGCCGTCGTCGACGCCTATGCCCAGTCGCGCTCGGGGATCGCCGTCGCCCGGAACCGAGACGTGATCCCCCGTTCCCAGTGGGAGGACACCGTGGTGGCTGCAGGCGACACCATCGAGATCGTCACCGCGGTGGCCGGCGGATGACGGCTCCGGCACCCGCTGTCACCGCCGCCGCTGGCTCGGCGGCCTCGCTCCATATCGCCGGGCAGCAGGTTGGCTCACGGCTCCTGCTCGGCACCGGCGGCATTCCCAGCTTGGCTGTGCTCGACGACGTCCTGGCAGCGTCGGGGACGACGCTCGCCACCGTCGCGGTCCGGCGGATCGACCCGGACGCGACCGGGTCCATCCTGGACGTGCTGCACACCCACGACGTGGTCGTCCTGCCCAACACCGCCGGGTGCTTCACCGCGGTCGACGCCGTCATGACAGCCACGCTCGCCCGCGATGCGTTCGGCACCGACTGGGTCAAGCTCGAGGTCATCGGCGACGAGCACACGCTGCTCCCCGATCCTGTCGAACTGCTCGATGCCGCCGAACGACTGTGCTCCGACGGGTTCGTCGTCCTCGCCTACACCTCGGACGACCCGATCCTGGCACGTCGCCTCGAACAGGTCGGCTGTGCCGCGGTGATGCCGTTGGGCTCGCCCATCGGCAGTGGCCTCGGCATCCGCAACCCGCACAACATCGCGCTGATCGTGGAATCGGCAGGTGTACCGGTCATCCTGGATGCTGGTATCGGCACGGCCTCCGATGCCGTGCTGGCCATGGAGCTCGGGTGTGATGCCGTGCTGGTGGCGTCGGCCATCACCCGGGCCGAGGATCCGGTGCGCATGGCCACCGCCATGCGCCTGGCTGTCGAGGCGGGTACCGCCGCCAGGGGGGCCGGCCGGATCCCCCGGCGCTGGACGGCGATGCCGTCCAGCCCGTCGTCGGGCATGGTCGACCTGACCTGAGCCAATGTGCTCCACACGGTCAGGAGCACCCCATCGGTCGACCCGCCCGCTTCAGCGCCGTCCGACGGAACAGCATGCGCGTGCCCTCGTGCCGCGTCGGCGAACTGCCGGTACGAGCGTTGTCGAGGAATTGGCGTTTCAGCGCGGCCGACGATAGCCGTGAAAACACCACGCTACGTGGTGCCATGCCCATGAATAGAAGCAAGTACTCGAGCGTTGGAAAGATATACCACTGTCTGTAGTACCTTGACTTCCTATGGTGAGGCTGCGACCATGATCTGACCGACCGGATTCGCGCATCCTGCCGGACCTGGACGCACCGGCGTTCAGGGCGATCGGGGGGTCGCCCATGCAGACGACACGACAGCACGCAGGTCGGGGTCTCCGGATCTCGATGATCGCCGGTGTCCTGATGGCCACCACCGCCACCGCCACCGCCACGATGGTGCTCGCAACCGGGTTGCCTGCGGGCGCGTCCGGGGCACCGGTCATCGCCTCCGGATATGCCAGCTACGTCCCCGCCTCCGAATCCGGTGCCCCATCCCCACCCGCTGCCAACAACTTCAATGTCCTGACCCTGGTGCAGGGCGGCGCGGCCTCGGTCAACACCTCGTCGCTGACCATCGTCACCCCGCCAGCCAGCGGAACGACCGCCGTCACGACGACATCGACCACCGGCATCATCACCTACACGCCGGCCACGTCCACCACGGGCAACCAGGCGCTGACGTTCGCCTACTGCGCCCCTGGAGTCAGCTACTCGACTGGCAACAGTTCCTGTGCCACCGCCACGCTCCAGTACGTGCCCCCAGTCGGGTTGCAGCCCATGGGCGAGAACGTGACGCCGACAGGCATGTCGATCACGGTGACTGTGCCCCAGACGCAGAACGTTGGGATCTCGGTCATCGCTCCGGCCAGCGCACCGCAGGGTTCCGTCGTCACCGTCGTCAACGCGCCGAGCCCCACGGTGGTGCCGACGTCGAGCGGGAGCGGTTTGACCGCGGTCACAGTCAACAACATCTCCGGGGTCACCGCCATCACCCCGGTGCCCAGCGGCCTGACCTTGGTGCCCGGCACCATCACCCTCGCCGGTGGCGACGCCATCTCGACCGGACAGGTCACCGCCACGTACTGTACGGCTGCCACGTCGGCGTGCACCGCACAGATCTCGACAGGGAACTACCGCACGACGTACCCCTACATCGAGACGGAGCTCAACCCGTCAATCATGGTTCCTGGGGGGACCGACCTGACACTGCCGACAGTCACCGCACAATTCACCGTGACCGGTTCGGTCGGTGCCGTCACTGACGAGTACCTGACCGAATTCGTAAGCCAGTCCAGCGTCACGAGCAGCATGGCCGGTACCGGAACCGCCGACTTCGACGCCTACCCGACGCAGATGGGCACGACCGCAAGCCCACCCCCGTATCAGGCACCCATTGCACTGTCCAGCGGGACGATCACGGCCCCGTTGCCTGCGGTCACCGCGATCTCGCCGGCATCAGGATCGACCGCCGGTGGCGTGTCGGTCGTCGTCACCGGCACCAACCTGTCTGGTGCGACCGCGGTGACGTTCGGTTCGACCCCAGCAGCGAGCTACACCGTCGATTCCGCCACCCAGATCACCGCTGTCGCACCGCCGCTCGCCGCTGGTGCCGTCGACATCACCGTCACCACGTCGGCAGGAACCTCCAC
>JAJZLP010000135.1 GCA_021803325.1 Actinomycetes bacterium
GCCACCACCTGGCCGTGGTCGTCGCGGACGGCGAAGCTACGACCGCCCTGGCCTTGGACGGCGAGCAGGCCGGTGCCGCCGAGGTCGACGACGTCGGAGACGAGTACGCCGAAGGCTTCGGAGATGCGCAGGCCCATGATCCGCTGGAGCCAGAAGGCGAGCTGGTGGACCGGGTGGAGGTGGGAGGCGAGCCGGGCGCACTCGGGGAGGCTGAGCGGCCGGGGCTGGGCCGAGCGCTCGGGGCGGCGGCGGTCGGCCTTGTCGGCTATGGGGGCGTCGAGGCCTTCGGTGGGGTCGAAGCCGGGCGGGAACAGTCCGTTGGCCCGGGCGAAGGCGAGGATGCGGCGCAGCACCCACAGGGCGTCGGTCACGTACCCCTGGGACAGGCCGGCGGGCGCCCGCCGCTTGGCGGTGATGGCGACCGCTGCCGCAGCGGGCACGCGCACCTGGCCGCTCTGGTCGCGATAGGCGCCGGGGAGCTGGCCGGCCCGCCAGCGCCGCCGGGCGGTCGGTAGGCTCACCCCTGCGGCTTTGGCGGCTTGGGCGAGGCTCAGCTCCTCTCCATCGCGGAATGGCCCTCGGACCGGGGGCGGCCCGAGCAGGGTGCCGCTCACCTCGGCGCGGTCGCGCCCGACGAGGTGGAGCAGCCACTCGTGCGCCATGAAGTAGGTGACGTCCGCGACAGTGGAGGTGCGGGGGGCGAACCAGGGGACGAGGAACCCTTCGACGATGCGCCGGACCCGTTCGGCGCGTTCGGGGCCGCCGCGGCGCAGGTCCTCGTAGGCGGCGGCCATCCAAGCTCGGGCGAGCGAGGCGACGTCGGGCTGCAGGCGGGGCGGCTCGGTCGGGCGGGGCTTTGGCCGAGCTGACCTGGTGGTGCGGAACCGGGCGGGGTCGGGGAGCCGCTCGCCGGCCCGGGCGGCGGCGACGGCCTGGGTGAGCCACGCCCGGGCGTCGGCCTGGCTGGCGAAGGGCTCCTCGCGACGGCGTCGCACCCCACCGAGTTGGGGGACGCTCGCCCACCAGCGGTTCTGGTGGTGGCGCAGCGACCCGGTGATCGGCCGGCCCATCAGCTGGCCCGCCGACGGTGGTCGGTGGCGAGCTGGCGCAAAAAGCGCAGCTCGTCGTCTTGGCGGGCGAGGAGGTCTTCGAGCGCGCAGATTCGGGTCTCGGCCCGGGCCAGCTCCACGACCGCCGACAACGTCTCGCCGGCCCGGTCGGGGCTCGCCTCGGGCGCGGTGTCGGCGCCGGTGCCCTCGGGGCGAAGGAGGCCGGCCGCGGCGAGGTCGTCGACGGCGATGAGCCAGCGCTGCCCGTAGAGGCGGGAGTGCGGGAGGCGCCCGGCACGCCGGGCCCGCACGATGGTGTCTCGGGAGCAGCCGGCGAGCGAGGCGGCCTGGCGCTGGTCGACGAGCCGGCCGGCGGCTGGCTGCCCGGGGTCTGGGATGGGGATGGCGGTGTGGCGGTTCACGGCTGTCGGGGTTCCTCCTTCCTGGGACTGGCCTGCTGTGGGCTGGGGCCTTCGAGGAGGCCTCTTCGGGGCGGACAAGTCAAGGCCACCGCCGAGCGCCGGCACGCTGCGCCCCTTCGGCCCAGTGCCATTCACGCCGCCCTCCATGCCGGCGAGGCGTTCATTGGCTGGGCGAGGCGGACGACGGCGCCAGCGGAACTGGCGGAGATCGGCGCAGCACGGAAGACCAGGAGGTCCTCGTGCGCGATGACCTGGCGGGGGACGCCCTTGGCCCGGGCCTTGCGGACCTGTTCGAGGGCGAAGAACGAGCAGCGGGGCACGAGGTGGTCGTCTCGGAGGGCGGCGAGGAGGGCGACGTTTCGCTCGTAGAGGACGAGGCCTGCGGCTTCGCCGACCCGGACGAGCGCGCCGGGCAGGTCGACGAGCCGGCCGTTCGACCAGTAGGGCCGCACCGTCATCGCCAGGTAGCCTCCGGGGCGCAGCACCCGGGCACAGCCCGAGAGGATCGTCCCCATGGCGTCGAGCAGGCCTGCGAGGCCGACGTGGGCGAGGTTGGCGGGGTTGGTCGAGTAGCGGTTGTGGGACTTGGCGATGCCCTGCCCGGGGCGGGCGGTGACCCGGCCATGCAGCGACGCCCCATAGGGCGGGGAGGTGACGACCAAGCCGACGAGGCCGACCACGGCGGGGTCCACGACCGCGGCGAGATGCCGGGCGTCTCCGCAGACCACCTCGCCGTGACCGGTCGCGCCCTGGCTAGTTGCGTGGCGGAGGTTGGCCCGGGCGAGGTTGGCCCAGGTGGGCTCGTACTCGACGCCGATCGCGTCGCGCCCGAGGTGGACGGCTTCGACCAGGGTGGAGCCGATGCCGGCCATCGGGTCGACCACGAGGTCGCCGGGGGCGCTGTAGGTGGCGATCGCGCGCGCCGCGATGGCGGGGAGCATCTTGGCGGGATGGGTGCCGGAGATCTCGAGGTAGCGGCCGGCTCGTTGGGCTCGGGCGTTTCGCTGGGCGGTGGGCCAGACCGACAGTGGCAGGTCAGCGGGCATCGGCGGGGTCCTTTCGGGTGCCGGGGAGCAGAAAGACGCTCACGTCCTCGTGCGCGACGAGATGCGCGGGCTCGCCTTTGGCGCGGGCGTGGCGGACCTGGGTGGCCTGCCAGTAGGAGGGCCGGGCGACGAGGTCGCCGTCTCGGATCGCGGCGTGCAGCGCGATGACATGGCCGAGGTAGGAGAACCCCGCGGCGGTGGCGAGCGCGACGGTGAGCCCGGCGAGGTCCAGCATGGCGCCGCGGCGCCTGGTGTTCTTGGTCACCACCACCAGGTGGCCGCCAGGGCGTAGCAGCCGGGCGCAGCCGGTGTAGATCTCGGCCATCGCCTGTTCGTAGGCCTGGCCGCGGGCGTGGCCGAGGTTGGCCTTGTCGGTGGAGTAGTTGAGGGTGTCAACCGGGCACAGCCGCCCGCCCGAGAGCCACGCCCGCTTGTCGATCATGCCGGCGTCACAGCCGTAGGGCGGGGAGGTGACGACCAGGTCGACCCTGGCGGCGAGGTCGGCGCAGACCTCGGCGAGATGCCGGGCGTCGCCGCGGCGCACCTCGACTTGTTGGCGGGCCGGCGCGTCGAGCATGTGGTCGAGGTTGGCTTCGGCGAGCAAAGCCCAGCGGGCTTCGAGCTCGACGCCGACCGCGCGCCGCCCGAGCAGGGCGGCTTCGGCGAGGGTGGTGCCGATCCCGCACATCGGGTCGGCCACCAAAGCGCCGGGTGCGCAGTACTCGGCGACGATGCGCCGGGCGAGGGCGGGGAGCATCTTCCCGGGGTGGCGGGCCACCTCGGGCAGGTAGCGCCCGGCCCGCTGGCGCTGGGCGGTCTGCTGGGCGACCGGCCAGATACCGAGCGGCACGTCGGAGCGTTCGGGCTCTGGGCGGGCGGTGCAGCGGGGGGTTCGGGGGGTGGGGGTGGTGTCGGTCATGGGCGGCCCACGACCGGGCAAGCGTCACCTAAAGAACATGGGGCGACACCCTCGTTTTCGACAAAACCCGTCCCAGCCGCCTGCCGGTCCACCGCTCGTGCGGCGCCC
>JAJZLP010000156.1 GCA_021803325.1 Actinomycetes bacterium
CGACGCCTACTACGCCGTCAACGACTTCGTCCGGGCGCACGGCGCCAACAAGGGCTGATCCGGGCGGTACGGCACCGCCACGAGCTGGTCCGGGCGGTACGGCACCGCCACGAGCTGGTCCGGGCGGTACGGCACCGCCACGAGCTGGCCCGGGCGGTACGGCGCCCACCAGCACGGGTGCCGACCAGCGAACCGAACCAAATGACGGCGGCCTCGACAAGCCAATCGGCACTGGCGGCGCGCGGCACGGCCCCTGACCTCGCTGGTGGATGGTCAGCCCACCTCCTCCCCACTGATCCCGGAAGAGCCGGATATCGCCACGGCGGCGACCGGGTGACGGTTGGTCAGCTGGCGGCGGACTCCGCCGATCCCGCCCAGGTGGCGGTCTCCTGGCGGTGTCGGGCGTAGTCGACCTTGCCGGTGGCAGCTCGTCCGATGCTGGGCACGAAGCGCACCCGGCGCGGCGCCTTGTATCGAGCCAGTGAGGATCGGACGTGGGCGGCCAGCTCGTCTTCGCTGGCGGTCTGGCCCTCGCGCAGCTCGACGACGGCAGCGACCGCTTCGCCGAAGCGCTCGTCGGGCAGGCCGACGACCACGGCGTCGCGCACGGCCGGGTGTCGCTTCAGGACTTCCTCGACCTCCTCGGGGAAGATCTTCTCCCCGCCGCTGTTGATCACCACCGATCCCCTGCCGAGCACGTGCACGCCACCATCGGCGTCGACCTCCGCCCAGTCGCCGGGGACCGAGAACCGCCGACCGTCGAAGACACGGAAGGTTGCCGCCGTCTTGGTCTCGTCCTTGTAGTAGCCCAGGGGATTGCGGCCGCCGAGCGCCAGCACGCCCCGCTGGCCCGAGCCGGGCGTGACGTCTGTGCCGGTTTCGGGGTCGATGACGCGCACGTCGGCGCCCAGCGCGAACTGGGCGGTGTGCCCGGCGGCGGCGCCGCTCGACACCGACGTGCCCATGCCCAGCGCCTCGGAGGAGGAGAACGCGTCGATCAGGAGCATGGTGGGCCGGTGGGCCAGCAGGCCCCGCTTGGTCTCCTCGCTCCACATGACGCCGGACGAGATCATGGCGACCAGTGTGGACAGCCGCCAGCGACCCGGCTCGGCGTCGAGCGCGGCCAGGATCGGCTTGGCGAAGGCGTCACCGACGATGGCGATCGTGTTGACGTGCTCCGCGTCGACGGTATCGAGCAGCTCGGCGGGGTCGAAGCTGCGGCCGGTGAGCGTCACGACCGCCCCGCCGATGGTCAGCATGGCGAGCGAGGTGAAGGCGCCGGTGCCGTGCATGAGCGGGCAGGCGGGGAGGTGGACAGGACCCGGGCCGACGATGGTCCGCCGAACGCCGTCAAGACCGCCGTCGTCGGGAAGTCTGATGAGGTTGGAGCTGTTCAGGCGGGCGAACAGGTCGTCCTGGCGCCACATGACGCCCTTGGGCATACCGGTGGTCCCGCCGGTGTAGAGGAGGAACAGATCGTCGCCGCTGCGGCCCCACGGGGCCCGTACGGGGTCGTCGCCTCCGGCTGCTGCCACCTGCTCGTAAGAAGTCGCCCAGTCGGGCAGCGGCCCGCTGCCGTCGTCGACCCACAGCCACAGGCGCACGGCTGGGAGCTTGGGGCGCAGCCGCTCGATCCGCTCGGCGAAGGAGCCGTGGAACACGACAGCAGCGACGTCGGCGTTCTCCCAGATGTAGAGGAGCTCGTCGTCCTCGTAGCGGTAGTTCGTGTTGACCGGCACCAGGCCGGCCTTGAACATGCCCACCATCGACTCGACGTACTCAGGGCAATTGTAGAGATAGTGCGCCACCTTGTCCTGGCGGGCGAGACCGTGGTCGAGCAGGGCCCGGGCGATCCCGTTGGCCCGGCGGTCAGCCTGTCGGTGCGTCGTGGTGCGGCCTCCGTGGACGAGCATGCGCGCATCGGGGATGACGTCCGCCACGGTTTCGAGGATGTCGGCGAAATTCCACTCGGTCACGGCACGAGCCTACGCTGCGGGCATGGACCTTGCCCTGCCCGGCGACGACCACCCGGCGCGCGGCGCCTTGCGTACCTGGCTGGCAGCGCACCCGGCGCCAACCGGTCGGGAACTGGCCGACGCCGGGTACGTCGCGCCGCACTGGCCCCGTCCGTGGGGGTTGGCGGCGTCGCCCATCGAGCAGCTGGTGATCGACGACGAGCTGCGCCGCCAGGGGATCCGGCGGCCGTCCAACCAGATCGGGATCGGCTGGGCGGGCCCCACGCTGGTGCAGGCCGGCAGCCCGGAGCAGCAGGCTCGCTACCTGCCCGCGCTGCTCGCAGGTGAGGAGATCTGGTGCCAGCTCTTCAGCGAGCCGGGAGCAGGATCGGACCTTGCCGCGCTGACGACTCGCGCCGAACGGGACGGCGACGGTTGGGTGGTGACGGGGCAGAAGGTATGGACGAGCCTCGCCCACATCTCCCAGCAGGGCATCCTGTTGGCCCGGACCGATCCGGACGCGCCTCCCCAGCAGGGCATCTCCTACTTCGTCTGCCCGATGGACGCCCCTGGCGTGACCGTACGACCGATCATCGACATGACCGGTAACCACAGCTTCAACGAGGTGTTCCTCGACGAGGTCCGGCTCGGTCCTGAGCACCTCGTCGGTGCCGAGCACGGCGGGTGGGCCCTGGCCAAGGTCACGCTCGGCAACGAGCGGGTCAGCCTGTCGGGCGAGGGTGCCCTGTGGGGGATGGGACCGACGGCGGAGGACCTGGTGGCAGCGGTGCGCGCCGTGGGACCTGTTCGTGATCGGCCGACCCGCCAGCGTCTGGCCGGGGTGTGGGCGGAGGGGGAGGTGCTGCGCATGCTCCGCCTGCGCACGGTCGGCGCTGCCATCGCCGGCCGTTCACCTGGGCCCGAGGCCTCCGTGCGCAAGGCGTTGGCGGACGAGCACGGCCAGCGCGTGATGGACCTGGCCAAGGACATCGCCGGTGCCCACGGCATGCTGCCCACCGCGGGGCCGCAGGGCGAGGCAGCGTCCGAGCAGCCGTGGCCGGCGGACCTGTGGGCCATGGGGTTCCTCTTCGCGCCGGCGCTCACCATCGGCGGCGGCACCGCACAGGTCCAGCGGGACATCATCGGCGAACGGGTCCTTGGGCTTCCGCGGGTGCCGGTGCGATGACGGTGCCGGTGGACGCTCTGCGTGCGCATGTCCATTCGTTGACATCCCCCAGGGCGTTCCTTAGGATTCGCCCCGAGGGGGGAGCGGGGAGAGTTCAGGTTGGGTCGCGGTCGAGCCATGGGGGCTCAGTGCGTCCCGGCTGAGTGTGCCCGCGCAGGTGCGGCGAGGTCGTATCGGGACCGACGACAGGTCTCCTGATCAACCTCGTGAGCAAGGAGCACGGGAAGGGGGCGATCGCTGGGGGAGGTGTCGGCGCCAGTCGGTGGCGCCAGGTGGGACGGATCGGCGACCCTCGTGATCGTTGACGCGTTCATCAGGTGCAGTAGTGGTGGCGACGAAAGCCGGTCGGTGGGCAGACCCGGAACGGTCGAGAGATCGGCCCGGTCCC
>JAJZLP010000157.1 GCA_021803325.1 Actinomycetes bacterium
CGCCGCAAAGAAAGCCGTTATGACGATTTCGTCATAACGGCTTTTATGCCGATGGCGCGGTTATGCCGAAAACGGTGGGTGGCCGTGGCTGTCGGTGCTGGTCAGACCGGGTGGGGTGGGCTGGCCGTTTCGGCATAACCGCAGGCAAGGGTCAGAGGGCTTCGAGGAATGCGAGGAGTGTGTCGTTGGGGTGGTAGCGCCCGGATGTCACGCCTATCGGGGTGATTCTGGCCAGGGCTCGTTCCTTGGTGGCCATGTCGGCGGTCACGTAGACGGAGACGGTGCGCAGTCCTTCATGTCCGAGCCACAGGGCGATGGTGGAGGCATCGACGCCGTTATGGAAGAGCTCCATGGCGCAGCTGTGGCGCAGGACGTGGGCCGTTGGCCGTTTGGCTGTGATGGAGGGGCAGGCCTTGGCTGCGGAGAGGGCGTGGCGGGAGATGATGGCGGTCACCGCATCCTGGGTTAGCGGTCGGCCCTGGGGTCCGGGAAAGAGCGGGTCGGCCGACCCGCCGGGCTGTTCGTCGAGCCAGGCCTTGAGCACCGCGACGGTTTCAGGGAACAGTGGTGTGGCTCGTTGTTTGCGGCCTTTGCCGGTGCAGGCCACATGCGCGCCGGTGCCCAGGGCGACATCGCTTCGGCGTAGGTTGGTGAGTTCGCTGACCCGCAGCCCGGTCTGGATGGCGAGGAGAAGCAGAGCCCGGTCTCGTCGTCCGATCCGCGCGGACAGATCAGGGGCTGCGAGCAGGGCGTCGATCTCTGGCCGGGTCAGGAAGGTGACGGTGTCCTTCCTGGTTCGTTTTGTGGGGATGTCGAGCACTCGGGCGATGAGCTGGGCGTGTTCGGGATGGCGGACCGCAGCGAAACGGAACAGGGAGTGGATCGCGGCCAGACGGGCGTTGCGGGTCGAGATGGTGACGTTCCGTTCGGTCTCGAGGTGGTCCAGGAAGCCGGCGACCACTTTGGCGTCGATGTCGGCGAAATCGAGCTTGGCCGGCTCGATCCCGGTGGTGGCCTGGACGTAGTGGAGCAGGAGCCGGAAGCAGTCACGATAGGAGGCGATGGTGTGGGGGCTGGCGTTGCGCTGGGCGGCGAGCCGCTGGGTGAAGAACGCTTCGAGCGTCGGCGCTAGCGCGCTCACCGGGAGCCTCCGAGTTTCGTTGGCGTTGCTGCTCGGCGGGCGGCCGCCGCGAGCAGCTCGGGCGAGGCCGACAGATACCAGTATGTGGATGCCGGGCTGACGTGTCCCATGTACGCGGACAGCACCGGCAACATGGCGGCCACATCGGCGCCGGAGTTGTAGAAGGTGACGAGGGCGGACACGGCGAAGCTGTGTCGGAGTCCTCTGAGGCGTGGCAGCGCCCCCTGGGGTTTGACCCCAAGCCCGGCCAATGACACCACCTCGGCGAACAGGGTTCCCAGGTTGCTGGAACGTAACCGGGTCCCGGTGGTCGTGGTCAGTGCTGCTTTCGCGTCGGGAAAGTAGCAGCCCCAGTCAGTGAGATAGCTGTGCAGAGCGTCACGGGTGCTGAGCGAGATCGGCACGTGGCGGGACTTGTTGCCCTTGGAGTCGCGCACTGTGATGATGCCGGCCTCGAAGTCGATGTCGGTCCGGTTGAGACGGATCGCTTCGCCGACACGCAGTCCGGTCACGGCCAACAAACCGATCAAGGTCTGCATGGTGTGGGCTTGAAACGGCGATCGCAGCCCGATGGCGGCGCCCATCAACGCTTCGATATCGGCCGCCGAGAACAGGTAGGGCACAAGACGTCCGCGCCGTCGGGGAACCAACCCGGTCGGAGGGACCTCGTGGCGAGGATCGACGGTGTGCAGGTAGCGGGCGAAACCGCGGACTAAACCGAGTCGCTGCGCCCGCCACGACGACTCCGGGTTGGTCGTGTCGATGGCCCAGGACAAGACGAACTCGGTGCTGATGTGCGATCTGCCGGCTTCATCAAGGTGGGCGACGAAATCGGCCAGGACCTGCGCGGCCCGCTCCAGCTTGTAACCCAAGGAGCGGCGTAGGGCCAGGTATTCCTCCAGGCGTTCTGCCAGCTCGCTCACCGGGCCACCCCCGGCCACACAGGAGCCAGCGCCCTCAACCTCTCATCGTCGACCGCCGCGTAGATGGACGTGGCTCGAGGCTGACGGTGACGTAGGACATGGCCGATCTCGGCCAGAGAAGCCCCCTCACGCAGCATTCCCGTCGCCGCCGTGTGGCGAAGCCGATGCGGACAGGCGTAACCGACACCGGCACGCGTGCAGGCTCGTTCCAAGATGCCCCGCAGCGCCCCCGTGCCGGCGAAACCGACGAAGGGGGCTTGATGGCGCACGAACACCGTCCGCGACTCCGAGCGCGGTCGGCCACGTCGAAGATATGAGGCCACCGCGTCGCCCACATCGACTGGCAGAGGCAGACGGTCGACTCGCGATCCCTTGCCCCTCACGGTGATCTCCCCGTTCCGCCAGTCGATGTCCTCCAAGCACAAGCCGACTACCTCCCCACCGCGTAAGCCCAAGCGGGCAAGAAGCATCAACACGGCGTAGTCCCGTCGTCCGATCCCCCGACGACGGTCGCAACTGGCCAGCAGCTTGGTGACCTGGCTCGGACTGATCCCCCGAGGCAGGGGTTGCCCGCCGCCGGCGACCTTCAAGATGGAGCTATCGACATCGCCCGCCACGAGGGCTTCGAGGGCCAAGTAACGCATGAAACAGCGCAGCGCCGAGATCGTGGCCCGCGAAGCGGACAAGCCCAGATGCGAGCACGACCGGGTGACGAACCCAGTCACCGCCGAGGCCGTCACCACGTCAAGTCCCAGCCCGACGCTGTCCACGTGGTCGAGGAACTCTCGGGCCACTCTCACATAGGCGGCGATCGTCCCCACGGCCAAGCCGCGCTCGCTTTTCAGGTAACGCCCGTAGTCGTCGATGACAACCTGAAAGGGACCGACCGGCGTTGCCGGGACCGGCCCGGCTCGGCCCGTTGCCTGCCACAAACCCATCAGCGGCGCCAACGACCGAACCGACCACAACTTCTCCTGCGCCGCTCTCCTGGCATCGAGGAACGCCTCGATCGCCGCGCCATCGAGATCGTCGGCGGACAACCCGGCGTCATCGAGCCAACCGCTCAACGAAACGAACAGGCGCATCTGCTGGCGGCCGCCGGTTCTCGAATATCCCAGCCGAACCAGCTCAGCGGCGAAACTCTCAACGTCAGCGCTCAGCGGGCCCCGCAGACGCTGCTTCCCAACCTTCGGCATGCTCGCTCCTTCCCGTGACGAACACAAAGGAGCATCCACCCGACCGCGATGCGATTATGCCGAAACGGCCAGCCCACCCCACCCGGTCTGACCAGCACCGACAGCCACGGCCACCCACCGTTTTCGGCATAACCGCGCCATCGGCATAAAAGCCGAGGCCCGGCGAAGGATCTCGTTCGCCCGCTTCAGCTCCTTGTTCTCCTGCTCGAGCGTCTTGATCCGCTGGGCGTCGGCTGTCGTCACCCCCGGCTTCTGGCC
>JAJZLP010000004.1 GCA_021803325.1 Actinomycetes bacterium
GGGGTCGTCACCGGCACGGCGACCGGTGACGGTGGTGACGGGGGAGTACGGCGCCCGCGTCATCGGACCCATCCTGCACCGGGCCGGATGGCTGGCGCCGGCCGGTCCGGTGCACCTGCTCCCCGTACGCAACGACTTCTTCGGAGGGACCATCGCCGTGACCGGCTTGCTCACCGGTGCCGACGTCGCTCGGGCTCTGGCAGCCCAGCCTCAGGAGCACCGCTTTCTTCTGCCCGACGTGTGCCTGTCAAGCGGTCGGTTCCTCGACGACCTGACCCCGGCAGACCTCCCCCGTCCCGTCGAAGTGGTGGCGGCCGACGGAGCGTCGCTCCGGCTCGCCCTCGAAGGTGCCCGATGAACGCCGGGGGCAGTGGGTCCGGGCGTGGGCCCGCCGGTGTGGTCGGGCGTGGCGGAGGGCCGGCTCGTGCCGGTGGTGTCAGGGTGGCAGCAGGCGATGCGGTGACGCCGGCCCGGCTGCCGGTGCTGGCCGTCGCCGGGCGGCCCAACGTTGGCAAGTCGACCTTGGTCAATCGGATCGTCGGTCGGCGCGCCGCCGTGGTGGAAGAGCGGCCCGGGGTGACCCGGGACCGGCTGGAATTATCCGCGCAGTGGGTCGGTCGGAAGTTCACGGTGGTCGACACCGGCGGGTGGTTGGCCGGGGGCGACGAGCTGGACCTCAAAGTGTCTGCCCAGGCAGAGCGAGCGGTGTCCGAGGCCGACGTCGTCCTGCTGGTGGTGGACGTCACCGTCGGCGTGACGGACGAGGACTTGGCCGCGGCCCGGCGGCTCCGACGGCTCGCCGCACGGACCGTCGTGGTCGTGAACAAGGTCGACAACGAGCGGCGGGAGCTCGAAGCGTGGGAGTTCGTCGGCCTGGGGCTGGGCGACCCGGTTCCGGTGAGTGCCCTGCACGGCCGTGGGACAGGCGACCTGCTCGACCTGGTGGTGGACCTGCTGCCGTCGAGCGGGGGCGTCGACGGTGCCGAGGACGGTGCCGACGACGGCGCCCAGGTCGAGGGGCCCAGGCCTGCCGGTGATGCGCGGTCTGCCGGTGATACGGGGGTCGCCGGTGATGCGCGGTCTGCCGGTGACACGGGGGTCGCCAAGGGCGCGGCCGGCGGGGTTCGCGATGCCGACCGTTCGGGTGTCGGCAGAGCGCTTCGGGTGGACGACGACGACATGTCGGACGATGGCGGCGGCCTGGCCGGCACCGCCAGCGGGCTGTCGGAGGACTTCGACGGCCTGGCAGAGGTGGCCGACTGGCTTGACGGGGATGTCGGCCTTGGCGATGCCGAGCCAGGCCATCGTGCGGTCGATAGAGGCGTCACCGCATCGGGCGACGCCCGTACCGGGGAGAGCGACGATCCGGGCACGTGGGCCGGCTGTCCGGCGGTGTCGCTGGTCGGGCGGCCCAACGTGGGCAAGTCGACGCTCTTCAACCGGCTCATCGGGGACGAGCGGTCGGTCGTCCACGACATGCCTGGCACCACGCGCGACGCCATCGACACGGTGGTGGTCACCGAAGACGGGCCCGTGCGCTTCGTCGACACGGCAGGGATCCGTCGGCGATCGAAGGCCGAGGAGGGAACCGAGTTCTACGCCATGGTTCGGGCGCTGCAGGCGGTCGACCGCGCCGACATCGCCATCCTGGTCATCGACGCCACCGTCGGCGTGACGCACCAGGACCAGCGGCTCGCCGAGCGCATCGGCGCATCGGGCAGCCCGGTGGTGGTGGTGCTGAACAAGTGGGAGCTCCTGGCTACCGACGAGCGCCCCGACGTGCTGGCCGGCGTCGAGGACCGCCTGGCGTTCCTCGGGGATGTGCCGGTTCTCAAGATCAGCGCCCGCACCGGTCTCGGCGTGCACAAGCTGCTGCCGGCGCTGCGCCGAGCAGTGGACGCCTACCGGAGCCGGATCCCGACCGGCGAGCTCAACCGGGCGCTGCGCGTCATCCAGCAGGCGCACCCGGCGCCCGGCGCCCGGATCCGGTACGGGGTGCAAGCCACGTCTGAGCCGCCGACGTTCACGCTGTTCTGCAGTCGGCGCCTGCAGCCGACCTACCTCCGGTACGTGGAGCGCAAGCTCCGTGAACGGTTCGCGATCGGGCCGACGCCAGTGACGTTCCGCGTGCGGGTGGAGGGACGGCGGTGAGCCGGATCGCAGGGTGCAAGCCGGCAGCGATCCGGCCTCAGGTGGGACCGCTGACCAGGCCTGCCGGAGGATCGAGGGACGCGGTGCTGAGCGGGCCGCTGGGACAGGTGCGGTGACCGCTGCCCCCGACGAGCGGCGCCGGCAGGCGCGTGGCCGTTCCGGCTCGGGCGGGAGTGGTGGTTCTGGACATGTTGGGCGGGGACGGGACACGCCGGCGCCGGCTGGCAGCGGTGGGGACGGGACGGGGGAGGAGCCCGAGGTCTGGTGCGATACCTGCCAGGCCATGGTGGCGGTCGGGGATCTCGACCAGGACGACCGCTGCCCGACGTGCGGGGAGCGGGTCGGCCCGCGCACGGTGCCGCTCAAGTTCAAGCTCATGATCGCCGCTACCGCCATCTACCTGGCGTACCGAGCGTTCCAGGGTGTCACCTGGATCGTGCACCACGTCTGAAGACGTGGTGCCTGCCGCCGGTCGGGGAGCATGCCGGCACGACGGCTGGGCGGCAGGCCAGTCCGAGCGAGGGTGGCCCGGCGGCCCGCGTGTCTCGGGTCGGACGGAGCGAGCGGCAGGCCGCGGTTGCTCGCCAGGGCGATGCGACGTGTGGGGTAGGGTGTTCGCTACTGGGGCACGGAGCGGGCTGTACCGTCCCGACCGCACACGCACGTGCGCGGTGTGCGGACGGGTGCTCTGTCCAGCGACGGGCTGTGGCGCAGCTTGGTTAGCGCGCTTGACTGGGGGTCAAGAGGTCCCGGGTTCAAATCCCGGCAGCCCGACTACACAACGCCAGGCCACGGTGGCGACACGGTGGGCCGGCGATGGGCCGGCAGACATCGTGGAGCTCACGCGACGACCACCGGCGGTCGATCTCCGAAGATCACGGCCGCGACGACGTACCCCCCCCATCAAGCAGGTGCCGTCGACCATCCACTGTTCGATGCCCGGCGCCCGGCCCGATCCGCCGCCGACGACAGCACCGGCATATCGACTCCACGCTGCACGACCGGCGACCCTCGCAGCGCGAGGGTTCCATCTGCCCTCCTCGATCACGTGCGTCACGGAGCATGGCTCAGGAGCGCTCGCTGACGCGCCCACGGGGTGGTGACCCAGAGTGAACGCCGTGGACGGTGTCGTCGTCGAGCACGGCGACCGACCGTGTGACCTTGTCGCCTGTGTCCGTACCCGCGTCGTACCGTCAACGCCCGCGATCACACCGACATGCCGCGACCGGGATCTCACCCTCGCCGTTTCGTGGAGATGAGCTGGTGGGCGTCGGTGGCCGGGCTGAGCGTGGCGGCGTGCGGTGCTCGCGGCGCCGACATGGTTCACGCACAGTTCACCGTTCACCCG
>JAJZLP010000285.1 GCA_021803325.1 Actinomycetes bacterium
CGTCGCCCGCTCGGAGGCGCCCATGCTGTCGGTCACCGCCACGGTCACGATCGCCGTCGCCGCCGTCTGGGTCGGGACGCCCAGGATCCGCCCGTCTTGCAGGAGCCCGAGCCCGGCGGGCAGGGTACCGGACACACCCGGCGCGCCCGGCACCAACCGCCAGTGCAGTGACCCCGATCCCCCACTCGCCCCCAGCATCGTCGAGTACTGCGCACCCGCGGTCGCCGGCGGCAGCTGCGCCGGGCTCGTGATGACGAGCGCCGGCGCGATGGTGAGGGTGAACGACCGGGTGGCCTGCCCGTGCATGCCGTCGACGAGGGCCACCACGACGGTGTACCTGCCCTGCGTCCCCGGGTTCGGCGTGCCGGACACATCCCCGGTGGCCGAGTCCATCGACAGCCCCGGCGGCAGCCCCACCGCGTTGCCGCTGGCGTCGGTCACCGATTGGACCTCCCAGGTGTAGGGCGCCGTCCCGCCGACCAGGCTCATGGGACCGCCGTCGTAGGGGACGCCCACCTCCCCCGGGGGCAGCGACACGGTCGTGATGGCCGGCGCCGCCAGGACGTTGAGGTGCAGGTCCGTGCTGGCGCAGCCGCTGTCCGTGTCGTGGACCGACGCGGGGATGACGTAGGTCGCGGGCGTGGCGACCGGTGTGCCCGCGAGCACACCATCGAGCCCGAGCCGCAGGCCGGCGGGGACGGCGCCTGGGTCGTAGGCATCGCATGCTCCGGGCTCCCATGCGTACGGCGTGATGCCGTCGGAGGCGATCACCGATGCGCTGAACGGCGTGCCGTCTTCGGCCGAGACCGTGGTGGGCAGCTGGGTCTGCAGCTGGGAACAGTGCTCTCCGGCGATGAAGCTCTCCACGCATGCCGACAGCGGCAAGGCGACCGGCCCCATCACCAGCGTGTCCGTGGCCTTGCCGTTCAGGGCGTCGGTCACCTCCATCGGCTGGTCCATGCCTGGCAGGGCCGTCGGGTCCATCTGTGGCGACGGCGTCCCGGTGATGGTGCAGTCGGCGCCGATCCGCAGCCCGACCCCGAGGGCGAACGCCGGCCCGTCTGGCCCGGTGCAGGTCCAGGGCGGCGTACCGCCCTGCGGCGAATTGCCGATGCCGAGCATGGCGAGCGACAGGTAGCTCGTGAACGGCACGCCGAGCTCGGGGTCAGCCAAGGGATAGGTCTCGCTCCGCGGGCCGGGCAACACCTGGATGGTGAGGTTGGTCGTCGTGCACTGGGCCAGGTCGTCGTAGACGGTCACGGGTAGATCGAGGGTCGTGCCGGCGGCCGACGCGGGCAGTTCGGGCAGGGTGAGCGTGCCGTCCGCCTGCAGCTCGGCGCCGTCGGGCCCCCGGTCGCTCCCGCTGATCGGCGGGCCGCCGTTGGTGTACGCAACCGCCGCGCACGACTCGAACGACCAGGTGAGCGGCACCGGGGGCGACGAGCTGGGTGGGAGACCCCAGTAGTCGGCCTGCTGGGTGAACCCCTGCCCGCCCAGCTGCACCGTGTACGGGCTGCTGAGCGTCCCCGTCTCCACCTGTGGCAGTGACGTGGTCGTGATCACCGGCGGCTCGGTCGCCACCGTGGCGGTGTAGATCGGGATGGTCAGCTGTGCGTTCAGGGCGAAGATCGGCGTGCTGACGTTGAAGCCGACGGACGCCTCCAGGCCGAACTGCAGCTGCCACTTCGGGTGCGAGGTCGAGAACCCCAGCTTCACGAACCCGTCCAGGCCCACCTGCGGCCCGACGATCACGCCGGTATCCTGGCAGACGTCGTAGCAGCCGAAGGCGAACGTCAGCTTCGGCCCGACCGATGCCTTGAAGTACCCGGTGGTGGCGGCTGCCGGCGTTTTGGTGAACGACGAGGTCGAGGTGTTGATGGGCTTGAAGTTCGGTGCCCGCTGGCTGTCGTAGGACGCGCCGACCTGCAGGTCGGTGCTCTGCGTCTCGGTGGGGATCGACATCGGGGCGTTCGCCTGCACCTTGAGCGTCAGGTCGACCTCCATGAGGATCGAGATGTTGACCGGGACCGGGCCGATCGAAAAGTTGATGTCCGGGATGCCGATCGTGTTCGGCTTCCAGAGCTTGATCGTCTGCTGGCAGGTCACGCCGGACGGCACGTTGGCTGCCGTGCTCACGCTCTCGTTGAGCTCCAGGTAGGCGTCCGCCTGCACGTGGGTCGGGAAGGTCCACGACGCATCCAGGTGCGGGGTGATGGTGAACACCGGCTGGACCGACCCGGTCACGCCGCACGCCGGATAGCCTGGCCCGCCGAAGGTGAACTGGCCGGGGAGCGCCGAGTGTGCGATGGCCATGCCCCTCGGAGCCGGCAGGATGCGCACCGACGAACCGGTCACGCTCGGGAGCAGGTGCCGCGCCTCCCTGGCGTTCACCGGCTGCGACGGCCAGTTCGCGTCGAAGGCCCCGCGTACCACGGCATCGGTGAGCGTGGCCGCCGAGGTCTCGACGACCAGCTCCCCACCGGCCAGCGACACGCTCGTCACCCGGCGCAGCAGTCCGGTGGGCACGAGCACCCCCGGTCCGGTCACCACGATGTCACCGGGAGCAAGGCCCGCCAGGCTTGCCGGCGGGGGGGAGAACACCAGGCTCGACTGGCTCGGCGACACCGAGCGCAAGTCCGCCAGATCGGGTGCCGGCATCACCTTGGTGGTGTCGGCGACCTCCGTGAGGTAGCTCACCCCGGCGATCGCCAGTCCACCGGCCACCACGGTGGCCGGGCTGCCTGTGACCGTCGGGTAGTACGTGTCGGTGCCGTCGTCCACGGGGGCGGCAGACACCGCGTAGGACCCGGGTGCCAGGCTCAGCTCGGTGGTCGACGCAATCGTCTGGACGGCACCACCCGGGTCGGTGACGGTGACCGCAGCGGACTTCCCGGCGGGGAGCTGGCCGACGGACACCGCCAGCAACCCGTCGCCGGGAGCGGGTGTCACTGCCGCCAGACCGAGCACCAGGGTCAACTGGGCGGTCGCCTGGGCACCCTGGCGGTCGGTCACCCCCAGGGTGAGGGGCACGACCGCGGCCTGCTCCGGGATCCCTTCGATGACCCCGTTGGCGCCGTCGAGCGCCAGTCCGGCCGGAAGCTGCTGGGCGAGCACCGACCAGGCGTAGCCGGGACGCCCGCCGCTGGCGACCAGGCGCGCCCGGTATGGCGTGCCGAGCGAACCCGGCGGCAGGCTCGCCGTGCGGACCGTGAGGGAGCCCGTCGCACCGGTCGTGCCACCGGTGCCGCCTGCGCCGAACGCAGCCACCCCCACCACCGGCGCGGCCAAGGCCCGGCCGGCCATCGACCCGAAGAACCCCGCATCCCCGAACGCGAACACCCCGCCATCCGCCGCCACCAGCCAGTACCCAGCCCCATCAGGGCTCGCAGCCACCCCCACCACCGGCGCGGCCAGCGCCCGGCCGGCCATCGACCCGAAGAACCCCGCATCCCCGAACGCGAACACCCCGCCATCCGCCGCTCCCTCCGCCAGCCC
>JAJZLP010000164.1 GCA_021803325.1 Actinomycetes bacterium
GGGTGTCTCCTCCGGTGTGGGCATGGGTGTCGACGTGACGGTGAATTGCGCCGACACGACCACGCCACCGCCACCGCCACCGCCACCGCCACCGCCACCGCCACCAGAAGCGGAAGTCCTCCCCAGCAGCGGCCCGTGCAAAGCGATCCGGATCGGCTGGCTCCCAGGCGGCGTCACGTTCGACGCGCTTGCCCCACCCGACCGGATCGAGGACGACCCCGTGACGCCAGGATCGGCGGGCAGCCGGGCGCTGCGCTCCGGGTCGACCCGAGCAGCAACGACGAGTGCCGGTCCCCCGGGGGGCTGAGCCGGGAGCTCCACGTCGACGACCAGGAGCTCCTCGTCGAACCGGGCAGCCGTAGCCACGATGTCGCCGTCGGGGCCGACCACCATCGACCCGCCGTCGAACACCAGCTCGTCCTGGCCGCCGACCTGGTTGACGTAGGCGATCGGGCACCCGGCCTGCGCGGCGCGTGCTCGCAGGACCCCGGTGCGCTCGGTCGCACGACCCACGGCGAACGGCGACGCGTTGACGTTCACGACCAGCTGCGCGCCGCCGCGGCCCAGCGCCGGCACGGGGCCGTCGGCGAACCAGAGGTCCTCGCAGATCGATGTGCCGACGAGGACACCGCCGATAGCGCACAGCGCCAGCGGGCCGGTCCCGGACGCGAACCATCGCTCCTCGTCGAAGACGCCGTAATTGGGAAGCAGGCGCTTGTGGTACACGAAGCGCACCTCGCCTGCGGCACAGAGCGCCAGGGCATTGCGCAGCCGCCGGGGTGCCCCCTGGACCGCCGCCTCCCGAGCCACCCGGCCGGTGCCCAGCGCACCGGCGACAGCGTCGGGCACGCTGGCACCGACGACGTCGACGAACCCGACGAGCGCGGCGCACGAGCGGGTCTGTCGGGCGATGTCGTGCAGAGCTGCCAGGTTGTCGGCTACGAACCCCGGCTTGAGCACCAGGTCTTCGGGGGGGTAGCCGGTCAGTGCCAGCTCGGGTCCGGCGACGAGCGCTGCGCCGGCACGCTCCGCCGCAGCCACGCCCTGGAGTATCCGCTCCGCGTTGCCGGCAATGTCACCGACCACCGGGTCGGACTGGTGCAGGGCCACGCGCACGATGGACAGGTCGGGCACCCGACGGAGCCTATGCGCCTTGGAAGTGCCACCCTCGCAGCCGAGCGCATACGGCGTGCCCCGTGCCCACGTCAGCGGCCGCCCACTCCAAACCCATCGTGTGCGCCCCGCGCCGGTCGAGCGCGTGCTGCAGCCGCACGCCGACGGGCCCTGCATCCTGGCAAGCTGCATATGGTGTCGACCATCCTCCCGCCGGCGCTGGCACGGCTCGCCCAGCAGGGGGCGGCACCGGAGCTGGTCACCACCACGCTCGAGCGCCTGCTGCAGGCGCAGCCGGCGGCGGGCGACCGGTTGGTCGACGCAGGCGCCGTCACGCCGCTGGCGCGCGCCGTGGTCGCCGTGTGCGGCGCCAGCAACGCGCTCGGCCGCCTGCTCGTCGGCGACGACGTCGCCCTGGACATCCTCGACCACCTCGATCGGCCGGTCACGATCGAGGCCGACGCCAGGGATGTGGGCGACGCCGCCGAGTCCCTCGCCAGGCGCAAGGGGCACGAGCTGCTTCGCATCGCCGCCCGAGATCTGCTCGGGATCGACGCCTTGGAGCAGACCGGCGCGGCCCTGGCGGCCCTGGCGTCAGCCGTGCTCGCCGCCGCCGTGTCGGTCGCCACCGGTCGCCCCGCCGACGAGGCAGGCAGCAATCTCCTGGTGGTGGGCATGGGCAAGCTCGGTGGCGCCGAGCTCAACTACGCCAGCGACATCGATGTCGTCTTCGTCGGGGCCGGTGACGTGACCGACCGGCACGCCCGCATCATCTTGGAGATCGGGCGCCGGTGCTTTCGCGTTGACGCCGCGCTCCGGCCTGAGGGCCGTTCCGGGCCGCTCGTACGGACCCTGCAGGGCTACCAGGCCTACTGGGAACGCTGGGCGCAACCATGGGAGCGCCAGGCCATGCTCAAGAGCCGTCCCGTGGCCGGGGACCCCGAGCTGGCCGAGTCCTTCGCGGCGGCAGCCGATGCGATGGTGTGGGGCCGCCCGTTCGGCGCCGACGAGCTCGCGCAGGTCCGAGCCATGAAACGCCGGACGGAGACCCTGGTACGACGCCGAGGCCACGACCACCGCGACGTCAAACGCGGCCCGGGCGGCATCCGCGACATCGAATTCTCCGTCCAGCTCCTGCAGCTGGTCCACGGATGGCTCGACCCGACGATCCGCTCGCGCACCACGCTGGTGGCGCTGAGCCAGTTGGCCGACGCCGGCTACGTCGACGGCGCCGACGCCGCCGTGCTGGCCGCCGGCTACCGGTTCCTGCGAACCGTCGAGCACAGGGTGCAGCTCGTCGAGGAGGAACAGGTCCATGTGGTGCCGACCACGCCCGGTCCGGCGCGCCGCCTGGCACGCGTGCTGGGTTTCGCCGATGGGCCCGCTGCACCAGCAGAGGACATGCTCGCCGCCGAGCTCCGGCGGTGGCAGGCAGACGTGCGCTCCGTTCACGAGCGCCTCTACTTCCGCCCCCTGCTCGAAGCCTTCGCCGCCCTGGCGCCGAGCGGCGCGACACCCGGTGCCGGTACGACACCCGGCCCCAGTACGCAACGCGGCGAGGGCACCTCGGCGGCGAGCGCCCGCGGAACAAGGACAGGCGCCGGCAGCGCAACGGCTTCGGGCGCACGAGCGCACCCTGGACCTCCGGACACGACGACCCGACGCAGGACTGCGACGGAGGTCGCCGGCACATCGGGACGCGAGCCTGCGACGGAGGTCACCGCGCCCATCGGAGGCGAGACCGCCATCGATGTCATGAGCCCGTTGGCCGTGGCTACGCGGCTCGGCGCCTTCGGCTTCGCAGATGCCGACCGCACCCGCGCCGATGTCGTTGCGCTGGGGCAGGGCCTCACCCGGAGCTCCCGCCTGATGGCGCAGATGCTTCCCCTGGTCCTGGACTGGCTGTCGGAGAGCCCGGACCCCGATCTCGGGCTCCGGCAGCTGCGCGACCTCGTCGTGCGTCACCACCAGCGGTCACTGGTCGTGTCGGTCTTCCGTGAGTCGCCCGAGGCGGCCAGACGCCTGTGCCTGCTGCTCGGCTCCAGCCGGCTCATGGGCGAAGGCCTGGTGCGGGGCCCCGACGTGCTGGCCGGCCTCGGGGACGACGACGCGCTCGTCCCCGCCAGCCGCGACGCCGGCGTGCTGTCGCTGGCCGCGCGCCTGCGGACCCACCCGGAACCAGGCGCGCCACGGACCCAGCTGGCCCGTTTCCGCCGCGACCAGCGGCTGCGCATTGCCGCACGTGACCTCGTCGGCTTGGATGAGCTGCCGGCCACGGCTGCCGCCCTCACAGCTGTGGACGAGGCGGTGCTCCACGTCGCCATGGATGCCTGCGGCGAGGGCGTGCCGTGGTGCGCGGTAGGACTCGGGCGTCTCGGCGGAGGCGAGCTCTCGTACGCCAGTGACCTCGACCTCGTCCTCGTCTGCGCCGACGGTGCCGGCCAGGCGGCGACGGCATCGGCCGAGGCGCTGCTCGGGCTCCTCCACGGCAGCGGACCCTTCGAGGAGGTGCTGCGCGTCGACCTCCGCCTGCGGCCCGAGGGCGAGCAGGGCCGGCTGGTGCGCGACCTCGCCGGGTACCGTGCCTACTTCGACCGGTGGGTCCAGACCTGGGAGCGCCAGGCCATGGTCCGGGCCCGGGTGGTGGCCGGCGACGCCGAAGTCGGACGGCAGTTCATGGCACTGGTGGACGAGGTCGTGTGGGACCGGCCCATCACGACCGCTGACGTCACCGCCATCCGGCGGATGAAAGCTCGGATCGAACGCGAGCGGATCCCGGCCTCCGAGGACCCGCGGTTCCACCTCAAGCTCGGACCGGGCTCGCTCTCCGACGTCGAGTGGACGGTGCAGCTCCTGCAGCTCCGCCACCACATACCCGAGCCCGCGACCATGACGGCGCTCGACGCGCTCAGTCGCCATGGCGTCGTCGGCACCGAGGACGCCGACCGTCTGCGTGCGGCCTACCGGTTCTGCGAGCACACCCGCAACCGCTGGCACCTGGTGGGGTCCCTGCCCGGCGGGACCTCCCCCGGGGACGCCCTGCCGGCTCGGGCCGACCAGCTCACCCACCTGGCGCGCAGCCTCGGCACCACGCCAGCCCGGCTTCGGGACCACTACCGGCGGGTGACCCGCCGGGCTCGGGCCGTCGTGGAGCGGCTCTTCTACGAGATGCCCGCGAGCCGGAGCTGACCCGGCAGCCGGCACCCTCGGCAACCTCGGAAGGCCACGGCACGGCCCGCCAAGGCCGGCACCGTTGGCGACCTCGGACGGCAACGGCACGGCCCGCCAAGGCCGGCAACCTCGGAAGGCCACGGCACGGCCCGCCGAGGCCGGGGCACTCGGAAAGGACGGCTGATCCCAGCAACAGGTGGCCCGGCGACGAGCTGACCGCCACGTCTCGATGGGTGACGGCGGTTGACGCCGCTCACCGCGGGGGAGTAGCACTCCCTTCGCGGGTGAGCGGCGTTGCGCGTCGCGAGACGTCACACCCGGAGAGGAGCCTTTCCCATGCGCTGGACACTGCCGAGCGACCAGGTGCCGACCGCCTGGTTCAACGTCGCGCCGCACCTGCCCGCCCCGCTCGACCCTCCGTTGCACCCCGGCACGCGCCAGCCTCTCGGGCCCGACGACCTCGCGCCGCTGTTCCCCATGGCACTCATCGCCCAGGAGATGAGCACCGAGCCGTGGATCGACGTCCCCGGACCAGTCCTCGACCTCCTGCGCCTGTGGCGGCCCACGCCGTTGGTGCGTGCACACCGGCTCGAGCAGGCCCTCGGCACGCCGGCCCGCATCTACTACAAAGACGAGTCGGTGTCGCCCGCTGGCTCCCACAAACCCAACACGGCGGTCGCTCAGGCGCACTACAACAAGGAAGAGGGCGTACCTCGGCTCACCACCGAGACGGGCGCAGGCCAGTGGGGCAGCGCGCTTGCCTTCGCCACCGCGCTCCTCGGCATGGAATGCAAGGTCTACATGGTGCGCGCGTCGTTCGGGCAGAAGCCGTACCGCCGCGTGATGATGGAGACATGGGGCGCAACGGTGGAAGCGTCCCCGGTGGACGAGCCCGACCACCCGGGATCGCTGGGCAGCGCCATCAGCGACGCGGTACGCGACGCCGCCGGTCGGGCGGACTCGCACTACTCGCTGGGCTCCGTGCTGAACCACGTGCTGCTGCACCAGACGGTCATCGGATTGGAGGCCAAGGAGCAGCTGGCCCTGGCCGGCGAGGAGCGGCCCGACGTCGTCATCGGTTCGTGCGGCGGTGGGTCGAACCTGGGAGGCTTGGCGCTGCCGTTCGTTCCCGACGCCGACGTGGAGCTGCTGGCGGTGGAGCCGGCGTCGTGCCCCACGTTGACCGAAGGCCGCTTCGACTACGACTTCGGCGACACCGCCGGACTGACGCCGCTGCTGTCGATGTACACCCTCGGCCACGACTTCGTTCCCCCGTCGATCCATGCCGGCGGCCTCCGCTACCACGGCGACTCCCCGATCATCAGCAACCTGGTCCGCCACGGGCGGATGCGAGCGGTGGCCTACCCGCAGGGCACGGTCTTCGACGCGGCCGTGCAGTTCGCCCGCACTCAGGGGTCGATCCCGGCGCCCGAGACCAGCCACGCCATCCGCGCCGCCATCGACGAGGCGTTGCGGGCGAAGGAGGAGGGCACCGAACGGGTCATCCTGTTCAGCTACTCGGGCCACGGCCTGCTCGACCTGCAAGCCTACGATGACTACCTTTCCGGTCGGCTCGACGCGTCCTGAGCGGGCCTACAAGCGAGGCAGGAGACAGCAGCTCGCGGTGATAAGGAGCCGGCGGGGGCGCCAAGCACCCCGCCGCACGCCTCACGCACCCCGCACCCCGCACCCCGCACCCCGCACCCCGCACCCCGCCTCACGCCTCACGCACCCCGCACCCCGCACCCCGCACCCCGCACCCCGCACCCCGCACCCCGCACCCAAGCTGCTGTCAATCAGCGAACGCCGTCACCTCAGAGGTCGTTGCCTGCATACGAGAGGCCGAAGCTCTTGTTGACGAGCGGGAAGTCCGGGACGATCGTGTCGTGGAGAGCGACGGCGAGCGCGGGCCAGTTGAGGAAGGACGGGTCGACCACCTTGCAACGGGTGAGCCGGCCTTCGGCGTCGACCTCGACCCGGTGGACGATGCTTCCCCTGAACCCCTCGACGATCCCGAGCCCTGATCCGCCGAGAACAGCAGGTCGGGCTTCGGTCAGGTCGAGGGCCGTGGCGCGCCCACCGAGCTCCGCCACGAGCCGGAGGGACTCGCGCACTTCGGCGGCCCGGACCCACATGCGGGCCATGACGTCGCCGGACTCCTCGCAGGCGACCAGACAGTGCTCGTCGAGGCCGGGGATGGGGTGCGCCACACGCGCATCGAGCCCGAGGCCCGACGCCCGGGCGACGACACCGAGGGTGCCGATCCCAGCGGCGTCGGCACCGGCGAGCACCGCCGTACCGCGGAAGCGGTCCATGACGACGGTGTTTGATGTGGCGAGCTCGACGAGCTCCTCAAAGCGGTCTCCGATCTCGGAGAGCTCACCCGCCGTCGGCAGCCGGTGGACGGCCGTGGCTCCCGGCTGGATGGCACCACGCAGCAGGCGATGCCCTGTGACCGCTTCGTTGAGACAGAGGAGCCGCTCGCGCAGCACGAGCGCCCGCGCCTGGGCGAGGCCGTAACCCACGTCGTTGCACAGCGACCCGATGTCCCCGACGTGGTTGTAGATACGCTCGAGCTCCAGCAGCAACGCCCGCAGGCGGGCGGACGCCTCGGGCATGTCGATCCGGAGCGCATCTTCGACCGCCAGGCAGTAGGCGAGCGTGTGGCCGATGGCGGTGTCACCGGAGACCCGCTCGGCGAGCTCCACTCCCTCGTCGACGACCCGACCCTCGAAGAGCCGCTCGATGCCGCGGTGGACGAACCACAGCCGGGCTTTCATCGACAGGATCGTCTCGCCGACGACGGAGAACCGGAAGTGCCCCGGCTCGATGAGGCCGGCATGGACCGGCCCGACGGGGATCTCGTAGACTCCGGGGCCCTCGACCTGGACGAACGGGTACGGCCCGGCGTCGCTGCGCATCGCCGGCATCGGCCCCGCATCTCGGCGCATCGGATGCCACTGCTCGGGCCAGTGCTGGTGGAGGACCAGCGGGCGCGGCATCGGGTGCCCTGTCGGTTCGATCCCGAACAGGTCGTGCATCTCGCGCTCGAAGCGGCTGGCGGGGAACGAGACGGCGGCGAGCGACGGCACCGACGGGCGCGCGGCATCCAGGCGGACCTGCAGCTCCACCCGCCGATCCGGGGGACCGGCCGTAAAGACGTACACCACCCGCATGGCGTGACCGTCGTCGTGAGCGGCGATCGAAGCGACCCGGTACCCCGAAGCGAGCAGGGCGGTCGCCTCGGGCACCAGCTCGTCCGGTGCGATCAGGCAGCTCGTGCGGAGCTTCGCCTCGGTCTCGTGGCGCGGGCGCCCCGGCTGACCGCTCCCACCCCGGGGGTCGCGCCTACCCGCGCTCATCCGGCAACCACACGCGCGGCGGCGTGCAGGAGCGACTGCAACGGCCACGCGACCACCCCGATCGCCGCACAGGCAACGAGCGCCGCCACCAGCGGGATGGTCACGACCCGCGGGCTCGGCGCGGCACGGTCGGTCGGGCTGGCCCCGCCGAGCAGCAGGTGCCGGCCGTGCGCCGTCATGGCAGCGAACACCACCGCCATCAGGACCAGCGACACCGCGGCGACCCAGCCGAGCCCGACCGCTACCTCGGCACGGACCATGGTGAGCTCGCTCACGAACAGGCTGAACGGCGGCAGGCCGAGGAGGGCCACGAGGCCCACGCCGAAGATCCCGCCGAGCGCCGGCCGACGCGACACGAGCGCGGACACCCGGGCGATCTCGCTTGTCCCTTCGACCTGCATGATCTCGCCCGACGTCAGGAACAGGACGGTCTTGGCCAGCGCGTGACCGAGGATGTGCAAGAGCACCGCGGCGATGGCCAGCGAGCTGCCGGCCGCGGCACCCAGGGCGATCAGACCCATGTGCTCCACGCTCGAGTAGGCGAGCATCCGCTTGTAGTCGCGCTGGGCGATCAGGAGCGAGGCGGCGACGAGCAGGGAGCCGAGCCCGAGGACGACGAGGAGGACACGGGTGTAGTCGTGCCCGAGTGCTCCGTCGGCGATCGCCTTGAAGCGCAAGATGGCGTAGAAGGCGACGCTCAGCAGCACGCCCGACATGAGCGCCGACACGGGCGCCGGTGCCTGGCTGTGGGCGTCGGGAAGCCAGCTGTGCATCGGGGTCAGACCGACCTTGGTGCCGTAGCCGAGCACGATGAGGGCCATGGCCAGGCGCATCACGCCGGGATCGAGCTGGTGGGCGTGCGCCATCAGCGAGGTCCAGTCGAGAACCCCCACGCCCTGCGCCGCCGTCCTACCGCCGGCGACGACATGGCCACCCCCAACGGCGTGACCGCCGACATGGAGCGCGGCGAAGTAGACGAGGACCGTGCCCAAAAAGGCGAGGGCGATGCCGACCGAGCAGATGATGACGTACTTCCACGACGCTTCGAGCGCGCCGTCGGTCCGGCGGTGGCCGACGAGGAAGGTCGTGGCGATCGTCGTCGCCTCGACCGCCACCCACATGACACCCAGGTCGGCGGCCAGCACCGCCAGCAGCATGCAGGACACGAAGACCTGCACCAGGACGATGTAGAGCGATGCATGCCGACGGCTAGAGCGCCCACGCTCGACCTCGCCCTGGAGGTACCGGACGGCCTGCCACGACGTGAGGAGCGCCACGGCGCCGATGACGACGACCATGAACGAGCTGAGCGCGTCGGCCCGCAGGGCACCCCCGGCGGCCACGATCGCGTGGTGGTGCGCCGTGTCGACGGCGAGGAGGATGCCGAGCGCCAGGACGGTGCCGTTGGCGACGGTGGTCGCCCAGCCGGCCCATTGCCGCCACGGCACCAGCGCGGTCGCTCCGGCAGCGAGCGGGATGACGACGACGGCGAGGACGGCGAGGACGCGCATCAGTCGTGGAGCTCGCGGAGCTGGTCGGGGTCGACGGGCCCGAAGCGCGTGTGCATGCGTGCCGCCAGTAGCCGCAGCACGACGACGACGAGCAGGACATCGAGGGACGCCCCGAGCTCGACGACGAGAGGAACTCCGGCGGTCAGCACGAATGCGACGAGCGCGATGCCGTTGTCGACGAGGAGCAGGCCGATGATCTGGGACACGGCCTTTCGCCTGATAACGAGGACGAGGAACCCCACCAGGACCGTGGCCAGCCCGAGCGGCGCGAGCCGCGCTGTGCTGCCGGGCAGCAGCGCGGTGAGCCTGCTGCTGGCCAGGAACGCGACGACGACGAGCATGCCCGCCGCGACCAGGGATGCCGGCACGTTGACGAGCGGAGCCGTCTCGCGGCTCCTGGGGTCCCTGCGCACGACGGCGGACAGCAGCTTCGGGATGGCGATCCCCTTCGCCGCGAGGACGAGCACAGCCACGACCGCGAGGCCGGCGTCGCCGGTGCGCGCGGCTTGCACCCCAGCCACGGCGCCGAGCGCCACCCCCTGGGTGGCGAGCAGCGACACGTTCGCTCGCAGGTCACGACGCCATAGGGTCGTGACCGCGCAGACGAGCACCGCTCCGGCGCCGAGGTCGAGCGCGTCGACGTACAGGGCGGCGCTCATCGGGTGACGAGCCCGGTCACCACGGCGAGGACGGCCAGCACGAACCCGCCCGCCAGCAGCTCCGGGACCCGGAACAGGCGGAGCTTGGCGGTCGACACCTCCACGAGCGCGACGGCGACGGCGATGGCCGCGGCCTTGCCGGCCAGCACGACAAGCCCGACGAGCAACGCCATCGGGCTGGCCGGTGCGGCGATGCCCCAGGGGAAGAAGAGGTTGGCCACGAGCCCGAACAGCAGGCCGAGCCGCATCGCTCCGCCCAGCGTGACAAGGCCGAGCTCAGGGCCGGCGTACTCAAGCACCATCGCCTCGTGGATCATGGTCAGCTCGAGGTGCGTGGTGGGATTGTCGACCGGGATGCGGCCGGTTTCGGCGAGCACGACGACGACGAGCGCGACGAGGGCGAGCAGCCGCTCCGGGCTGGCCGTCCACGCCGGGTGGGCGAGGGTCGCCGCGACGATCGCCGGGAGGTTCGAGGTGCGGGCCTGCAGCGACAGGGCGAGGAGCGCCACCAGCAGCGCCGGCTCTGCGATCGCCCCGATCGTCATGGCCCGGCTGGCGCCCATGCCTCCGAACGCCGTCCCTGGATCGAGACCTGCGAGCGCCAGGGCGACCGTGCCCATCAGAAGGAGGTAGACGACGACAAACACATCTGCGCTATGGCCGAGCACCGGGGTCGTCGTGACGAGCGGCGCCATGGCGACGGCTACGGCTGCAGCAGCGACGAGGACGATCGGCGCGGCAGCGTGGACCCCGCTGGCGTGCTCGGCCCGGACCCGTTCTTTCCTGGCCAGCTTGCGCAGGTCCACCAGGACCTGGTGGACCGGCGCGCCGATGCGACCTTCGGCGCGGGCGCGCACCTTGGCCATCAACCCCAGGAGCAACGGGCCACCCACGACCACCGCCACAACCTGGACAGTCGAGGCCGCGACCCGCATCTCCAGGCCGACTGCCCCCGGCATCGCCGTCATGCCAGCACCACCAGCACCACGACCAGCGCGACGAAGCCATAGGCAAGGTACCGGTTGGTGCTGCCATTGGGCACCCGCCGGGCCAGGGCCCCCCAGGCGGACACCAGGCGGATCACCGGGCGGTAGGCCGAGCGCTCGATGGCGTCGTCGACCCGCCGGTGGTACCGGACGGCCTGAGGGAAGAACCGTGACTCGACAGCATGGGTCACCTCGACGTCGTGGTCGGGACGCAGCACGTCGGCGAAGACCCGCTGCAGCGGCTCGGCGAAGGACGTGGCCGTGTACTCCATGCGGGCCGTCTGCAGCTCGCGCCCGCAGCCCCACGCCTCGGCGCGACGCGCCGAGCGATACGGCGAGCGCTGGGCCACCAGGCGGGCTCCGCCCCACACCACCGCCATCCCGACCAGGAGCGCGCCGAGCAGCAGGGCCGGTTCGATCGCCCCGCGCAAGCCCGCGAGGTCGAGGCTCATGCCGCTGCGTATCGGGCTCGGGGACCCGGCCGTGAGCCCGAGCCCGAGCTGCGCCGCTCGACGCAGCGCCGGCACGACCGCCCCCGGCACCACGCCGACAGCGACACAGCCGGCGGCGAGCACCGCCATGCCCGCCAGCATCGACGGCGCCACCTCCCGTGCACGTGCTGCTCCGTCACTGCGGGGCTGGCCGAGGAGGCCGATGCCGAGCGCTTTCACGAATGCGGCCGCGGTCAGCCCGCCGGTCAGCGCCAGGGTGGCGACGCCGACCAGCGACACGGTCATGGTCGCCGCGCTCGGATCCCCGAAGCCGCGCAGGAACCCCTGGAGGAGGAGCCATTCGCTGGCGAACCCGTTGAACGGCGGGAGCCCGATGATGGAGAGTGCCCCGACCCCGACGAGCCCGGCCGTGACGGGGACCCGGTGGACCAGCCCGCCGAGACGGTCGAGGTCGCGAGTGCCTGTGGCGTGCTGGATGGCACCGGCACCGAGGAACAGACATCCCTTGAAGACGGCGTGGTTCACCAGGTGGAAGAGCGCGGCGACCATCGCCAGGTCGGCGAGCGTCCGATGGCCGGTGGCGACGAGGGCTCCGGCCGCGCCGACACCCACCAGGACCAGGCCCATGTTGTCGATCGTCGAGTACGCGAGCAGGCGCTTGAGGTCCGAGCTGGCCGCGGCGTGCACGGCACCGAAGAGCGCTGATAGGACCCCGATGGCGGCGACGACGAGCCACCACCACAGCACCGTGCCACCGAGCAGGACCCCGCCGACCCGGACAATGCCGTAGATGCCGAGGTTGACCATCGCGCCGGACATGAGGGCCGAGGCCGGGCTCGGCGCCTCGGAATGGGCACGGGGCAACCAGACGTGCAGTGGTACCGCTCCGGCCTTGGAGGCGAACCCGACGAGGACCAGGACGAACGCCACCGACCGGACGGCGGCCGGCATCGCCCGGGCGTGCGCGGCGATCACGGCGAACGACTGGCCGCCGGCGTGCGCGGCAAGCAGGACCAGGCCCAGCAGGATGGCAGCGGCACCGAGATGCGTCATCGCCGCGTACCACTGCGCGGCGGCGCGAGCCTCGGCGCGCCGGCGATGGTCGGTCAAAAGCAGCACGAGCGAGGTGAGCGCCATCAGCTCCCACGCGACCATGAACGTCGTGACGCTGGCGGCGACGGGGACGAGCAGCAGGCTCGTGAGGAACAGCGGCAGGGTTGCCGTCGTCACGCGGCTCTTCGGCCCGTGGGCTTCGTAGCCGACGCTGAAGCAGCTGGCGGCCAGCCCGACGGCGGCGGTGGTGGCGACGAACAGGGCGCCGAGGGGATCGAGGGTGAGACGTACCCCGCTGAACGGCAGGACCGAGCCGGAGGCGGCGGTGGCCACATGCCCGGAGACGAGGACCCGTGCTGCAGCGATGAAGGCGACGACGCTGGCCGTGGCGCCACCCAGGGCTGCCGCGGGCAGCCTGGCGCTGCGGGGCAGGACCGCGCCGGCCACCCCCCCGGCGAGCCCGAGACCGAGACCGGCGAGGAACAGCACCATGGTCAACGGCCGGTCGTCGCCCGGAGCGCCTCGGTGATGGCCGTCGGGTGGGGCGGGCAGCCGGGGATGCGGATATCGACGTCGACGATCTCGTCGAGCCCCGCTTCGACGCCGTAGGCGCCACGGAAGACCCCGCCGTCGACAGCACAGTCGCCGCAGGCCACGACGACGCGCGGCCGAGCGACAGCCGCCAGGGTCTTTCGAAGCGGGTCCGCCATGTTCCTGGTGACGACGCCCGTCACCAGCAATCCGTCCGCATGGCGCGGCGATGCGACGAGCCACGCCCCGAACCGTGCCGCATCGTGGACAGGACCGAACGCCGACGCGATCTCGATCTCGCAGGCGTTGCACGAGCCGGCGTCGACATGGCGGAGCTGGAGCGACCCGGGGAACCTGGCCCTGGAGCCGTCCGAGGGCGTTCGCGGCAGCACCTCGGTCGCTGGGCGTGCGAAGACCGACCGGAGCGTGGCGAGGTATCGCACGATTGATGAAGTTATCATGCCTTCACATGATCACGTTGTCTGGCATTTCGAGCAGTCCCCCGTCGACCGGACCGGCGGTGCCGGCCCAGGCCCCCCTCCGGTGACGCCCCACGGGAGTAGGCGATCACCGTCGCTCGTGTGCCGGAAGTGCTGGCGGCGCGTCGATCCTGCCGTCTTCGGGGGCTGCCGGTGCTGCCCCCGGTGCGGCGCGTCGGCAGCCATGATCGGCACGGCCACTGCAGCCGGCGAGAGCGCTGCCGGCACCAGGGGGAGAGCAGCCGGCGCCGCCACACGGCACCGGCGGCCGGTTGTCGCAGCGCCACCAGCACAGCCACCGATCGCGGGACCAGCAGCAGGGACATAGTCGCCGGCCTGGCCACACGACACCGGCGGCCGGTTGTCACTGCGCCACCAGCACAGGCATCGATCCCGGGACCTGCAGCACCGAGGTAGCCATCCGCCTGGCCGCACGACACCGGCGACCGGTTGCCACAGTGCCACCAGCACAGGCATCGATCCCGGGACCAGCAGCACCGAGGTGTCAGCTGGAGCGCGCGGCACCCTCGGCAGAGGGGCCGTATCGTCCCCTGACGACTCGTCGAGCAATGCCCCGGCTCGCCGCGGGCCGTGCCACCTATTTCCGTCGCGGGGCTAGGCCGGTCCCCGCCGGGCGTCTGGAGCCACCCGCTCGACGAATTCCAGCCCCTCGAGCTCGGCGAGGAGCTGGCGCGACTCCCCCAGCGAGCTCGTCAGGATGGCCTTGGCCACCTCCAGCAGCTCAAAGATCCGCGAGTCGGTCACCGAGTACCGGACACTCGCCCCCTCCTTGCGGGAGTGCAGGATGTTGGCGCGCCGCAGGATGCCCAGCTGCTGCGACAGATGGGACGCCTCGAGGCCGACAGCGGGGATGAGCTCTCCAACCGATCGCTCCCCGTCGCGGAGCAACTCGAGCACCCGGATGCGGGCCGGATGCGCCAGGGTCTTGAAGAAATCTGCCTTCACCTGGTAGATCGGCTGGGTCACGCGATTCGTCCGGTGCCGGTGCACACGGTCGCGACGAACGTCCGAGCACCCCCGATGCTTGGCGACCATGAGCCGGGCCAGGCTCGCGCTGGTGAACCACCTGAGAAGGACATCAATTCGTCATTCTATCGATACCCGGCGCCAGGGGCGTGACTTCCTGATCACCGGGGGCCGGGTTCGGCGCTCGTCCACACGCACCGGATCCTTAGGGCACGCCGGCCCGGGTCTTCAGCCAGGGTCGGCGACAAGCAGTCCCCAGGCTCGGGAGACGGCCGGTTCCAACGACCATGTGGCTAGGGCCGCCGGCCCAGCTCCTCGGCGATCCGTCCGATCCTCTGTGCCGGCCCGTCGACGGAATCGTCCTGGCAACCGTCAGGACGTTCGATATAGGTGAGGCGGGTGACTCCACGAAGGTCGGACGGGAGCTCGACCTTCGTCTGGCTCGGGGCCACCATGTAACAACGGCGGCGGCCGAGCGAAATGTGGCTGGGCGACCGTCCCGACGGTTGTGGATCTCATCCATGTGGGGCCCGGTCGCCTCGCCCCCCGCGTCCCATCGACTCGGGAGGTATGCCATGACCACCATCACCTCGACTGCTGTCGTCGTCTAGGACCCCGGACTGGTCGATCCTGAACATGTGGTGCTCGCCGGTTTCCTCGGCGGCTATCGGGGCCTCACTCGCGATGCGTACGGATTGGATCTCCGCCAGTTTGTCGCGTTCTGCGACCGGCGCCACCTCCAGCTGTTCGAGGTTCGCCGCAGCGACATAGAGACCTTCGGACGCGAGCTCGAGGTCAAGGGTCGGGCGACGGCAACGATCGCCCGCAGGTTGTGCACCGTCACCGCTTTCCACCGCTACGCCGAGCAGGAGGACCTGAACGCTCACTCCCCGGCGGTGCATGTCCGCCGGCCCCGGACCGACTACGAGTCCCATGCCATCGGCTTGGACCGCAACGAGGTCGGTACGCTCCTCGTTGCCGCCGGGCTCGGCCCGGCAACCGCGCACGCCTGGATCTCTCTGCTGGCCCTGAACGGGCTACGGGTGTCGGAGGCGATCGGGGCGGACATCGAGACGCTCAGGGTGCAGCGAGGTCACAGGACCCTCGCGGTCCTGCGCAAGGGCGGCAAGACGGCGATGCTCCCACGTGCACCGCGCACCCCACGAGCGGTCGACCTGGCTGTAGGCGAGGGGGCCGCCGGGCCGACGGGCACGTGTCTCGCTCGACCGCCACGCCACCTACATCGTGTCCACCCACATCGCCGGAGCCGCCCGCTGACTCGACGTTCTGGGCGTCAGCACCAGCCTGCTGGCGCCCAGAGCCAGCAACTCCGAAGCAGAACTATCGCCGAAGCCGCGCTTCGCGGTATGTCGGTAGGCCAAGCCTTGAGCGGGTGTAGAACGCCCTATCTGGGAGATCTCAAGTGAGCCGATAGGCGGAGCGCCGATGCTGGATCCGGTGCACGATCACGACATTGGCTACATCGTCGATGCTGTAGATGATCCGATAGTCGCCCCGCCGAGCAGAGAACAGCCCGTCGAGCTCTGCGACGAGCGGCTTGCCGAGTCTGCGAGGGTTCTCACTGATGGGGCCCCGCAAAGCGACGAGGGCAGCATCGCGGACTTTGGTCGGAAGCTTGTCGAGATTGCGGACTCCCTCGGGGGTGATCCGGACCTCGTAGGCCATCAGGGCTCGGGCTCAGGCGGACGGCAACGGAAGCAGCTCGCCGCGCGCGGCCTCGGACCGCGACCGCACCAGGGACTCGACGAGGTCGCGGTCGCGAAGAATATCGAGGGTCTCCTCGAGCGACTCGAGATCATCGGGGCTCACGAGCACGAACGACGGGCGTCCGTTGCGGGTCACCAGGATCCGGTCATGCTCACGCTCGACGCGCTCAGCGAGCTCGGAGAGGTGGGCCTTGGCCTCGGAGAACGGCAACGTGTCTGCCATAGGCCAACATTTTGACCTATTACGAGGCCGGACGCAAGACCTCATCCAGGGCATCCCGGTCAATCCACTTGTCGCCCGGCGGGATAGGCGACCATGCTTCCATCGCATCGAGTAGCTGGCCGGGCTCCGTATCGACGAGAACCAGAGCGCGGTGCTCTGGGCGAACGAAGCGCTCCGCTACCGCATGGTCGACGAACGCCAGCAGGGAGCGGTAGAAGTCCGCGACGTCGAGCAGGCCGCACGGCTTGGCATGACGCTCTGGGTGCGGGGACGCTCTGAAGGTGCCAGGCGGCACCGCCGGTGTGGCTTACGAGGATGACGGGTGTCCGTTCGCTGACGGCACCCTCGGGACGAATCCAGGCGGTGCTCGACCGGATGCCGACCCGACGGGCGCTCGGAGCCAGCGGACGGTTCGAGCGGATCGGTCTCGTCCCCCACGACGCGTGGCTCGAAGGTCTCGTAAACGCCACCGTCCACCGCTCGTACAGCATCAGCGGCGACAACATCCGCGTCGAGATCTTCGACGACCGGGTCGAGATCGAGAGCCCCGGCCGGTTCCCCGGAATCGCCGACGCCCGGGAGCCGCTGCAGGTGACCCGGTTCGCCCGCAACCCGCGGATCGCCCGGGTCTGCGCCGACCTCGCCTTCGGGCAGGAGCTCGGGGAGGGCATCCGGCGGATGTACGAGGAGATGCGCCTCGCCGGCCGGGCTGACCCCGCCTACCACCAGACGTCGGGCAGCGTGCGCGTCGTCCTGTCCTCCGCTCCGATCGACCGAGCGCTCGAAGCCCGGCTGCCGGGCGGCGCCCGTGACCTCCTGCGCGTCGTGCGCGAGGCAGGCAGGGCCAGCACCGGCGAGCTCGTCGAGGCAAGCGGCCGATCCCGACCCGTCGTCCTGCGACAGCGCCGCGCCCTCGAAGACGCCGGCCTCATCCTGTGGACCGGGAACAGCCGCAAGGACCCTCGGGCGTACTGATCGCTCCGTGTGGAATGACTGACCAGTTCGCTCTCGGCGGTCCGGCGGCTGGCGTGGACCGTCCGTCAAGCTCCCCCACCGCACCCGGCTGATCGTCCGCCAGGAACCACTTCACCCCGGAGCCCAACGCAGCCTCTTCCCGCATCTCGACTACCGCTACTGGGGTTCACCACCGACCACGATGGCCAACCGAGAGACCTCGACGTCACCATGCGAGCCCACGCCCATGTCGAACAGCACATCTGCCGGCTGAAGGACCCAGGCCTGACCCCGTTCCCCTTCGCCAGCTTCTGCGAAAACCAGACGTGGCTTCTGACCGTCGCCATAGCCGCCAACCTCGTCCGCTGGTCCTTGCTGCTGCCATCACACCGACACCATCACCATCCAAGAACAACAGAACCGGCCAATGGCCCCGACGCTCAACCCACAATGGACCCGTGAAGCCTGGGCCAGTGGCGCTCCAGATTGCCCACCGGGGCTACACCCTGGCTCTACGATCGGCGTCGTGTCTACCCTCGTTGACCAGCCGGCCCGGATTCCGAACAGGTGGCGTCCCCCGGCGCTGCACCTTCCCGACGGAGGGTCCGTCAGTCACGGCGAGGTGTTCACCCGTCGCTGGGTGGTGGACCTGATCCTCGACCTTGCCGGCTACACGCCCGACCGGGATCTGGCGGCGATGCGAGCGATCGAGCCGGCCTGCGGGGCTGGGGCCTTCCTCGTCCCGATGGCCGCTCGGCTGGCCGAGTCGTGCCGGGTCCATGGACGGCCCATCGCTGATGCCGCCGAGGCGATGTACGCGGTCGATCTGATGGCTGAGAACGTCGCTGTCGCCCGGAGCGCTGTCGTCGCGACGCTGGTCGACGACGGGTGGGACGAGGACGTGGTGCGCTGTCTGAGTGACGGGTGGGTGCACGCCGACGACTTCCTCCTTGGACAAGATGTCCGGAGCACAGCCGACTTCGTCCTTGGGAATCCCCCGTACGTGCGGCTCGAAGAGGTGTCTGACGCCCGGAGCGCCGCCTACCGGCGTGCGTGTCCGACGATGAGTGGGCGGGCGGACCTGTTCGTCGGGTTCTACGAGATGGGTCTGCGAGCACTGAAGCGTGACGGCACCCTGGCCTTCATCTGCGCCGATCGGTGGATGCACAACGCCTATGGTCGGTCGCTTCGGTCCCTCATTGGCGACCACTTTTCGGTCGAAGTGACCGTCGTCATGCACGACGTGGACGCTTTCGACGAGGCAGTGAGCGCGTACCCGGCGATCAGTGTCATCCGTCGAAAGGATCAGGGACGAGCCGTCTTGGCCGACACGACGTCCGAGTTCGGTCCCGGCGACGCAGGCCAACTGCTCCGCTGGACGCGGGGCCTTCGGCGCCGAGCGAAGCACACCCGAGCCTTCCAAGTAGCGGAGCTTCCCTACTGGCACAACGGCCCGGAAGCGTGGCCGGCGGGCAGCCCAGACCGCCTGGCGCTGATCGCCGACCTAGAGCGCCGGTTCCCCCGGTTAGAGGACCCCGACACCGGCACCAGAGTCGGCATCGGAGTGGCCACCGGAGCCGACGGCGTGTTCGTCACGAGCGACGCAGACCTCGTCGAAGCCGAGCGCTTACTGCCGCTGGCGATGGTACGCGACACGAAGACCGGGCACTTCGATTGGTCTGGGCACTTCCTGGTCGACCCTTGGGACGACGGACCGGGAACGGGACTCGTCGATCTCGACCAGTACCCCCGGCTACGAACCTACTTCAGCGCCCGGGAGGGCCAGCTGCGGCGACGCCACATCGCAGAACGACGCCAGCGGGACTGGTACCGGACGATCGATCGAGTCGACCACGCCCTCAGATCACGGCCGAAGCTGCTCTTCCCGGACATGAAGATGGCGATGGAACCCGTCTACGAGCCGGGCGGCTCCTACCCGCACCACAACCTGTACTACGTCGTCTCGGACGTGTGGCCGCTCGACATCCTCGGAGGTCTGTTGCTCTCGCGGATTGCCGACCTGTTCGTGCGGACCTACGCCGTGAAGATGCGCGGCGGAACTCTTCGCTTTCAGGCGCAGTACATGCGCCGGATCTGCGTGCCGAAGCTCGAGGCCATCAGGAAATCAGACCAGGCCGCCCTCGCCCAAGCCTTCGAGGCCCGCGATGTCGACAAGGCCACCGGCGTGGCGCAGGCCCTCTACGGCCTCGATTCGGAGGCAATCTCGGTGATCCGGTGAAGGGCGACCACACACCCGACTACGAGGAGCGCTTCCGCCGGGCCGTCAGCGGCTATTGGATGATGCGCGATCAGCAGGCAACCGACCAGCAGTCCCGAGGTGTAGTCGACGCCGGGACTCGCGGCGCCGTTACGGGTGGCCGCCATCTCAACCTCGTGACGGCCCTCGTGCGCGAAGTGTTCGCCGATGCTGGGCTGGCCTCGGCGGCGGCAGGCCGCTACATCCTTCCCGGCTACTACCGAGGGTCCAAAAACTGGGATCTCGTCGTCCCGTATCGGGGCAGTGTCGTGGCGATCATTGAGCTGAAGTCGCAGGTCGGGTCGTTCGGCAACAACCAGAACAATCGGATCGAGGAGATGGTCGGCCAGAGCCTTGACATCTGGCGGGCGGCCCGCGAGAACCTGCTCGGCCCCATACGCCCATGGTTCGGATACTTGATGCTTCTGGAGGACCACGCCGACAGCCGGGCACCACGGCGCACACCCACCAACGCCGGCTTCGCCCCCGACCCTGTGTTCCACCAAGCGAGTTATCTCGATCGCTACCGAATCGCGTTCGAACGCCTGCGCCGTGAAGGGGACCTGAGCGCCGTGTGCCTCGCGTGTTCCGACCACGCGACGGCATCGGTCGAGTACATCGACCAGACGATGTCGTTCAACGCCTTCGCTGCGGCGATTCACGCCCGGGTCATCGAGATCTTCGGAATGTTGGGTCCACCTGATGACGCCCGGCCCCAGTAGCACAAGCAGACTCCGTTGGACGCAAGTAACGGTGCGCTGGTCCTCAGCCTGAGTGGGTGTCTGCCGTGGCCTGCGCGGCCGCGACGTCCGAGCGCCTGTGGCGCATACGTTGCGACCCGGCTCAGGTGATCCCGACGCGCATGTTGCTCGTTTGGTGCCGTTCCGCCGTGGTCGAGGGGGGTCGACCACGGCGGCGGAAAGGACGGCGGAGATGGCACGGCTTTCCTTTGGCGGAGGGATCTGGCGTGATGAGCGACGGGTCCTGCGGGCGGGCCTTGCCACCGCGCTGGTCTGCTCGCTTGTGACAACAGTGGTCGCTTCCATCGGTGTGCCACGCGCTGTCGCGGCTGCAGCGACCACGACCTACTCGGCTACCGAGACGATTCCTGTTCCACCGGCGTCGAACTATGCCGGGAGTGGCGGCGGTGACGGTTGGGCCGTCGCGCTCAGCACGGGTGACGTCTACAACGTGTTCCACCACCAGGCGACCCCCAGGTCGCCTGCCACCTCCAGAGCACTGCGGCCCCATGTTCGTCTCCAGAGACGATCACCGATGCGAATGGCAACGGGTTCGCCACCTCTGGGCAGCCGGGGCTGTGGATGGACCGGGCGACCGGCGACCTCTACGTCTTCGCTACCCGCACCTCGGATCAGACCGGCGGAGTGGTCTGTATCGACACCACGGCGGCGGCCACCAACACTGACCCGTTCTGCGGCTTCACCGCTCTGACGGCGCCAGGAGAGTCCCCTCTTTATGGTAGGGATCACTGAACGTTCCCCAGGCTCGATCGCCGACATTCCCCAGGTGTTGAGCGAAATGGCGGGCTTGCGTCGAGTGTAGGTCAGCTGCCGGCGATCACCTCCGTTTCGTGTTCGCTGGCGTGGGCGATGAGCTGATCGGGCTTCACCGAGTGGTGGCAGGCGGTGCGGCGATGCTCGACCTTCCATCACTCGGGGAGCGGACGCATCGGCGTCTCGGACAGGTGGAGGACGGACGTGCGATAGGTGAAGATCATCGTGGCCCTCCGTCGGAGGCGGGCAAGCTCGATCCCGCGATCACCGCCCGCCGGGCGGTTTCGGCCCGGGCTCGGTGGCTGCGCATGGCGAGCGCCGTCCGAAGGCCGCACCCCGGCGCAGTCACCGGCGCGCCGGCCTCGGCCGCACAGCCGGTCCCCGTTGTGCGAACAGCGTGCGAAAGGCCGGCCCCGGAGGGGCCGGCCTTCGCGAAGGACCTGGTCAGAGCCCTGTCGGGCTCTCTGGATCAGATGTCGTAGTAGAGCATGAAG
>JAJZLP010000140.1 GCA_021803325.1 Actinomycetes bacterium
GCCGACGGCTGGGAGCCGGATGCCTGTCCGGGCGCTCCGATCTGGACCCCGGCGAACCGGGTCGCCGCCGACGGGCGTACCAGGTGCGAGACCGGGGTCGAGACGGTGTCGAGCCCGGCGATCCCGGCCACGGCCGAGGCAAGCCGGGACGGCACGAGCGGGAGCGCGTCGGGCACCCGCACCTGCCTGCCGGTGGCGAGCCGGGCGGTACGCAACGTCAGCCCGAACGCGTGCTCGATCCTGGCGGCCGGAGCCCGCACCGGCACCACCATCGCGTCGATGGTCTGCTGGGGGTGCAGGCCCCGGCTGCGAAGCCATGCCGCGACACCGGCGATGGTGCTCGGGCTCGGCCCGTAGCGCGCCGCGAACTGCCCGGGTGCCAGATAGTGGTGGTAGGTGGGGCTGCCCGGTGTCACCACGGCTCGAGCCGCCGCCGCAACCGCTGCCGGATCACGCAGCGACAGGACCACGGCGATCGACAGCACCGAAGACGGTGGCACGGTCCCGGTCGTGGGCGTCCCTGCAGGCGGCGCCGGATAGCTCCCCCCGTGGCGGACCAGCCGCCCGAAGGGCCCCGAAGCGGCCTCATGGGTGACCGCTCCCGCTGCCGGGCCTGTACCTGCCAGCCCCACGCCCACGCCCACGCCCACGCCAGCGCCAGCGCCAGCTGGCAACGCGGCGGCGCTGATGACCATGGCGATCACAGCCACCACGATCGGGGCACCGGATCGCAGGACCCGGTGGTGGGTCCTCCCGTCACGACTGCCGTTCCTGCCGCCGGCTCGAGACCCGGTGCCGACGGATCGAGACCCGCCTCGGCCGCCGGGCACGCGGCCGAAACGGAGCACGCCGCCGCGCAACGATCGCTCCCGGGTCATTGTCGCAGCGTACTCACCGCACCGTGCGGTCTGGTGCCGCCACAGGCACGGAACCTACGTCGGCGTGGTCGCTGGGCCTTCCGGGTGCGGCCGCCGCAGGCGCCGTTCGACGTCTGCCTCGCGGCCGTGGCTGGACGGTTCGTAGTACCGCACACCGGCGAGGTGCTCGGGAAGGTACTGCTGCTCGACCCACCCACGGGGGTCGTCGTGCGGGTAGCGGTACCCGACCCCGTGGCCGATGCGCTCGGCGCCGCTGTAGTGGGCGTCGCGCAGGTGCGGCGGGACCGGGCCGGCGGGACGGGACCGGACGTCGTCGAGCGCCCGCCCGATGGCGGTGGCGACCCGGTTCGACTTCGGCGCGGCGGCGAGGTGGACCACTGCGTGCGCCAGGTTGAGCTGCGCCTCGGGCAGGCCCACGAATTCGACGGCCTGCGCCGCTGCCGTGGCCACCAGCAAGCTGGTGGGATCGGCCATCCCGATGTCCTCGCTGGCCAGGATCACCAGGCGCCGGGCCACGAACCGGGGGTCCTCCCCTGCCACCAGCATGCGCGCCAGCCAGTGGAGCCCGGCATCCGGATCGCTCCCCCGGATGCTCTTGATGAAGGCGCTGACCACGTCGTAGTGGTCGTCGCGACCCCAGGTGAGCGCCCGGGTGGTGCGGGCCCGCTCCACGTCGTCGAGCCGGACGTGGTGACGCTCGCCGGCGACGGCCACAGCCACCTCCAAGGTGGTGAGCAGCGCCCGCCCGTCACCGTCGACGCTGTCGACGAGCGCGGCGGCGGCGTCCTCGTCGACGGTGGCATCTTCGGCGGCCAGGCCGCGCTCCAGCAGCACTCGCAGCGCCCGGTCGTCGAGCGGCTCGAGCCGGAACAGGGTGGAGCGGCTCAGCAGAGGCCCGTTCACCTCGAAGAAGGGGTTTTCCGTGGTGGCGCCGACGAGGGTCAGCACCCCGTCCTCCACGCTCGGGAGCAGGGCGTCCTGCTGTGCCTTGTTGAACCGATGGACCTCGTCGAGCAGCAGGACCGTCGTCTCACCGCGCTCGGCCAGCCGCAGGCGGGCCCGTTCGGCCACGTCGCGCACGTCTTTCACCCCGGCGCTCACGGCGCTCAGCGACTCGAACACCGCTCCCACCGCGTCGGCGAGCAGCCGCGAGATCGTGGTCTTTCCCGTCCCCGCCGGGCCCCACAGGATGACCGAGGTCAGCCGGCCCGACACCACCAGGGCCCGCAGCGCGCCACGTGGGCCGAGCAGGTGCTCCTGGCCGACGACATCGTCGAGGGTGGCGGGGCGCAGGCGGCTGGCCAGTGGACCGCGTGCCTGCAAGCGGGCCTGGAGCGCCGCGTCGAACAGGCTCACCGCGCCGACCCCGGTGCCATGGACGGCGCCCCTAGCCCGCCGGGCGCGGCGGCAGGCCCAGCTCCCGCAGCTGGCGGGGTCCGAGCGGCTTCGGCGCCCCGGTCATCGGGTCGGTGCCGGACTGGGTCTTCGGGAAGGCGATGACCTCGCGGATGTTCTCCTCGCCGGCCGCCAGCGCCACCAGCCGGTCGACACCCACGGCGAACCCCCCGTGCGGCGGGGCGCCGTACCGGAAGGCGCCCAGGAGGAAGCCGAACCGGGCCTCCGCCTCCTCCACGGCGATGCCCAAGGCGTCGAAGATCCGGCGCTGCACGTCCTCGCGGTGCACGCGGATCGAACCCGAACCCAGCTCCCAGCCGTTGAGGACCAGGTCGTAGGCCAGCGACCGGACCGCCAGCGGGTCGCTGCCGAGCAGGTCGAGGTCGTCGGGGTGCGGCATGGTGAACGGGTGGTGGGCGGCGGCCAGCCGGCCGTCGTCGTCGATCCCGTCGAACAGCGGGAACTCGGTCACCCAGCACAGCCGCCGCCCGCCCTCGGACACCGGCATCCGGCCGAGGTCCAGGCGCAGCGCCCCCAGCACCTCGCAGGCCGTGCGCCACTCGTCGGCGACGGCGAGGACGAGGTCGCCGGGCTCGGCGCCGGCAGCGGCCACCATGGCATCGCGCTCGGCGTCGGACAGGAACTTGGCCAGCGGCGACTCGAGCTGGACGTCGCCGACGCTGCCGGCGACCTTAAACCAGGCCAGGCCCTTGGCCCCGAGCTGCTTGGCCTGGTCCACCAGCCCGTCCAGCCGGTTGCGGCCGAGCGACGCGCCGCCGGGGTGGCGCAGGCCCTTCACCACCGGCGCCTGGAAGGCGCGAACCTCGCTGCCGGCGAACACCGCTGACAGGTCGACGAGCGCCTGAGGGATGCGCAGGTCCGGCTTGTCCGTCCCGTAGCGGTCCATGGCCTCGCGCCAGGTCAGCGTCACCACCAGATCGTCCGCAGACCCCGCGTTCGTGCCCAGCAACCGGTTCGCCTCGTCGTCAGGCACGACGGCCGGCACCTCCGACCGCCGGTTCGCCGCACCGGACCGGTCGGCGCCGACGCTGGCTGCGTCACCGGCGCGCGGTGCGCCATCGCCGTCCACCCTGGCCGCGGCGGCCAGCGCAGCGGTGACGGCCCGCGACACCGCCGCGTACACGTCGGCCGGCTCCACAAAGGACATCTCGATGTCGAGCTGGGTGAACTCGAACTGCCGGTCGGCTCGAAGGTCCTCG
>JAJZLP010000230.1 GCA_021803325.1 Actinomycetes bacterium
GGCCCATACGGAGGGAAGGTCAGCCAGATCGAGATCGACCACATGCACCTCGCCGCCGGTGGCAGCGGCTCGCACATCGGCCGCGGCAGCCTCTGCCTTCCCTCGGTCCCGGCAGGCGAGCACGGTGGTGGCGCCCAGGGCGGCCACCCCGATGGCCGTGTGCAAGCCGATGCCGGAGCTCGCTCCGGTGATCACCACGGTGGTGCCGTGCATGGCCGCCTCCTCGTCGTCTGTCCCGTTCGAGGTCGTCGTACGGGAGTGCTCAGGAGCTGGCTGGCTCCATGGCCACGAGCTCCTCGACCAGGTTCTGCCACGGCACAGCGTCCCATCCGAAGCTTGCAGCGACAGCCTCGGCGGTCTGCATCGCCCGGTCCACCCATGCCAGCTCGACGTCGGTCACGGTCCGCCCCGGGGTGAACAGCCCGAAATCCACGGCGTAGGACGTGTCGCGGATCTCGTCCACGACCGTGCGCAAGCTCTCGACGAGATGACCCGTGTGGGCGTTCTGCGGGTGGTCTGCCAACGAGACAGCCCAGTGGGCGCAGTGCAGGCACCGGTGGAAGTCGCCTCGGCTGGTGGTCCGGGCGATGGCCTCGTCGAACTGTGTCAATTTGGCGTACTCCTCGTCGGGGAGCACGGCCTGCAGGGCGTCGTCGAGGTATTCGAGCATCGGCGACGGTGATTGGTGACCGGGGGACGCTGGCACGCGCCAGAGTGTAGCCACGGGGCTGGCAGGCGCCCGCCGCTCCGATTGCGACATCGGTTGTGGCGTCGACGGTGGCTGGGGTCGTCGGCCGGCCCCCGGCTACACGGTGCCGGCCTGCTGACCTGCGGGTGGCTCCCCGTCGGCACGAGCCCGCTCGAGATGGGCCGTGTCGTTGAACCGGCGCAGCGCCCAGTGCTCTTTCGACACCACCAGGTGGGAGATGGACGCGTTGTCGGCGCCGACGAAGGCGAAGGGTCGGGACCCCGTGGCCAGGGCGAGCGCCTGGCCGATGACGCCCCCGTGGGCGAAGACGGCCACACGCTGGTCCGGGTGGGCGGCAGCGATCCGCTCGATGACCGAGCGCACCCGCTGGGAGAACATGGCTGCCGGCTCTGCCCCGGGAATGACGTCGAAGCGCTCCTCGGCGAGCATCTGCAGCGCGACCGGATCGCGCTCCGCCACCTTCTTCCGGTAGAGGCCGCCTTCCCACTCGCCGAGGAACACCTCGCGCAGGTCGGGGTCGGTGATCGACGACAGCCCCAGGGCATCCAGCAGCGGCGCCGCGGTCTGGTGGGTCCGACGCAAGGTGCTGGTGTAGACGGCGTCGATGCCGGAGGTGGCGAGCCGCTGGCACACGAGCGCAGCCTGCTCGCGTCCCTCCGCTGACAGCGGCGGGTCGCCGTGGCCCGCTGCGAGCTCGAAGGCGATCCCGTCGACGGCGGGCTCGGACTCGCCGTGGCGCACCAGGAGGAGCTCGGTCGCGCCGGGTGGGACGATGTAGCGGATCTGGCGGAAGGTTCGGGGCTCCGGCACGGCGGCATGCTACCGGCAGGCCCGGCGCCAGCCCTCGCCCGCCACATCGCAGATCGTCGAGTCCACGTCCATCACCAGCGTCTCGGCCTCCGGGCCCGCGCCTGTCGGCGGCGTGACTTCCTGATCACCGGGGAGCCCGGCGAAGCAGTTCGGCGAGGACCCGGTCGAGTTGGCGGACGTGGCCGAAGGTGAAGCTGCGGAGGAACGTCCCGAGCGTCGAGGGGGCCATCGCCCTGTGCCCGAGGACCTTGGCCGTCGACCCCGCCCGCAGCACATCGGCGTGGAAGAGGCACTTTCAGTGGAGACGCGGCTACCCGATCACCTCACCGGTCGGTGGATCCAGGCTGAGCCGTGTACGTACACGACGGCTGCGAAGCAGCCGCAACCGCAGCCGGAACAGCGACGAGACCAGCCAGACCAAACGCAAGCAGGCTCGCCACAACTCCGACAGACCCTGCCGACCGTTGAACAACTCGAAGATGGTCCACCCGCATCCCCCATTCAGCCACCGTACGCATCAACTTCGGACGTTCCCCGCACTCTTGCCCTGTCCTGACGAGTCGGGCGGAGCGGAACGCCGTTCCGTGTCGCCGCCGTCGGCGACCCGACTCTGCCGCCACGGACTGCGGCCGTTGGCAAGCTCCAGGGCGCCCGGATCGCCGAGTCGGCACTCGCCGCCGCCGGCTCCTCGTGGCCGCCGGCTCCTGGTGGCCGGCAGCGAGGCGCCGATCACCCAGTTCTGCGATGCTCCCCGGCCACCGCGAAGGCGTCAGGACATCGGCTGACGCTGGCTGGAGCAAGGCTTTCGACCGACCGCAAGGGGATCGACGACCGGGCGCCCCAAGGCCGCCGTTGGTCCCCTCATACACCGCCGCCCACTGCGGCGGCCACGTCCGAGAGCTTCTGCACGAGTCGTACGGTACCGGGAATGGGCCTGAAACCATGGTGCTCGTAGAAGCGTGCGGCCTCGGCGTCGATCGCGTCCACGACGACGAAACGGGCAGCGACCGCCTTCGTGGCCTCCACCAGCCGACCGAGCGCCTCAGCGAGGACTACGGACCCCAGACCTTCGCCTTGGAGACGGCTGGCGAGAGCCAGGCGGGCCAGGAGAACAGCTGGGATGTGCTCCGGGCCGCCTCGACCGAGCGCCCGTGGCAGCTGGTCCTTCATCAGGACATGCGCGGCCAGCGAGTAAGAGGCGACGACCACCCCGTCGCCGTAGTGCCAGACGAAGGTGCGGGCCACCCGCCTGGCGTCGGCTCCGCGGGCGTGCTGCGCCAGCCAGGAATCGAGAGAAGGCTGCCCGCTGACGAAGGCGGACAGGTCGTGGTGATCTCCGAGGGCCTCGCTGACCAGGGTCACCCGCTAGCGCCTGGTGATCTCCGGCAACCGCTGGGCGGCAGCGGTGAGTGTGGGATTGGCTCTGGGAGGTTCGTCTAGGGCCGCCAGCAGCCCGTCGAAGAAGTCCGGAGGGACCACGGTCGCCGCTTCCTCGGTGAGCACCTGCTCGGCCCGCGCCGCGACGGCCTCTCGGATGAAGTCGCTCGTCGTCATCTGGAGCAGGGCGGAGGCCCGTTCGATTTCTCGGCGCTGCTCAGGTCGTAGGCGTACCTCAATGCGTTCGCTTGCTGCTCTGGTCATGATGCCTCCCAACGGATGTGACCGTACCAGTGTACGGCCACATCCCGTCGGGCGCGCCCACAACGGGATCCCTCACCGGCCTGGGGTCCCCGCCCACGATGTCTCCCTCGCTTCGGTCCCGGCCGAAACGGTCCCGTTCGAAACGGTCCCGTTCGAAACGGTCCCGGTCCACGTCATCCGCTTGCATCGCGAATGATCGCCTACGGTGTGGGGTCGTGACCGACGATATCGAACGGACCGAGGTGTGGATCCCGTCGGGAGACGACCGCTGCGCGGGATTGCTCTACCGACCGTCCGGCACCGATCGGGTGCCGCTGGTGGTGATGGCCCAT
>JAJZLP010000141.1:0-1205 GCA_021803325.1 Actinomycetes bacterium
AGAACCCCGCGTCACCAAACGAAAAGATCCCGCCATCCGACGCCACCTCCCAATACCCCCGTCCATCGGGAGTCGCCGCGATCCCCACGATCGGACGGCTCAACGGCCGCCCACCCATCGACCCGAAGAACCCCGCGTCACCAAACGAGAAGATCCCGCCATCCGACGCCACCTCCCAATACCCCCGTCCATCGGGAGTCGCCGCGATCCCCACGATCGGACGGTTCAACGGCCGGCCGCCCATCGACCCGAAATAGGGAGCACCGCCGAATGCGAACACCCCGCCGTCGGACCCCACTTCGAGATAGGCCGGGATCATGGCCGTTGGAACACCCGATACATGCGCCCGCCCCGCAGAACCAGCAGCGAGCCCCGGCATCGCACCAGAGCTCGGCGATCCAGGCGTGGCCACCGATCCTGCGGGTCCGACGGTTGCCGGTTTCGACCCCTCTACCGCAGTAGAAGCCGGCAACGTACCCGACCCCGACGACGCTGCAAACGTCGGACCGTCGGCTGCCGGACCCGACGACGGTCCAGCGAACGCGACCCCCGGAGCCGCCAACGACAGCGCTGCGATCGCGGCCAGCGGAACGAGCAGGAGCGGCATGACCGCGGTGCGGCGCGGCGACAGGCCTGCAGGCCGGCCGGGACGTGTACAGATCGACGTACGAGCGTGACGACAGGACATGACAGGTCGGTGCCCTTCGGTGGCAAGCGGTCGCTGGACGGTTGGCGCCGACCCACTCCCGAGCGCACGCGCCAAGGGAACAGCCGGGCCCGTAGGACGCGCTGGGCGCCCTCGCCGATCACGGACTTCCATAACCTCGACCGCTGAATCCACGAAGACGAGCGTCGAATCGCCCGGTGTCCCACAATTCGAACCGCGTTCGACCCAATTTCGGCCACGCTCGCGCTATACGGGTGCACGCTGCCGCCCGGGTGGTCGCCACCAGCCCGGTTCGACAGCGGCCGAGACCGGCAGCGCCCACACCGCATCGGGCGGCGGGTGACCAGCCCAAGGACAGCCGCACTGGGAAGACCCGGTCCGGCTCGCTCCGAGCTGCGGCTGGCTGCCCCCGGCGTCGACCATGCCGGGAGCCGTCCCTTCCCGTGTCAGCTCATGGTTTGCGATGTCGTGTGGCGTTGCCCCGCGTCGTCCCAGCGGTCCTGCTGCTGCCGCTGCTGCGGCTGCCAGCTCAACGCGC
>JAJZLP010000141.1:1305-3492 GCA_021803325.1 Actinomycetes bacterium
CGCTCACTTCAAGATGTTCACCGCCCGCGACACCACCAGGGCCACGGTCAGCAGTGACGCGAGGGACTGCAGCATCATCAGCAGCTTTGCCGTAGCGGACAGCGGCATGGTGTCGGTCGGGCTGAACGCCGTGGCGTTGGTGAACGACGTGTACAGATAGTCGAGGAACGTCGGCGTCCACCCGGGCGCGGCACCGCGTGCAGCCATCTGGGGGAAGAGGAAGTCCGGCTGCCGGTGGTCGAACCGGAGCCGGGCGGCCGGGCCGCCTCGATCCAGCTCCCAATACCACAGGCCGAAGACGATGACGTTCGTCAGCCAGATCGGGACGGAGGCGTACACCAGGGCACGCCCACCGCTCGAGGTGCCCTGGATCAGCGCGTCGATCAGCTCCACCAGCGACACGACGTTTGCCACGTTGATGAGGGCGATGAGCCCCAGCGAGGCGACCCGCAGCTTGGCCGACTCCCGCGTGATCCGTCCGGGAACGGCAAGCAGCAGCACGCCGGCCAGTGCCACCTCGAGGGCAGGGAGCAGCCAGCGCGGCCCCAGCCCGACGATGACCTTGTCGGGCAGGACCACCTGCAGCGCGGCGGCCGCGACGGCGGCCGCCGTGGCCGACAGACGATGCTCCTGCACCGAGGCGACCCCCCAGGCCGCCTTGGCGTCACTGCTCTCGTTCCCACCTGCAGGCTCGTCGGCCATCGGATGTCGACCGTAGTTGAGCCGGCACAGTTGAGCCGGCACAGTTGAGCCGGCACAGTTGAGCCGGCACAGCAGGTCGGCGACCGATCGGGGCCGGTGCCGGCCGTGCCCATGACCGGACCGCTGTTCACAACTCCGCCCGGCCGGCTCGGAGGGCGCGAGATGTGGGCGCTACGCCGAGGAGCCGGGCGCTCTACGGCGGCCGAGCAGGCTCAGCCAAGCCCATGTGGCTGAGCTCGACGCGGCTGAACCCGACCTGACCAATCCCAGGCCTGCGGATCTGGTGTGCTCACCGAAGTGGGGCGTGGGGCAGCACGCCCACCGCTTCAGCCGCGAGAGGGATAGCCAGCTCGGGATTCCGTCCCGGCCCCGTGACGCCCCCTGCCAGGCGCACAGCGCAGGGCTTCCGAGGCACAAGTTCAACGCGGTGCCGCGGTGACCATGGGCAGGCCGGTTCCCGGCCCTCCGGACGTCCCACCAGCACCAGCACCAGCACCAGCACCAGCACCAGCACCAGCACCAGCACCAGCGGCGACGTTCCCATGACGAATGAATCCGCGACCGTTTCCGCTGCCGATCGCCGGCGGCACGTCGAATCGTGGGGTGCCGTTGGACGTGATGGTCCCGCACCGCAGGTTGGCGTTCAGGCACTCGTGGACGAGGCTGACCAAAAAGCTCTCGTTCCAGGCTTCGATCACATCAGCGTGGGCCGTGTCGATCGAACCGACGGCACCGGGGGCAGTCGACAGCGTGAGACCGGCACCCGAGGCGATCCCATAGTCGAGGTCCAAGCTGAGCGCGGGGATCTCCACGGGGTAGCCCGGTGGGCAGCCGGTCCGGGCATTTCCATACGCCACGTTGGTCTGTGACGCTCCGCCGAGGTGGACGCCGTCCCAGCAGTCGGGGAAGTGCAGCGCGAGGTGCACGCTCGACCCAGCCGGGCACTGCTGCGGCGGCGTCGCCTGTGGGGGGATCACTGGCGAACCAGTACCCGGTGCCGTACCACAACCCCACGTCACGACGGTGCGCGCCTGCGGGGCGGTCGCCGACTCGTTGCCGGCGATCATCTGCAAGCCGAAGGGCATGGCCTGGACCTTGCCGGGGATGCCGCTCCCCACGCGGTAATACGCGAGCATGCGGGTGGGTGTGATCTTCTGGCCGTTCTGGTAGAGGGCCGGGACCCAGTATGCGGCGGTGTCGTTGGCGTTGACACAGGTGGTGGTGCCCGCTGCTCGCAGCAGCGTTGCCGTCGACGACGCGTCGGTGGTGGTGTTACCGAAGAAGTCGTGTTCCATGGCCATGCCCGACATGTCCGGCATGAGGATGGGGTCGTCGCTGGCTGTGTGCGAGTAGCGGCAGACAGAGCGAAAGAACCCGACGGCGGGGACACGACGCCCTTGGGCGCGGCCGGCGGACCCGGAGCTCCCCGGCGGAGTTGGCTGGCCAGCAGCGGCACCAGGCTCCAGCCCGGACGCGGCACCAGCT
>JAJZLP010000018.1 GCA_021803325.1 Actinomycetes bacterium
GACGACCCCGAACCCGACGAACCCGAACCCGACGACCCCGAACCCGACGAACCCGAACCCGACGACCCCGTGCTCGACGACCCCGAACCCGACGAACCCGAACCCGACGAACCCGAACCCGACGAACCCGAACCCGACGACCCCGAACCCGACGACCCCGAACCCGACGACCCCGGGCTCGGAGCCGCCGTGGCCGCGCTGCCGGGCTCGACGAGCGTGACGGCGGGAAGCTGCAGGGTCTCGAACTGCGGGCCGAGCGCGGCCAGGCCGCTCCACGCCACCTCGACCACCGCATCGAAAGGCATCTGGGTCTGGCCGGCGTTGCGCATGGCGGTCAGGACCGCCGCCTGGCACGAGCCGAGATCGAGGCGGACGGTTCCGTCAGGACGGGGGGACGTGGCGCTCACCGTGCACCCCGACGGGGACACCACGGTCGCCGTCCATCCGGTGACTGCCCCGGCGTTGCCTGTGGCGGTGACCGCCACCTGCGGCGAGGCGGAGTACGGGAACGACGGCGCCGGGTCCCACGTCGCGGAGATCACGCCCCGGTCGGGCACCGTGAACGGTGTCTGCAGCGTCGGCGAAGGACCGCCGTGCACGTTGGTGGCCGGCTCGGTGAGCGAAAGGGCCAGCGTGCACGCCCCGCCGAAGTCCCCCGACGCGGCGCTCAGCCCGATCGTGACTGTCCCGTCGGTGCCTGGCCCGCGTTGCACCGCCAGGGCCGGAACCTGGGTCTCCTCGTTGTCACATACGATGCTGCCCGCCGCGGCCAGCCCCATCGGCGTGCCTGGGGGCACGCCGCCGAAGGCGTCGTGGACCGTCGCTGTGAGCTGCCCCGACACAAAGCTCTGCACCGTGGTCGAGGTGGAGACCGACAGGTCGCCGGGCCACGGGACGGTCGGCGCCACGGGCGGTCCGGCGATCACCACCGCGGCCTGCGGGTGGCCGGCTGGGTAGACCGTGACCTGCGTGGCATAGGACGTTCCCGGCTGCAGCCCGGGAAACACCGCGCTGGCCTGGGTGGTCGGCGGCTGGGCGACGCCGCCGACAGCGAACACGAAGTCGGTTGTGTCACTGCCGTACACGGTGACGTCGGCGATGCCCGGCGGTGGGGTGACCGTCAACGTCGCGCTGGCGGTGGGACCGTTCGGCGGTGGTTCGGCCGCGTCGAGGTGGATGGCGGTCGCATCCGGAGCCCGCCAGCCCTGGCTGCACGACGGCGTGCTCGTCGGATCGCCGAGCAGCCCGTTGGCGCCGACTGGCTGGACCGTGAAGCGGAGGCTCGCGCCCAGCGAGCCGGGCGAAGCGGTGAAGGGGACCGTCACCTGGTCCTGGGAGGCGGGGACCTGCAAGGTCGGCGCCGTGCCGAGATAGCTCCCGGAGCAGGCGAAAGCGGTGACGGTCCAGGTCGCCGCCGGCTCGGTGCTGACGCACTGGTGCTGACATGGTGTCCACTGCACGTGCCACCCGGTGGACCCGTCGCCCCGAGCCGTGACCGAAGCAGCAGCGTTCGGGCCTTCGGCGTTGGTGGTCGCTGCCACCGGCGGAGCCGACGTGCTGTTGTGCCCGATGTAGGCCGTCACGACGAACTGGTAGGTCGACGACGAGCGCAAGCCGGTGAATTCCAGCGAGGTCTGGCCGGTGACCTCCACGGTGGGGGGAACGGGATCGGGGACGCCGCCGACACCGGTCGCCGTCACCGTGTAGGAGCTGGGGGCACAGTCCTCGGGGTCGATGAGCGGGTAGGTCCACGACAGCAGGACCGCGTGGGTCGCCGCCTGCGGTTGCGCCACCTGGGGGACGTTCGGTTTCTGCTGCGACGTTCGACAGGCCAGCGCCGCGTCGACCAGCTGCGAGGCTGCCGTCGTCTTCGGCACGCGGTGCGACGCGGCGCCCCCCGAGCCCGATCCGGGGGCGCCTCCGGGTCCACCGCCGGGCAGGACCTGGTCGCCTGCCGGTGCCGATGGGTTGATGTCAACAGCCGAGCCCTTGTCGATCGTGGTGGCGGCGTCCGCCTGGTTCGTATGCACGACGACGGCCAGCTCGGCGTCGGGGTCGTCGATCACCACCCGCGGGCCTTCGGCGATGATCTCCTCGTGAGCCCAGTCGGGCTGCTCCGCCGGCCCGACGAGCGGGTACGCGCCCGACGTGTCGGCCCCGACGGCCAGCACCGACGCGCGGCCTGTGCTGGGGTCGATCCGCACCATCGTGGGCCGGGTGGTCGTCGCCGGTGCGGCTGCCGGTGACACCTCGGTGCCGCCAACGGCCGCCACCAGGGTGTAGATGGCGCCGTCCGCCACCACCGGGTCCACCAGGTCGACCGGCGCCGAGTGCGCACCCACTGCAGCGGTCCCCGGCGCCGGGCCGGCGGCGGTCCCGGCCGCGCCGGCACCGGCTCCGATCGCGCCGGCGAACCCCGTGCTGCGCGGCCCGGTGACGGCCACCGGCCCGATGCGACGACCCGAGCCGGTGCGGATCCCGACGAGGAACCATCCCGCTGTCGTCCGGTAGGCGAAGAGCACGCCGCCGACGTCCGAGCGCACCGGCACGATGGCGGTGACGGCACGTGCTGCGAACGGCACCGTGGCAACCACGGGCGCCTGGCTGGCGGGAGCCCGCGCCAGCAGCCGGATCGACGTGGCGGTTGCCAGCGCCACCGAGCGAGCACCGCTGGTGCCGGCACCTCCCTGGGCGGCGGCAGGAGCGGCGGCACCGGCGGCCGTGCCCCCGGTACCCCCCGATCCCGAGCCGACAGCAGCCGAGCCGCCGGCTGCGCCGCCGCTGGCGGACGGCAGCGGTGCGGCCGCGCTCGACCCCAGAGCCGCCAGCACCGGGGCGGCGCTCGGCTGTGGAGCCGGCGGCACCGGAGCGTGCCCGGTCGCCGTCACACCTGCGACCGCTCCCCGATCGGTCACGGCCAGCGGCCGGCCTGCGCCGGTCGGCACGATCTGCACGAGGTGGACGGTCCCACCGGCGCTGCGCACCAGCGCCCACAGGTCGCCACCTGCGGCGACAGCCTGACCGGGGCCACCGGCCAGCACCCCGGTGGTGGCCGTGGCTACCGTGACGCCGGCTGCGAGCACGGCGGGTGGCGACGACGTGCCCCGACCGGGGCGGGAGAGCTGGGCCACGGTCGACCGGCTCACCAGCGACAGGCTCGTCGCGCCCGGCGCCAGGCGGGCGACGTAGGCATGGTCGCCGTCGGGGAAGACGGCGGCGGCGGTCGCACCAGGCGGGCCGGGAAGGGCCACGCCAGCACCGGACGGGGCCACCACGAGCTCGTCGGGATCGACGAAATTGACGGTGCCGGTCGTCCGGTTGACGAGCAGGGTGCCGTTGGCCAGCGGCACGGCGGCCACGTCGGCCTCGCTGGTGGCCCCGACCTGGGCGGCCACCCCGGTGAGGCGGAGCGTGGCGGCGCCGTCGGCCAGGTCGACCACGACAGGTCCCCCACGGGTGTCGTCGATGACGACCGACCC
>JAJZLP010000096.1 GCA_021803325.1 Actinomycetes bacterium
GCCTGCGTTACATCATCGTCGACCCGCATGCGGGGAACGCCGCGCTGCTGGCCGATCAGTGGGTCCCCGTCGTCCCCGGTGGTGACGGCGCGCTCGCCATGGGCATGATCCGCAGCATCCTCGAGTCTGGAACATACAACAGGGCCTACCTGGCCGTCCCGAACGCCAAGGCGGCGGCTGCTGCCGGCGAGCCGAACTGCTCCAATGCCGCCTGGCTCGTCGTCGCCGACCCCGCACATCCGAGCTACGGGAAGTTCCTGACGGTGAGCGAGGCGGGGATCGCCGCAGCGGGTGGAGCAGCAGGCGACCCCGTGGTCTGGGACCAGGCGACAGGTGGCCCGCTGCCCGTTGCAGGTTCGGCGGCCGGCGAGCTCTGGCCCAGTGGCGATCTCAGCACCGCCACGGTCGCCGTCAACAGCGTCGCGTGTCGCACCGCGCTGCAGGAGCTCTACGTGGCTGCCTCGGAGCACTCCGTCGCCGAGTATGCGTCGCTGGCCGGTGTCTCCAAGACGGTCGTCGAGAACCTGGCAACCGAATTCACCAGTCACGGCCGCAAAGCCGTCGCCGACTTCTATCGCGGGCCCGCCATGCACACCAACGGCGTGTACAACGGTCGAGCGATCATGGTCCTGAACTTCCTGCTCGGCAACGTCGACTGGGTCGGGGGCTACCTCGCTGGAGGCGGCGCTGCCGACTACGACGGCAAAGGCTCGGGTGCTCCCTACCCGCTTGCCACCTGGCCCGGCCAGCCCAAGGCCGTGCCGTCGGGGGTGCCGATCTCCAGGGAGGGCGTGTTCTACGAGAAGTCCGCCGCCTACGCGAGCGCGGTTGCTGCCGGGAAGAGCCCGTTCCCTGCGCCGAGGCCGTGGTTCCCCTTCGGGTTCGGGATCTGGCCCGAGATCTTTGCGGGGATCTACCAGCAGTACCCCTATCCGGCGAAGATCGTGCTGCAGCACGAGGCCAACCCGGCATGGAGCCCGCCAGCCATCGGAGGCGCGCCAGAAGGCACGCCGTGGATCCGCATGGTCACCGACACTGCCAAGGTCCCCCTGTTCATCAGCACCGACATCGTGGTGGCGGAGAGCTCTGCCTACGCCGACTACATCGTCCCCGACACGAGCTACCTCGAGGGGTGGGGCGTGCCGACCAATTTCCCCACCTATCCCACCAAAGCCCAAGGGATCCGCAGACCCGCTGTCGACGCGCTGACCGCGACAACCGCCGGTGGCGACCCCATGTGCATGGAGCAGTTCCTCATCGACGTGGCCAAGGCGGTCGGCATGCCGGGGTTCGGGAACGGCGCGTTCGCCGACGGCGGCAGCCTCGACCGCAGGGAGGACTTCTATCTGCGGCAGGTCGCGAACATCGCGTACGACCCGACCTTCCTCGTGCTCGGGCCCAGCGGGTTCGCCAAGGCCGGACCGGTGCCAGACGCGACGCCTGCTGAGATGGAGATGGCCGGGGTGGCTGCCCTCAAGTCCCTGGTGGTGCTCCCTGACGCAGTGTGGAAGAAGATCGGCTATGTGCTGGCCAGGGGAGGCCGGTTCGAGGACTATGTCGTCGGCTACCAGCCGAGCACGGTCGTCGCCGAACGCCTCCGGTCACTGACCGTCGGCCAGATCACCGAGTCGAGCCTCGGACGCTGGGCGACCCCTCCGGGGGCGATCGGCGCCGACAAGCTGCAGCAGATCTACGGCTCGATGGTGGCTCAGGTCGGCGCGTACCCCGCCAAACCGACGTGGGCGACCCACACCTACGGCTCGTTGAGCACGGCGTCGGAGGCCTATCCCTGCCAGATCTACAACGAGGTCATGGCCACGACGCACAACGCGCTGACCGGCAAGCGCTTCAGCGGGGTGCCGCGCTTTGAGCCGGTGCAGACGATGCGAGGGACCCTGCTGATGGACCTCGACCCGATCGAGCGGTACCCGCTGTTCCTGTCGACGCACAAACAGCCGATCCACTCCAAGTCCCGGACGATCGCCGACCCCTGGCTGCTCGAGATGATGCCCGAAGCGTTCATCGAGATGAACCCCATCGACGCGCACCACCTTGGGGTCGAGTCGGGAGACCAGGTACGGGTCATGTCGGCAAGCCACTCCTCGGGCATGACGGGACGGGTGCGCACGACCTCCGGTATCAGGCCTGGGGTGATCACGTTCCCCGCCGCGTTCGGCCATTGGCAGTATGGGTCAGGCCGCTGGGAGGTGAACGGGCGCTCGTTCCAGGGAGACCGTGCCCGCAACGCTCCGGTGCGCTTGAACGCCGTCATGCGGCTCGATCCGGATCTTGCCGCAGGCGATGGCTGGACGATCGGGCTCGAGGACCCGGTCGGGGGCGGGGCCGACTACTACGACACGCGTGTCCGTGTCGAGAAGATCTAGGAGGAGACTGGTGCCGACCATGGCTGCATGGACGCGGGCGTTCGGCTTCGACTACCTGGCCTACGCGTGGCTCGAAGGCCCCCTGCGGCTCCACGAGGATGCCCTCGAACCCTGGGTCGAGGACATCGCCCGGTGGGACCCGGAATTGTCCCGACAGGTCGCGGGTGCTGTGCGTGCGCTCGACGATCCCGCCGAATCGGAGGTCGCAACGCGGGAGTTCCACCGCTGCATCCAGGTCCCAATCCCTGGTCAGTACGTGCCGCCGTATGCCTCGGTCCACCTCGATGCGTCGAAGTCACTGTGGGGGGCGGTCACCAGGCAGGTGCTGTCCTGGTACGACGAGGCCGGCCTCGACTGGGTCGGGCACTCGTCGCGCTACCCATGGGTGCGAGCCCCGGACCACATCGGCGTCGAGTGCGCCTTCGCCGCCGAGCTGTGGGCGGCCGCAAGCGACGGCGAGCATGCAGAGGTCGATCCCGACCACGTGCTCGTGGCCGGACACCTGCCCGAATGGGTGCCCCGCTACGTTGCCGAGGTGCGCGCGCTGGTGGTCGGATCGTATTGGCTGGGTATGACGGCGCTGCTCCAGGGCTGGGTGAGCGAGGGGGCGCTGCAGGTCGCCGAGGCGCGGATCTCCTGACCCACGTCGATCGAGGAGATCGGCCGCCTGAAGGTTGGCGCCGGTGCCGACGCCGACGAACGGTGTCATGTTGGGCGTGGAGATGAGCTGGCTCGGGTGCCGGGCGTCGCGGCGGGACCGTTCGGTCGAGCACCGGAAGCTGGGACGGGACCAGCGCGCTCGCTCGGGCGGTCCGGTGCGGTTGGCGCCCGGCCGGCCGGCTCGGCGTCGTCCACCGCGGGAAGGGGGCCGGTGGGCCGTGGGCGCAACACCACGATGGCCAGGACGAAGGCCAGCGCGGCGGCGACCGCCCCGGTGCGAAATGCCATCTGGTCGCCGTGCACGGTCGCGGCGACGGTGAGCGCGTGGAGCTGCGAAGCCCGGGCCCCCACCGTGGCGGCGCCGTGGAGGTCTGCGGCGGCGTGCCGGAGCTGGTCTGTGGTGGCGGTCGCCGCCACGGTCACGAGCGCGGCGAGCCCGAGCGAGCCCCCGACCTGCTGGCTCGTGTTGAGCAGCGCCGAAGCCAGACCGGACTGGTTCCGGGGCACCGACGACACGGCGTTCAAGGTGAGGGGCATGAACGACAGCCCCATCCCGATGCCGACGAGCATGAGCGGGCCGAAGATGTCGGCGTAGCTCGACGACGCAGTGACCAGCGACACCCACAGCAAGCCGACCGTCACCAGGACCGGCCCGATCCTGAGGAACACGCGCAGATCGAAGCGCCGGAGCAGGCGCGAGACGGTGATGCTGGTGGCAGCGACGCTGACCGGGATCGGCAGGTAGGCGGCGCCGGCCAGGACAGGGCTGTAGTGGAGGATGTTCTGCATGAACTGGGTGAGGAAGAAGATGAGCGACAGCATCGCCGCCCCGAGCAGGAGCATCATCCCGAAGCCAGCCGCACGGTTCCGGTCGCCCAAGAACGAGAGCGGGACGAGCGGCTGGCGGCTCCAGCGCTCGATGATCACGAACACGCCGAGGACGGCGGCTGCAGCGGCGAACGAGGCGATCGTCCCGGTGCTCGACCACCCCGAGGTCGGCGCTCGAACCAAGCCGTAGACGAGCAGCGCCATCCCGCCGGAGATCGCCACCGCGCCGGGCACGTCGAGGCGGCCACGACGGCCGCTGTGGCCCCGGCCGGGGGCCAGGGCCACCGGGGTGAGGGCGAGGACCGCTGCGCCGATGGGCACGTTCACGAAGAGCACCCACCGCCACGACGACACGTCGACGAGGATCCCGCCGAGCAGGAGGCCGAGCGCCCCGCCGGCGGCGGACATCCCTGCATAGACGGCCATGGCCCGGTTGCGCTCGGTGCCCTCGTCGAAGGTCGTGGCGACGAGTGCGAGCGCCGTCGGCGACGCGATGGCGGCGCCCACGCCCTGGAACGCCCGGGCGATGATCAGCCCGGCCTGGTCGGTTGCGAGCCCGCCGGCGAGCGATGCAGCGGCGAACACGGCGATCCCGATGGCGAACATCCGGCGCCGGCCGAAGAGATCGCCGGTCCTGCCACCGAGGAGCAGCAGCCCGCCGAAGACGAGGACGTAGGCGTCGATCACCCAGGTGAGGTTGGTGGCGGAGAAATGCAGCTCGCGTTGCATGGACGGCAGCGCGATGTTGACGATGGTGAGGTCGAGCATCACCATGAGCTGCGCAGTCGCGATCACCACCAGCGCCAGCCGATGGTGGTGGCGTGCATGCTGTCCGGAGGTCGCCGGGCCTGTCGTGCCGGGCCCGGCTCGGGGGCCGTTCGGTGGGGTCATCACTCGATCCCGTGGGTCCCTGGCGCCGTTGCCCACGCCACCGCGTCCACCAGTGGGGTGCCTCCATCCGCAGCCGGCCGCTCGTGCCGGCGCACATCGACCGCGAGTGGGGCCAACAAGGTGGTGAGCAGCGCTTCGGTGTACAGGCGCTCGGGGACTGGGGGCCCGGCGCGGCCAAGGGAGTCGAGGTGGTGTCCCACGATGTAGACGTGGCCGCCGGGAGCAACCGCGGCTGCAGCACGTGAGAAGAATTCCTCGCGCTCGCCAGGAGAAAAATGCAGATTTGCCACCACCACGAGGTCGAATCTCGCCGCTGGAGGAACGTAGGCGAGCACGTCGGCCTCCACGAGCTCGAGGGTCACGCCGGCGTCGCGTGCCCGGGCCTCGGCCTGGGACAGGCCCACTGACGAGGCGTCGACGCCGGTGACCCTCCACCCGCGGCGGGCCAGCCAGATGGCGTTGCGCCCAGGGCCGCAGCCGAGATCGAGAGCACGCCCCGGGGGGAGCGGGCTCACCAGCTCGACCAGGGTCTGGTCGGGCTCGGCCGGCCAGACCGTTCCCGCGAAGCGCTCGTTCCACACCTCACCGGGAGACGTGCCGTCGGCTCCGGATCCACCTTCCCCGTGGGGCTGGTGGCTGTGCTCGCCGTGGGGCTGGTGGCTGTCGTGGGGCTGGTGGCTGTGCTCGTCGTGGGGCTGGTGGCTGTGCTCGTCGTGGGGCTGGTGGCTGTCGTGGCCGGTCGGCATGGCGTCGCGTGCCATCGGATCTCCCTCGTTGGTTGGCGGTTCGTCGGGTCCGGGCGTTGCGCTTGGTCGTGTCCGGAGGAAGTGCCTCGTCGGGTCCGGGTGAAGCAGTTCGCCGGGTCCGGGCGTTGCGCTTGGTCGGGTCCGGGTGAAGCAGTTCATCGCGTCCGGGTGAAGCGGTGGACCGCTTGGAGCAGCTCCCGGGTCTTCTCGGCGGCGACCGCCTCGTCGCCTGCTGCAAGAGCGTCTTTGACGCAGTGGTTGACGTGGTCGTCGAGGATCTTGAACGCCACAGCCTCGAGCGCGGTGTCGACCGCCGCGATCTGGGTGAGGATGTCGATGCAGTAGCGGTCCTCGGTGATCATCTTGGCGATGCCACGCGCCTGGCCTTCGATCCGGCGCATCCGATTGACCAGCGCTTCCTTGTCGGCGACGTAGCCGCGGGCGTGGGCACCGGTGGCTCCTGGGGCTGTGCCGGTCGCTCCTGGGGCTGTGCCGGTCGCTCCTGGCATGGCGTCGGCGATGCCGGTCACCTCCGCTCGTCCAGTGGGTGGAAGCGCCGGAGTCGCAGCGAGTTCGAGACGACGAAGACGCTGGAGAACGCCATCGCCGCCGCGGCGATGATCGGGTTGACGATCCCGGCGACGGCGAGTGGGACGGCGGCGACGTTGTAGGCGAAGGCCCAGAACAGGTTGCCCTTGATCGTCTGCAGTGTCCGGCGCGACAGCCGGATGGCGTCGGCGGCGCCGCGCAGGTCACCCGATGCGAGCGTGAGGTCCGAGGCCTCGATGGCGACGTCGGTACCGGTCCCGATCGACAGTCCCAAGTCCGCCTGGGCGAGCGCCGGGGCGTCGTTGACCCCGTCTCCGACCATGGCGACGACAGCGCCCGTTGCCTGCAAGCGGGTGATCTCAGCCGCCTTCTCCTCCGGCAGGACGTTGGCTACGACCCGGTCGATGCCGACCTCTTCGGCGACAGCACGGGCGGTCCGCTCGTTGTCGCCGGTGAGCAGCACCGGGATGAGTCCCAACGCTCGCAGCTGCGCGATCGCCTGCCGGCTCGTCGCCTTGACCCGGTCAGCGACTGCCACGAGACCCCGTGCCTGGCCGTCCCAGGCGACGGCCACGACGGTCGTGCCTGTCGATTCGAGCTGGTCGGCCTGGGCGGCAAGCGCGCCAGGCAGCGGGACGCCCCAGTCGGCGAGCAACGCGGGCCGGCCGATCACGACGCTGTGGCCGTCGACAACGGCTTCGACCCCGAGCCCGGCCCGCGAGGAGAACTGCTCGACGGGGGGGAGGGTGCCGAGCTGCTGGCGGCCGTGCTCGGCTATCGCCTGGGCGATCGGGTGCTCGCTGGCGTCTTCGGCGGCGGCTGCCAGGCGTAGCAGTTCGCCCTCGAAGACACCGGCGGCGGGGACGACGGCGGCTACGGACATCTTCCCCTCGGTGAGGGTGCCGGTCTTGTCGAGGACGATCGTGGTGATCTGGCGGGTCTGCTCCAGGATCTCAGGCCCTTTGATCACGATGCCGAGCTGGGCTCCGCGCCCCGTGCCGACCATCAGAGCAGTCGGGGTCGCAAGTCCGAGTGCACATGGGCAGGCGATGACGATGACGGCGACCGCCGCGGTGAACGCAGCCGCGGTCGACGCGCCGAAGACGAGCCAGCCGGCGAGGGTGAGGACCGACACGCCGATGACGACCGGCACGAACACCGCCGAGACACGGTCGGCCAGGCGCTGCACGGGCGCCTTTCCGGCCTGGGCGGTGGTGACGAGCCGGGCGATCTGTGCGAGCGCGGTTGCCGCCCCGACCCGCGTCGCCTGGATGACGAGCCGACCCGACGCGTTGACCGTCGCTCCGGCGACGGCGTCGCCCGGTCCGACTTCGACCGGTACCGGTTCGCCGGTGAGCATGGACCGGTCGATCGCCGAGCTGCCGGCAACAACGATGCCGTCGGTGGCGACTTTCTCACCTGGTCGCACGACGAACTGGTCGCCAACAGCCAGCGCATCCACCGGCACCAGCGTCTCCACGCCGTCGCGCACAAGGCGTGCCTCCTTCGCCCCCAGCTCAAGGAGCGCGCGGATCGCCGCGCCTGATCGGCGTTTCGCTGTCGCCTCGAAGTAGCGGCCGAGCAGGATCAGCGCGGTGATCGCGCCGGCAGTGTCGAAGTAGACAGCGGCGGAGAGCCCGCCCAGGAGCACCACGGTCGACCACGTCCAGGCCGCCAGCGTTCCGACGGAGATCAGTGTGTCCATGGTGGCGGTGCCGTGGCGCGCGTTGGCGGCCGCCGCCCGGTGGAACGGCCAGCCGCTGTAGAAGACGACCGCAGTGGCGAGCACCAGCGAGATCCACTCCCAGCCAGGGGGGCGGGCCGCGGCGATCCACGCGAAGATCACCAGTGGCACCGTGAGCGCGACGGCGACGGCGAGGCGCCGCCGGTAGGGCGCGGTCGGGTCGCCGTCGAGGACGTCCTCGGGGAGTGCCGCGTGGTAGCCGGCCGCCTCGACTGCGCCGATCAGGTCCCCGATGCTCACCTGCTCGGGGTCGAAGGCGATCGCCGCGTGCTCGCTGGCGAAGTTGACCGTGGCGTCGACGCCGTCCAGGCGGTTCAGGCGCTTCTCGATGCGGGTCGCGCACGATGCGCACGTCATGCCGTCGATGGCGAGCTCGACGCGACCCTTCGCCTCGGTGACGGCCGCCATCACGTCGCCTCGTAGCCCGCTTCCTCGATCGCGGCGCGCAAGGCCCGATCGTCGAGCCCTCTGCCTGTCACCGTGACGAGCTTGGTGTCGAGGTCGACCTCCACCGACCCGACGCCCGGGACCGAGCCCAGCTCGCTGCTCACCGCCTTGGTGCAGTGCTCGCAGGTCATCCCTGAGACCGTGTAGGTCATCGTCTCCGGCATCGTGCGCCCCTCTCCTCGTCCTGTCCCTCCCGTCGCAAAGTATACCCCGATAGGGTATGAGTCGTCCGCTCTGGCATTGGAGCAGGGAGCAGGGAGCAGGGAGTAGGGAGTAGGGAATACGGAGTAGGGAGTAGGGAGTAGGGAGTAGGGAGTAGGGGCCGGTGCTCCGTGCGGCGCGCCGGTCGCGGTGCTGGTGGTTCTCGGTGTGGGCAGTGGGCAGTGGGCAGCCAGCGGTGAGGGACCGGTGCCGTCGGACCCGTGCAGCGGTGTCGCCGCCGCTGCCTCTCCGCCGAGGTCAGGAGCCTGCGGCCAACCCCGGGTGGTCGCCTCTGGCTGGTGGTGACCGGGTCGCAAGCGGCCCGGTGAGCCGCATGTGCAGGGCGATGACGCCGCTGGTGACCGCAGCCCAGCCACACCAGACCGAGGCGAAGCCGTCGACGGTCAGCTTTGCGATGACGATCACGGCGACGAGGTTGACGACGCCGAAGATCACGACGTGCCGGAACCCCGAGAGCAGGAGCGCCCCGCACACCGCAGCGACGTACAGGCTGACGATGAGCAGGCCCGCCCCGCCGAGCTGGACGGAGTAGGCCAGGTGGTAGGGGCGCATCGTCACGCCGACAGGACCCCGGACCATGGCTACCAGCAGCGTCACGCTGACGGCGGCTCCGATCGCGACGAACGGTGCCATCAGCCACCGGCGGCGGGCGGTGGGCTCGAACAGGACGACGGCTACCGGCACGAAGACCGGGAGCAGGACGAAAGCGATCAGGAGGTAGACCCACATCGCGACGGTGCCCACGGCGGATGGCAGGTGACCCTGCTTGGACAACCAGACGAAGGCCTCTACCACCTGGTGGAAGCCGAGGATGAGTGGCAGCGCAGCCAAGGCCAGGTGGTCCCGGCGGCTATTGACATGGCGGAGCACGTCGACCCCGATGACCCCGATGACTCCGCCCCCGATCAGGTCGGCCTGGGGGGAGAAGCACATGAGGGCACGCTACCGGGGATGCCCGTAGGCCAATGCCGTCGGCACACCGCCGTCGGCATCGCTGCTCACTGCAGCTCGCCGACGGTCTCCGGAAGCTGCCTGTCGACGCCGCGCTGTGGTGGCGGGTGGCGCCGCACCTGGCGTCGACGGCGAGCGGTGGTGGCGGGGAGCGCGCTGCGCGGTGGTGGCGGGTGGCGCAGCACCCGGCGTCGAAGGCGCGCGGTGGTGGCGGGGAGCGCGCTGCTCGGTGGTGGCGGGTGGCGCAGCACCCGGCGTCGAAGGCGCGCGGTGGTGGCGGGGAGCGCGCTGCTCGGTGGTGGCGGGTGGCGCAGCACCCGGCGTCGAAGGCGCGCGGTGGTGGCGGGGGCACCCCCACGCCGCATGGGCGAGCTGTGCCTAAGCTCCCTCCGATGTCCGCATCCGGGTCCAGGGGGAGCGCCGCGGCGCAGGCGACGACGGGGAGCGCGTCGGCGGTGCCGGCATCCGCGGACAGGCCGAGCGTCATCCACACCGAGCGCCTGACCAAGGTCTATGCGGGTGCGGAGCTGCCGGCGGTCGACGGTCTCGATCTCGACGTGTGGCGCGGGGAGATCTTCGGTTTGCTCGGCCCGAACGGTGCAGGCAAGACCACGACCGCAGGCATGCTCACCACCCGTGTGGTGCCCACATCGGGTCGGGCCTTCGTCGGCGGGGTCGACGTGGGCGCCCGCCCGGCGTTGGCCAAGCAGCTCAGCGGCATCGTCTCCCAGCAGAACACGCTCGACCGTCAGCTCACGGTGTGGGAGAACCTCTACTTCCACGGTCGGCTGTTCGGCATCGGTGCCCGGGAGTCCCGCCGTACCGCAGACGAGCTGCTGGAGCGCTTCCAGCTGGCTCGTTGGGGCAAGGCGTCGGTCTATGCCCTGTCGGGTGGCATGGCTCAGCGCCTGATGGTGGCCCGGGCGATCTTCCACCGGCCGGCCGTGCTGTTCCTCGACGAGCCGACCGCCGGGCTCGATCCCCAGAGCCGCCTGGCCCTGTGGGAGCTGCTCGGCGAGCTCAACCGGGACGGGCAGACCATCCTCCTCACGACCCACTACATGGAAGAGGCTGACCACCTCTGCGAGCGGGTTGCGATCATGGACCACGGCCGCATCCTTACCCTCGACACCCCAGCCGCCCTGAAGCAGTCGCTGGGGACCGACACCGTCGTGACGGTGAAGGCCACCGGCGATCTGGGTGTGCTCGGATCGTTCCTCGCTGCCGAGGTCGACGGGGTAGGCCGGACACGCGTGTCCGGCGGCGAGCTGCAGCTCCACGTCAGCGGTACCGACCGGCTGCTTCCTCGGATCGTCACGGCGGCCGAGCGAGGCGGTTTCGACGTCATGGACGTCTCCATCGCCGAGCCGACACTCGAAACGGTGTTCATCGACCTCACCGGCAAGGAGCTACGCGACTGATGTACGCGACGACCGTGGACGCGGCCCGGCGGGTGCCGGTGCGACCGATGGCGCTGGTGGCCGGGTCTAAGACGGAGCAGCGCGACTGATGGCCGTCACCACCTCTGTCCCCACCCACGAGCACATCGGCGACCAACCGTTGCGCTCGGTTGTCTCGGCGAGCTGGACGGCGCTGCGTGCGCTGGTGCTCCGCGACGTCGTGGTGCTCGGCAAGCACGTGTGGGAGTTCGTGCTGCGCACCTTGATCCAGCCGTTCCTGCTGTGCTTCGTCTTCCTCTTCGTCTTCCCGAAGATCGGGCAGAGCGTCGGGGGTGGCGGGTCCGCGTCGGAGTCGTCATTCGCCACCATCCTGGTTCCGGGTGTGGTCGGCATCTCCGTGATGTTCCAAGGGGTGCAGTCGATCGCGCTGGCCATGGCCCAGGAGTTCGGCTTCACCCGCGAGATCGAGGACCGAGTGCAGGCGCCGTGCCCGGTGTGGCTGGTGGCCATGTCCAAGGTGCTGTCGGGGGCCGCCCAGGGGATCCTGTCGGCCGTGATTGTGCTGCCCATGGCGGCGGTGGTGCACGCTGCCGGAGTCCACGCCCACCTGTCGCTGCACTGGGCGATCATCCTGACGTTGGTCCCCCTCGCCACCGTGGCCATGGCGGGGCTCGGCCTCGTGCTCGGGACGAGCTTTGAGCCGCGCAACATCGGGCTCATGTTCGGCTTCATCATCCTGCCGATCACGTTCCTCGGAGGCACGTACTACAGCTGGACTCGCCTGGCCCCGGTGAAGATCGGCGGCTTCCCGTGGCTGCAGACACTGGTGTTGGTCAACCCGCTCATCTACGTGAACGAGGGGATGCGTGCCGCGTTCACGCAGGCACCACACATGCACCTGTACGTCGTCTACCCGGTGATGGTGGGTTTCGCTGCCCTGTTCTTGTGGCTGGGCCTGCGCAACTTCCGGCGCCGGGTGCTGTCATAGAGTCGGGTTCCGACCTGGTCAGCTCGGTCGGCGGCACGGCGGCACGGCGGCACGGCAGCACGGCAGCACGGCAGCACGGCGGCACGGCGGCGTGGTCGGCGCGCACGGTTCGAACCGGCTGGCGGGCAGGCCCGTTGTTCGGCCGCCAACGACCGATCGTCGAACCTGGCCTGGCGTGATCGGCGGGCACGGCCGGGTGCGGGGTGCGACGATGAGCGCATGTCACCGACCGGACATGCCGACGATGCCCGAGTGCCTCGCGTGCTGTGGACACCGTCCGCCGACGCCATGCGGACGACGGACATCGGCCGGTTCGCGGCGTTCGCAGCGGGATCTGGTGCCGGAACCGCTCCTGGCTTCAGCAGGGGTGCCGGTCCCGGGCTGCTGGCGGACTACGACGCACTGTGGCGCTGGTCGGTAGCCGACATCGACCGGTTCTGGTCGACGCTGTGGCAGTACATGGGGGTGCGGGCCGAGGGGGACCTGTCGACGGTGCGCGTCGGCGAGCGGATGGACACCACCCGTTGGTTCCCGGGCAGCCGTCTCAACTACGCAGAGCATGCGCTCGCCGGTCGGCCCGACGACGCGGTGGCGATCCTGGGGCATGGGGAGACACGCGACCCGGTGGTCGTCACCTGGGGTGAGCTTCGCGCCCAGGTGGCCCGCGCCCGTGCCGGCCTGCTCCGGCTGGGGGTGACCTCCGGGGAGCGGGTGGTGGCCTACCTGCCGAACGTGCCCGAGGCGATCGTGGCCATGCTCGCCTGTGCCAGCATCGGCGCCGTCTGGGCGTCGTGCCCACCGGAATTCGGGGTGCGTGCCGTCATCGACCGGTTCGGCCAGATCGAGCCGGTCGTCCTCGTCGCCGCCGACGGCTACCGGTACGGCGGGCGGGTCGTCGACCGGCGCAGCGAGGTGGAGGAGATCCGCGGCGCGCTGCCGAGCCTCCGTGCGACAGTGTCGCTTTCCTATGCGTTCCCCGCTCCGCCGCCTCGCAGGGGCACCATCCAGTGGGATGCACTGCTGGCGGAGGAGGCGCCTCTGGTGCTCGAGCGGGTGCCGTTCGACCACCCCCTGTACGTGCTGTTCTCGTCGGGGACCACCGGGTTGCCCAAGGCCATCGTCCACGGCCACGGAGGGATCCTGCTGGCGCACCTCCGGGATCTGCGGTTGCACCACGATCTCGGTGCGCAGGACCGGCTGCTGTGGTTCACCACCACCGGCTGGATGATGTGGAACTACCTGGTGTCGGGGCTGCTGGCGGGAGCCGCTGTGGTCTGCTTCGACGGCAACCCCACCCACGACGGGCCCCTCACCTTGTGGCGCGTGGCGGCCGAGACCGCCACCACCTGTATGGGAGCATCCGCCCCGTTCCTGATGGCGTGCCGGCGGTCCGGAGCGACCCCGGGGGAGGAGCTCGACCTGTCGGCACTGCGGAGCGTGGGTTCCACCGGAGCGCCCCTGCCAGCCGAGGGCTATGCGTGGTTCTACGACCATGTCCGACCCGACATACCGTTGGCCTCGATCAGCGGCGGCACCGACGTGTGCTCGATCTTCGTCGGGCACGCCCCGATCGTGCCGGTGTGGGAGGGGGAGATCTCGTGCAGGGCGCTGGGCGCGGACGTCCATGCGTTCGACGGGGAGGGTCGTCCTGTCGTCGGCCGCCAGGGCGAGCTCGTGGTCACCCAGCCGTTGCCGTCCATGCCGGTCGGGCTGTGGGGTGACGCGGACGGCTCCCGCTACCGCCAGACCTACTTCGAGACGTTCCCCGGGGTGTGGCGCCACGGCGACTGGATCACGCTCACCGAGCGGGGTTCGTGCATCATCGGGGGGCGGTCCGACGCCACGCTGAACCGCGGGGGGGTCCGGCTCGGCACGGCCGAGATCTACGGGGTGGTGGAGTCGACGGGCGAGGTTGCCGATTCGCTCGTCGTGCACCGGGAGGATCGGGACGGCGGCCCGGGCGAGCTCCTGCTCTTCGTCGTGCTCGCCCCCGGCGTGGACCTGGACGATCGCCTGAGGTCCGGCATCGTCGCCAGGATCCGCCACGAGCTGTCGCCACGCCACGTCCCCGACCGGATCGTCCAGGTGCCGGCCGTGCCTCGCACCTTGTCGGGGAAGAAGCTCGAGGTCCCCGTCAAGCGCATCCTCGCCGGCGAGCCAACCAGCGCGGTGATGAGCATCGAGTCCCTGGCGGACCCCACCGCCGTACAATTCTTCGAGCGGTGGGCCAGCGCATCTCCCACGGGCTGCGAGCCCTAGCGTCGCTCGGGGGTCGTGGGATCACCCACGATGGGCGCGCGATGCGGGTTCGTGGCTACGTTGGCGACCGCAACCCGATGGGAAAGGGGCAGTCGTGCCCGGATCGACGATCATCTATACGCACACCGACGAGGCGCCCGCGCTCGCCACGTACTCGCTCCTGCCGATCGTGCGCGCCTACGCTGCCGCAGCCGGCGTCGAGGTGGAGACGCGTGACATCTCGCTCACAGGCCGGATCCTCGCCCACTTCCCCGAACGTCTGACCGAGTCCCAGCGGATCGGCGACGCCTTGGCCGAGCTCGGCGCGCTGACCGAGTCGCCCGAGGCGAACATCGTCAAGCTGCCGAACATCTCGGCCTCGGCACCCCAGCTCAAGGCGGCCATCGCCGAGCTCCAGGCGAAGGGCTACGCGCTCCCCGACTATCCCGACGAGCCGGCGACCGACGAGGAACGCGACGTCCGCGCCCGCTACGACAAGGTCACGGGCAGCTCGGTCAACCCGGTGCTGCGCCAGGGCAACTCCGACCGCCGCGCCCCGGCATCCGTCAAGCACTACGCGCGCACCCACCCCCATCGGATGGGTCCGTGGAGCAGGGACTCCAAGACCAACGTCGCCCACATGGACGGCGACGACTTTCGTTCCACCGAGCGCTCGACCACGATCAGCCAGGCAGGGGTGCTGCGCATCGAGCTCGTCACCGACGGCGGCACCCAGGTGCTGCGCCAGGCGGTGCCGGTGCAGTCCGGTGAGGTCGTCGACGCCGCGGTCATGCGAGTCGCCGCACTGCGATCGTTCCTCGCGAAGCAGCGCGAGCGGGCCCAGCGCGAGGGAGTCCTGTTCTCCGTCCATTTGAAGGCCACGATGATGAAGATCTCCGACCCGGTCATCTTCGGCCACGTGGTCCGGGCGTTCTTCCCCGACACGTTCGCCCGCTACGGAGACGTCCTGGATGCCGCGGGCCTCAATCCGAACAACGGCCTCGGGGCGATGCTCGCCGGTCTCGGCACCGTGGCCGGCGGCCAGGACATCCGTGCGTCCTTCGAGGCCGAGCTGGCAGCCGGTCCGGCTCTGGCCATGGTGGACTCGGACCGTGGGATCACCAACCTGCACGTGCCGAGCGACGTCATCGTCGACGCCTCGATGCCGGCGATGATCCGCAACTCCGGCCACATGTGGGGCCCCGACGGCGCCGAGTCCGACACGCTCGCCGTCATTCCTGACCGCAGCTACGCGGGCATCTACCAGGTCGTGATCGACGACTGTCGTGCCAACGGCGCGTACGACCCTGCCACCATGGGCTCGGTGCCCAACGTCGGGCTCATGGCGATGGCCGCCGAGGAGTACGGCAGCCACGACAAGACGTTCGAGATCCCCGCCGACGGGACCGTGCGTGTCGTCGACGAGACCGGCGCCGTCGTGCTGGAGCAGTCCGTCGCGGCCGGCGACATCTTCCGCATGTGCCAGGCGAAGGACGTGGCCATTCGCGACTGGGTGAAGCTGGCGGTCCACCGGGCCCGAGTGAGCGGCGACCCTGCGATCTTCTGGCTGGACGAGGACCGGGCCCACGACGCCGTGCTCATCGCCACGGTGCGCTCCTGCCTTGCCGAGCTCGACACCGACGGGCTTGACATCGACATCATGGCGCCTGAGCAGGCGATCGCCCGCTCGCTCGAGCGGATCCGCCGTGGTGAGAACACGATCTCGGTCACAGGCAACGTGCTGCGGGACTACCTGACCGACCTGTTCCCGATCATGGAGCTCGGGACCAGCGCCAAGATGCTGTCGGTCGTGCCGCTCCTCGCCGGCGGCGGCCTGTTCGAGACGGGAGCCGGTGGCTCGGCGCCCAAGCACGTGCAGCAACTGGTCAAGGAGAACTACCTGCGGTGGGACAGCCTGGGCGAATTCCTGGCGCTCGGCGCGAGCCTTGAGCACCTCGCCGAGCACACCGGCAACGCCCGCGCTCAGGTGCTGGCCGACACCTTGGACCGTGCCACGGCCACGTTCCTCGACCGTGACCGGTCACCGAGCCGGCGGCTCGGCGGCACCGACAACCGGGGCAGCCACTTCTACCTGGCGCTCTACTGGGCGCAGGAGCTGGCGGGACAGTCCGACGACCCCGAGGTGGCGGCCGCGTTCGCCGAGCTGGCGGCGACGCTCGCCGAGCGCGAGCAGGTGATCGTCGACGAGCTCCTCGCCGTGCAGGGATCGCCCGTCGACCTCGGCGGCTACTACCACCCGGACCCGGCGCTGTGCGAAGCCGTGATGCGCCCGTCCGCGGCGTTCAACGACGCCCTTGCCGCGTTCATGGAGCGGTGAGGGCGCCGAGCACACCGGATCCCATCCCGACCCTGCCGACAGGGCAGGTCCGTGTCGTCCTTGCAGGTCTCACGACGTCATGCCTCACCGTGCCGGTAGGGAGGGTCTGTGTCGCCGTGCCTGGCGTCACGACGTCATGCCCCCCAAGCCGACCAGGCCCCGGGCCAACTCGATCTCGCCCATGTGGCGCAGCCCGTGCTGGTAGATCCAGCACTCGGCTGCGTCGAGCAGCGTGATGCCGTCGGGTCCCGCCACCCGGGCGCTGAAGGTGCTGGCGACCTGCGGGGGGAACGGCCGGGCGATCACCAGCCGGGTCAGCTCGGCCGGGTCGAGACCGGCGAGCCAGTCGTCGGTACGGTGGAAGACCGCCTGCAGGTACTCCTGGAACGCCTGGTAGTCGCCGATGCGCTGGTTGACCATCTCCGCCACGGTCCGGTGCTTGCCGTGGTCCGCGATGGCGGGGCGCACCCGGGCCTCCCACGCGTCGTCCCAGATCGGCGGGGTCCCGGTCATGAGCATGAACGAGGCGTCGACCATGGTGGCGATGTGGAACAGGCTGAAGGCGATGGGCAGCACGCCCTCGCGCTCAAAGTGGTTCACCTGGTCGGCGTCCATGGTGGAGAGCGCGTCGTCGTAGAGCGAATGCATGGCCCGCATCCGGCGGGTGAGCGAGTCGAGCACCACGTCGGCCGGCCTCGGCGGTCCGTCGGGCGCGGTGGCTGTGTCGGGCACGGTGGCTGTGTCGGGCGCGGTGGCTGTGTCGGGCGCGGTGGCTGTGTCGGGCGCGGTGGCTGTGTCGGGCGCGGTGGTCGCTGGTTCGTCGGGCACGATGGTCTCGTCGGTCACGGTTCTCCTCGGTCCGCCGGGCATGCCGGTGCCGGTACGGCGGCCATGTCTGTGTCGGCCAGGTGGCCGCTTGTCGGATGAACGGTCAACACCTACGCTCGGCAGATGGCCGTGGCGCCGGCGTCCGTCGACTTCCACTTCGACCTGATGTGCCCCTATGCGTACCAGACCTCGCTGTGGGTCCGCGAGGTCCGGGACCGGACGGGCTTGCGGGTGGCCTGGCGCTTCTTCAGCCTGGAGGAGGTCAACCGCGCCGAGGGGAAGAAGCATCCCTGGGAGCGGGCATGGTCGTACGGCTGGTCGATGATGCGCATCGGGGCCCTGCTCCGGCGTAGCGACATGGCTGCTCTGGACGCCTGGTACGCCGCGGCGGGTCGTGCCCTGCACGTGGACGGCCGCAAGCCGCACCGGCCGGAGGTGGCCCGGGATCTGCTCGCCTCCCTCGGGTTCGACCCCGGCCTGGTGGACGAGGCCATCGAGGACCCCACCACCGGAGACGACGTGCTGGCCGATCACCGCCGGGTGGTCGACGCCGGCGGCTACGGCGTGCCGACCCTGGTCTTCCCCGACGGCCAGGTCCTGTTCGGGCCGGTCCTCGTCGACCCCCCTACCGGCGATGCGGCGCTGCGACTGTGGGACGCGGTGGTGGCGTGGACCGAGTTTCCGCACCTCTACGAGCTGCAGCGCCCGAAGACCCGTGCGGACGAGGCACGCATCCTGGAGGTGTTCTCGCCCTACCTCTCGGCACGCGACTGGGTGAGCGTCGACCGGGGACAGGTCGTCGGCGTCGGCGGGCGGGGTGCGACCGGCGGCTCGACCGGCACTGGTGGTTCGGGTGCGACCGGCGGCTCGACCGGCACTGGTGGTAAGGGCGCCGGCCCGGCGCCTCGGTGACAGCCGCCCGTGCCTCGGTTCGCGTCGAGTCCCGGATCGCCAGGCCGGCCGACGAGATCTGGGCGCTGGTCGGTGATCCCACCCGCCAGCACGAGTGGTTCCCGGGCATCGTCGGGTGCACCGTCGACGGCGATGTGCGGACGATCACGACCGGCGCGGGACTGGTCCTGCCCGAACGCCTGCTCACCGTGGACCGGCTGCAGCGTCGCCTGCAGTACCGGATCACGGCGCCGATGGTCCGGGAGCACCTGGGGACGATCGACGTGCACGACCTCGGTGACGGCACCAGCCTGGTCGTCTACGCCACCGACGCCGAGCCGGCGGTGGTTGCCCTGGTGATCGGCGGCGCGGCGGCGAACGCCCTGGAGCATGTGCGCGACCTGCTGGAAGGAGCACGGTGACGACACGCCGCAAGATCCTGCTGGTGACCACCGACCAGCAGCGCTACGACACCCTCGGCTGTAACGGCGGCATCCTGGCGCGCACTCCCGTGGTCGACGCGCTGGCGGCCGGGGGCATCCGCTACGAGCGGGCGCATCCTCAGGCGGCGGTGTGCATGCCGTCACGCTCGACGATCCTGACCGGACAGCATCCGGCCACCCACGGCGTGTGGATGAACGGGGTGCCGCTGCCCGAAGACGCACCCTCGGTGGCCGAGGTGCTGCGCCGGGCCGGGTACCGTACCGCCCTGGTCGGCAAGTCCCATTTCGAGCCGTACCTCGACCCGTTCCTCCGCTTCCCCGAGAATGCGCTCGGCCGGACCGGGACCACGCCCGCTGGCGGTGTGCACCGCGGCTTCGAGCACCTGGAGCTGGCCACGCACGGGCCGGTCGGGCCCCTGCACTATGCCCGCTGGCTGGCGGAGCATCACCCCGAGTCCGTCGGCGGGTTCTACCGGGTTCTCGACGCGTCGATGCAGGTGAACGCCGAGGGAGGCGGCGACACCGGTGCGCCCCAGGTCGCCGTCAACCCGATCGAGCGGGGCTGGTACCACACTGACTGGGTGGCGGACCGCACCATCGCCTGGCTGGACTCGCTCGGATCGGCCGACGACTGGTTCTGCTGGATGAGCTTTCCGGACCCGCACCACCCGTGGGACCCGCCCCAGTCCGAGGTGGGCCGGATCGACTGGCGCGACGTTCCGCTGCCGGCGGGCTACCCGCAGTCGGCCGCCGAGCGCGAGCGGATCCTCGACGCCAAGCCCCGGCACTGGCGCCTGTGGTACGACGGGGAGCTGGTCTCGAACTACGAGGCGCCTGCTGCGTGGGTGCCGGCGACACTCACAGCCGATCAGGTGCGCGAGGTGAACGCCCGGAACGCGGTGGAGTGCGAGCTCATCGACGAGGCGCTCGGCCGGGTCCTCGCCCGGATCGCCGAGCGCGGCTGGGGCGACGATGTCGACGTGGTGTTCACCACCGACCACGGTGAGCTGCAAGGCGACTTCGGCTTACTGTTCAAGGGGCCCTACCACGTGGACGCACTGATGCGCCTGCCGCTGGTGTGGCGGCCGGCCCCGTCGAGCGGCCCGGTGCCGGCAGTGGTGGCCCGACCCGTTGGCCTGCTCGACCTCGCCCCCACGTTCTGCGCCATCGCCGGCGTGGAGCCACCAGGGTGGATGCAGGGCCGCCCGCTGCCCTGCGACGACGACGACGCCGGGGCGCGCCGGTTCGAGCGCGTCCTCACCGCCTGGGACAGCGAGCTGTTCGGGGTGGACGTGCACCTGCGGACCGTCACCCGCGACGGCTGGGTCCTCACCGCCTACCTGGCCGGCACGGTGCACGACGGCACCGAGGGCGAGCTGTACGACCTGGCCGCCGACCCCTTGCAGCAGGTGAACCTGTGGGACGACCCGGCTCGCCGAGCGGTGCGCGAGGACCTGCTCGGCGACCTGTGGGACCATCAGCCGCCGCAACGGGTGCCGCGCCTGCGCGTGGAGGCCCCTGTTTGAGGTGATGATCCTCGCTGCGTGGCGGGAACGTCATCCACCATTGTCTCCCCCGTCCGGGGCCCTGTGGGCCTGACACGGCGGTACTGCGTGGCGGGAACATCATCCACCAGTGCTTCCCCTGTCCGGGGCCCTGTGGGCCTGACCCGGCGGTCGGCAAGGCGCCGAGGTCATCTGGACCGTCGGGTGCGCCTGGTTGCGAAGGGATCGGCTGGCAGGTTGCCGGCACTCTGCTGGGTCTGGGGCGTGCCGGGTTTGGGGTGTTGGGCCGGTGCTGGCGCTCGCGGAGCGTGCGGGTCGGCGCTGGTCGAGGTCGGCGTAACCTGCACCGGGGCGCTCCGAGGAGGGATGATGAAGTTCGGCATCATGTTCGCCAATACCGGGCCGTGCGTGGAGCCCGGGGCCGCCATCGAGTTCGCTCGGGCTGCGGAGGCCGCGGGATTCGAGTCGTTGTGGACCGTCGAGCACGTGGTGGTGCCGGCGGGATACCAGTCTGCCTACCCCTACGATCGGTCTGGCCGCATGCCGGGGTCCGACGACTCGCCGATCCCCGACCCGCTGGTATGGCTGGCGTTCCTGGCTTCGGCGACGTCGACCATCAGGCTTGCCACCGGTGTCCTCATCCTTCCGCAGCGCAACCCCGTGGTACTGGCCAAGGAGCTCGCCACGCTCGACTACCTGTCACAGGGGCGGATGCTGCTCGGCGCAGGTGTGGGGTGGCTGGCCGAGGAGTTCGAGGCGATCGGCGTCCCCTTCGACGAGCGGGGGCGGCGAACCGACGACGCCATCGGCGCGTTGCGGGCGCTGTGGAGCGAGGACCGAGCCACGTACGAGGGCTCCTTCACCTCGTTCCACGACTGCATCGTGCGTCCGCAGCCCGTGCGGGGAACCATCCCGGTCCACATCGGGGGCCACTCCGAGGCTGCTGCCCGGCGGGCTGGCCGGCTGGGGGACGGGTTCTTCCCTGCCGTCGGGGGGCACCGGCGCCTCGCCACGCTCTTCGACGTGGCCCGTGGCGCCGCTGAGGCAGCGGGTCGCGACCCGGCGGCGCTGGAGCTCACCACCGGTGGCAACGGGGCCATCGGGTCCGGGGCCCTCGACGAGGTGGAGGCTTTGGCCGGGTTGGGGGTCGACCGGGTGGTGGTTCCTTCCTTCGCCTTCTGGGGTGACCCCGAGGCCTTGGCCCGTTATGGGGACGAGGTCATCGCCCGGGCCGGCGGGGCCACGCTGGCGAGCAGAGGCTGACGCGGCTCGAACGCGTGCCCCGAGTGATGGCGACGGCGGCAGTGGC
>JAJZLP010000353.1 GCA_021803325.1 Actinomycetes bacterium
CGGTGGACGGGCCGTCGGCCCGCAAGGGGATGACGGTGGCGTTGGTGGCGAAGGGTTCTTCGTCGAGGTCGCCCTCGCCGGCCACCTCGGCGACCGCGGCGATCACCTCGGTCGCCTCGTCGGCGCTCAGCCCGAACAGCTGAGTGCCGAGCAGCGCTCCGATGCGGTCAACCGGCGTGGCGTCGAGCACTCGGCGGCCGGCGTCCATGCGCAGCTGTCCGGCGGCGATCGGCGACGGCGCGAGGGACACGACGCAGATGGCCAGGCGGGGGGCGTCGGCGACGAGCGCGGCCCACCGGCCGAGTGACTCGGCGGGCAGCGTGTCGAGGAGCACGAGCAGCAACGGCAGCGGGTTCTCGGGGTTCTCGGCCCGGAACTGGGTGGCGTCGGCCGCTCCGGCGGCCTCGAAGCGCCGGCTGCGGGCGACGCGCTCGGACTCGACGGCCCGGGCCGCCTGGTCGGTGGTCACTAGCCGACGGATGGCGCGGTTCGGATCCAGGCCGGGCAGCAGTCGCTCGGCGAGGTCGTCGGTGAGGAGCACCTCGGCCGCGCCCGGCTCGGCCCGGACCAAGAGCGCGGCGAGCAGGGCGCGGGCGACGTCGTCGACACCCGGGCCGACGAGGGCGACGCCGGAGAGGTCGGTGAGCTCGATGGTCACGACCTCGTTGCCGCGCGACGCCACGTCGAGGTGGCCGGGGTCGCCGATTCGTTCCTCCTCGCCGACCGGCATGACCGGGACCGGACCCGACCCGTCGAGCGGCGCGGTCGCCGCAGCCGCTTGGCGCAGGTGGTGGATGGTGGGGCGGGCCGGCTCGGTGGCGAGGGTGCGGCCCGGCTCGGGTGGCCGGTAGCGGTAGGCGTGGCGGCGACGAAGCCGGCCGATGGCGACGGTGGCGGCGACGCCGGCGGCGAACGAGCCGGCCACCACCGAGCCCGACGGCAGTCGCACCGGGCCACCCGTCGCTCCCGGAGGGTGCGCGACGGGTGAGCCGGCGGCGGGCGAGTGGACGGGCGTGGTCGGGGCCGCCGCGGACGGCGCCGTGTTCGCTGGAGCCGTCGTCGCCGGCGGGTCGGCGGGAGGATTGGTCGGGGCGGCGCTCGTGGGTAGCAGCGCCGGGGTTGGGGCTGGTTGGCCCGTACCCGGTGCCGCGGTCGCTGGTGGCGTCGTGGCCGGAGAGGCGGGCAACAGGAGGGTCCAGCCAGGATCGATCCAATGCGGGTCGGTCAAGGTGACGCCGCTCGGTTGGGGCCGGCCCTCGTTGAGCTGGTAGATCTCCGACCAGCGCAGCGGGTTGCCGAGCTGGCGCTCGGCGATGCCCCACAGGGTGTCGCCCCGTTGGACGACATAGGTGCTCGTCGTCGGCGCCGCGTCCGGGTTGTCCAGGTTGTCCGGCGCGGCCACGGCCGGGGACGTCCCGTTCGCCGCCTCTGGCCCAGCCGATGTGACCGGGCTGGCGGCGACGGGAGCCGGTCGGGTGACGCCTGCAAGGACCGTGTCCCGCACGACCAGCGCGGCGACCGGTCGTCGCGCCGTGACGGCAGCGACCCCCGAGCCCAGCGTGGCCGTCTCGTGGCTGGGTCTCGGCGCCAGGGCCAGGCAGGCGACGACGATGGCGGCGACGAGGTGGCCCGTGACCGGCTGGAAGATGCCGGCGACCGGCAGCCGCGGGGCGTGGCGCCCCGAGAGCGCGGCGGGAACCTCGACGGCGATCGAGGCCACCAGCACCGCCCAGGTGATCCACACCACTACGGCCAGGGCGTCGATGAGGGCCTGGTCGGGGATGCCTTGGCGGTTGAGGGCGCGGCCGACCTGGCTGGGGGAGGGGATGTGGTGTGGGAGGGGCCAGCCGACGAAGTGCCACAGCGCCCAAGGGACCCCACCGACGAGGGCCGCGAGGAGCACGAGCGCACCGAGACCCTTCACCACCCGTCCGACCCGGGACAGGAGTCCTCTACTCATGTTCTATCCATTGCCTTGTTCGGCGGTGGCGCTCCCGGTGCCGGTCTCGGTGAGGTGGTCGATGCCAGCCAGCGAGAGGATCTGGGTGGCCTGGGTGACGGTGACGGTCACCGTCACCTGCTCGCCGTTCACCGAGACGGTGCCGACCTGCCCAGCGGCGACGAGGTAGTGCTCGGCGTCGGCGGTGGCTTGGGCGGGATCGAGGCTGATCTGGCCGCTGGCCCGGTAGGTGGGGATGTCGATGGCCTGGGCGCCGGCCCGAGCGGCGGCTTGGGCGTCGTCGATGGCTTGGACCTTGGCCGCCAGGGCGAGGCCGCCGTCGAGGACGAGCCCGGCCATGAGCAGGAGGGCGGCGGTGAAGATGACCACGAAGGCGGTGACCATCCCCGACTCAGTGTCGCCGAGCCTGGCGCGCAGCCGTCCGAGGGTGGTCATTGGGAGGTGCTCCGAAACGTGTCGATGACCGCGGTGGCCCGCGACGTGACGGACTCGGATGCGGGGAGTCGCAGCCCGGTGAGATCGGAGAGGGCAACATGACACGTCACCGTGACCGCCACCGAGCCGCCGGGTGCGAACTGGGCGGTGTCGGTGCTGACGGTGAGCTGGGCGCAGGTGACGTGATCCGAGCCGAGCGCGGCCGTGGCGGTCTGGGTGGCCATGACCACAGCGGTGCCCGGGTCGCGGGCGATCGACGCGGCCCGGGCGGCCTGGGCGGCGGCCCCGTCGACCTCGAGACGGGCGCCGGAGAGGCGGCCGAGGGCGACGACGAAGAGCAGCATGAGGATCAGCAGCGGGGTGAGCAGCACCAGCTCGGCGGCGACGCTGCCGGACTCGTCGCGGCCCAACCGTTCACGCCACCGGCAGCGGACGGCGGTCATGGGATGGTGCCCGCGGCTGGCTCGGTCGGCCCGGCGGCGACGGCTTTGACCGGCAAGGAGAACAGCCCGACGATGCTCTCGGCGTGGCCGGTCACCGTGACGGTGGTCGTGACGTTGGTGCGCGTCGCAGTGATGTTCGAGCCGACGAGGACCGTGGAGCCAAGCTGGTCGAGCACACTTTGCGCTTCGCTCTGCCCGGCCGTGGCGGTCTCGCCTTGGAGGCGGCCGACGGCGACACCTTGTTGGGCGACGGCGGAGGCGATGTGCTCGGCGTGCTGCCACAGGGCGAACTGGATCACCCCCATGATCAACACCAGCAGCAACGGGGTCGCGATGACCAGCTCGGCTGCCACCGCGCCGCGCTCGTCCCGTCGCAGGGCACCGAGCCGGCGACCCCGCACCGACGGTGCTGTCTCCGGGGACCGGCAGCCGGTCATGGGGGGCGGTCAGGGTCCAGTCGAGATGTTGCCCGCCGCGGAGACCACCTTCGCCACGATGATCCCCACCGCGGTCAGCGCCAGCGCGGCGAGGAGGGCGGTGACGATGACGGCTTCGGTGGAGTAGCCGGCCTCGGGGTCGGCCCGCAGGGATTGCCATCGGCTGTGCAACTGGGTGAGGAGGTGGCGGAGGATGGTCAGTTCGGGGAGCACGGCGGTCCTTTCATTTCGTTGGTCTTCCTTTCTGTTGCTGTTGGCGGGAACCCACGGCCTTACCCAAGACCGGTGAGGACTTTCTCGACGGCCGGGTACCCCAAGAACACGAGGAACCCGGCGAAGAGCAGGACCACGGGCAGGCTCATGCGTTCGGTGGCGGCCTGGTCGGCGGTCTCGGCCTCGGCCAGCTCGTGGGTGCGCAGCGACGCCGCCTTGGCCGCCAGGCTGGCTCGGACCTTCGCCCCTTCGGTGCCAGCCAGGGCGACAGAGGCAGCCAGCTCGGTCAGCTCGCCCACCCCGAGCTCTTGGCCCAGTCTCCCGAGCGCGGTCCAGGGGGTCTGGCGGGCGAGGCGGGCCTGGTCGAGCGCCCGGCGCAGGTAGGCGAACGCCCAGCCCGCCCCGACGCTCGCCGCGTCGGCAAGGGCCGTCTCCACCCCGCCGCCGCCCGCCAGGGCGACCACCACCAGGTCCAAGAAGCTGGACAGTGCGTGGCGGAAGTCCCGGCGGCGCCGACTGGCGTCGGCGTGGATGCCGATGTCGGGCAGCACGAACCCGGCCACCATGAAGACCAGCGACGCCCACAGCGGCACCACGAGCGGGAGGTGGGCGCCGCCCAAGAGGAGCAGCGCAGCGACGGCGGGGGCGAAAAGCAGGCCGACGAGAGCGAGGGTGACCTTCTCGGCCAGGTGGCGCTCGGGGCTGCGGCCGAGCACCGCGAGGTCGCGGCGCACCGTGGCCGGGACGAGCCAGGCTGCCCCCGAGCGGGCGAGGGCACGGGCCGCGGGCCGGCCCAGCCGGGCGGCGTAACCGCCCTCTGCCTCGGGGGTGAGGACGGGGGTGGGGTCGGGCAAGCGGCGGAGCTGGGCGAGGGCTTGGGCGAGGGAGGGGCGCGGTGGGTAGAGGCCGCGGGCGACGAGGAACAGGCCGCCGCCGACCCCGGCGCCGCAGACAAGGGCGAGGATCACGTCGGGATCTCCGAGGTTCGCTCGGCAATCGCGAACCCTGGGCTGGATACGGTCAAGAACCGCTCGGTGACAGACGGCCGGGTCATCTTGGCCAGCCACAGGAACGACACCGTGAACACCGCGCCCACGAGCAGGAGGACGAGCTGGCCGACGGCGGAGTCGTAGGGGGCGAGGTAGCCGCGGTTGAGGATGGCCAGGCCGAGGACGAGGCCGCCCGTGGCACCAACAATGACCTTGACCGACGTTCTCGTCCGTGCCCGGCCGGCCTCGACCCGCAGGCGCATGGTGGCCTGGTCCCGGGCGGCCTGGGCGAGCGAGCCCAGCAGCTCGCCGAGACGTTGGGCCTGGTGCTCGGCAGCCAGGATCAGCGCGGCGACGACCAGGTCGCAGGTCGGGTCGGCCACCTCGTCGGCGAAGGCCCGAAGCGACGGCGCGAGGCGTTCGCCTTCCAAGCGGAGCGCCAGGGTGGCGACCTCGGCCCTGATCGGCAGCGGGGCGACCGGGGCGGTGGCGACGATGGCCTGCTCCAGGCCAGCGGCGCCGGCCATGGTGTCGCGCAGCATCTCCGCCCAGCCCGCGATCGCCTCGATCCGCCCCACCGCCGCCTGCGCGCCCCTGGTGCCGGCCAGCAGCCCCGGGGCGCCCCAGCCGGCCAGGGCGGCCAACACGGCGCCGACAGGCCAACCGGTGGCCGCACCGACCACCACGGCGGCACCGACGGCCAGGCCGATCCGCAGGTTGGCCCGCTCGACCTTCGGGCGGGCCGACGCCCGGGTGGGGCGGGGCAGGTCGATCCCGCGCAGACCCGCCCAGACGACGACCAGGCCGAGGCCGACACCGGCCCCGCAGAGGGTGGCGAGGGCGGTCACTGCTCCCACCACCCCTGGGGCCGGTCCAAGAGCCCCGGGTCGAAGCGGACCGCGGCCAGCTGGTCGAGGGTCTCGTTGCGCAAAGGGACCCCGGGGACGGCCCGGCCGTCGGGTCCGGGCCGGAAGACCTCGTTGGAGACCACCATCGGTCCCTCGGCGTCGACCACCTCCCTGATCGAGGACACGTATCGCCGGTCGCCGTCCTGGGCCAGGTAGATCACAAAGTGCACGGCGTTGGCCACCAGCAGGTTGGTGGCTTCCAATGGCAGGCGTTCGGGGGCCTGGATGGCGTACGTGGCGAGCTTGGAGAAGGCGCCCTTCGAGCTCGAGGCGTGGAGGGTGGCCATCGACCCGTCGGTGCCCTGGGACATGGCGTTCAACAGGGCGAGGACCTCTTCGCCGCGGGCTTCGCCGACGATCACCCGATCGGGGCTCATGCGCAGCGCCCAGCGGACCAGCTCGGCCAGGCTGACCCCGCCCTCGCCTTCCAGGTTGGGCTCGCGGGCTTCGAGGGCGACGACGTCGGGGTGCAGGTCGCCGAAGCGGTCCAGGCCCAGCTCGAGGGAGTCCTCGATGGTGACGAGCCGCTCGGACGGCGCGATGTCGGCCGCCATGGCGCGGAGCAGCGTGGTTTTGCCCGCCCCGGTGCCCCCGCAGATGATGCAGGACTTCTTTGCCAGCATCACGGCCCGCACGAACTCGCGTAGCACCAGGTCCAAGGTGCCCATGGCGATCAGCTCGTCGGGGGTGATGCGCAGATAGCGGTGCCGGCGGATCGACAGGCACGGCCTGGCCGCCACCGCCATCAGCGCGAACAGCCGCGACCCGTCGGGGAGCTGCAGGGACAGTCGAGGCGAGCCCCGGTCGAAGCGGCGCTCGCCGATCCCGGTGCGGGCCGCCGCGGTGCGCAGCATCTCCTCAAGCTCCTCGTCGGAGCCGGCGATGGGTGCCACCTGCTCGCGGCGCCCGTCGGAGTAGCGGACCCAGACCTGGTCGTAGCCATTCGCGTTGATGTTCTCGATGCCGGGGTCGTCGAGCAGCCGCTGGAGGCGGTTGAGGCGGAACAGGGCGTCGAAGACCGCCCGGGACAGCTCGTCCTCCTCGGGTGCCGCCATGACCGCCGTGCGCTCCCGCAGCGCCTGGCTGGCCCGGCGTTCCAACGCCTCGGCGATCAACTGGCGCCCGAGCGCCTGCTCGTCCGCGGTGCCGAGCGGCGGGCGACCGGCCAGGGCCAGGTCACGCTCGCGACCGGACAGGGCGGCGAGCACCTCGGCCCGCACGTCCCCGACGAGCGCGTTGTCCGCGCTCACCGTGGCCTCCCCAACCGCGCAACGCTCACTGCGATACCTCCTCGGGCGTGCTGCCGTTGGTCGATCGGGGCACGGGCTCGGCCCGCCAGGCTCCGAGCACCCGGGTCCGCCACAATCCAGTCCGCAACACGCCAGTTCGCGACGGTCGCGTCGACGCCGCCAGCACCTCGCCGGAGCCGCACCCGGCGGCCTGAGGAGCGCCTGCCATCTCCTTGGCGAGGCGGTCGGCCAGCGACCGGGCGCCCCGCACCAGCGGCGAGAGGCGCAGCTCCCGGGCCGACGCCGGGACCGACACGAGCGCCCCGGCGGCTTCGGGATCCCACGGCAGACGGGCGAGGACCTCGACGCCGAGCGCCTCGGCGATCTCCGCGTCGGGGTAGGGGCCGTCGCCCACGAGCACCAGGCCGACGCGACCCGAGCCGAAGGGGCTGGCCTCCCGCCAGGTCGCCAGGGCGTGCAGGTCGGCCAGGCGCGGCCGGGCCGCGAGCACCACCCGGTCCGCTCCCTCCAACACCCCAGCCCCAGGCACGCCGGGATCGAGCCGGCCGCAGTCCACCAGCACATCGGCGTCGAGCGTCCCCAGATGGCCCGCAAGCCCGGCGAGCATCCCCAACGCGCTGCGGGCCTGGTCGCCCGACGCCGGGCCGGCCAGCACCGCCGCCCCGCCCGCCAACTCCTGGCAGTGCTCCCAGACGAGGTCGCGGTCGAAGCTGCGCCGAGCCGCCGCCGCCAAGGAGACCAGGCTCGGCTCGGGCGGCCAGCCCGACGCCGCGGCCAGGGTCCCGCCGGCAGGGTCGTGCTCGACGAGCAGGACCCGGCGGTCGGCGGGCCAGGTGGCGGCCAACGCCAGCGCCAGGGTGGTCACCCCGCACGACCGCACCGAGCCGAGCGCCACCACCCCCACCGTCAGGCCCCCGACCCGACCTCGACGAGGCTCGCCTGGCCCGCGGCGGCCAGCGCGGCGACCTCGTCGGCGTCGCCACGGGACACCTGGAGGGAGAACACCGTCGGGCTGCCCGACCCGGGCGGCGCCGCGTCGACCCCCAGTACGGTCGCCCCGACCGGGCTCCCGCTCGTGACGCTGCCGGCGCCGCTCCCCGACGACGCCGAGGTGACCGGCACCACCTGCACCCGGTCCCCCGGGGCGAGGTCCGGCGGGTACCCGCCGGGCTTCAGGCCGACCGCCACCACGTCCGATCCCGATCCCACCGGCGGCGGCGCCCCGACCTCGGAGTTGGTCAGCAGCGCCCCAGCCACGAGTGGGACCGCGACGTGGCGACCCACCACGCTCGACTCGTCGGCGACCGGGACCACCTGCAAGCCGGAACCGGTCGACACCCGTGCTGCCCGCAGGTCGCCGCGCGTGAGCACCTGCCCGGCGGCGAGCGGTTGGGCGACCACGAGGACCTGTTCCCTGCTGCCGAGGTGCAAGGAGGCGTCGGCGAACGCCAAGGCGAAGCCGATCACCGCCAGCACCCCCACCACGACGAGCGGCAGCTGGCGGTGGCGACGCGCCGTCGGGCCGCGCCCGCCCGCCGCCCGGGCACCCTCGGGTGCCCGCTGGCCGTTGGTCCGGGTTGGCGCAGCAGTGCTCGCCATCGCGTCGCCTCCTTTCAGTTGCCTCCCCCGGTCGGGGTGTTGATCGCCTGCGACTCGGTCACGGTCACCGCGACCTGGGCGGCCGGGCCGGCCTGGAGGCCGAGGTTCCCGCCCCCCGGCGCGCCCGTCGCCGTCCAGGTGACCGACCAGTAGAGGGTGGCGGTCACCTGGTAGGTGCCGGCCTGTCCCCAGGTGTACGAGCAGTTCGTCGTGGCGTTCGGGGCGGCCGGGCTGTACGGGGTGCCCGGACCGTCACAGGTCACGGTGTCACCGTCGCCCATGTCCCAGACGACCTTGGTCGGCGTCGCCGTGGCTGTCGTCGTCACCGGTCCCGCCGACGCCGATGCGGTCAGCGTCTGCCAGGCGCCCGGGGCGATCCACAACCACGTCGCCACCCCCACCAGCTGCGGGCTCCCAGACGGCGGGGCCATCTCGATCGCCGGCGACGCGAAGCCGAGCTGCTTGACCGCCTGCTCGGCCACGACCACCGGGTTCACCTGCACCACGGCGGCTGCCGGCTGGGCGCCCGTCACCCAGATCGGTGGCATCGGGTCGATCACCCCGGGGCCGGCGCAGACCGGGAAGACCCATTGGCCCGGCTGCGCACCACCGACCCCGATCGACGCCGTGGCCGACGGGCCGCCGGCCGTATAGGTGCAGCCGTAGGGCTGGTTCGGGTTGGGCGTGCCCTGGGGCGGGTCGCTCTTCCCTGGCGTTGCCCACGACGAGCCGGCTGGTGGTGTCCAGCGGGTCACCCCGGCCTGCACGGTGAGGGTGCCGCCCGACGCCTGAGCGTTCGCAGTGTTCTCCCCGCCGGTGTCCGCCGCCCAGGCAGAGCTGGTGCCAGTCAGCACCGGCACCAGCATCGCCACCACGGTGGCGGGGATCACGACCCGGGCGCGCATTTCCCGTCCGTCACCGTCTGCTTGGACACCTTCCACGTGCTGCCTGTCAGCGCGAGTGTCGCCTGCACCCCGTCGTTCTCCGGCGGGGTGATCGGCGGAACCGGTTTGCCGGTCTTCGCGTATACGAGGACTGAGGTGCTGTAGGCGCAGTCCACCACCGTGGCCGTCGTCGCGGTTAGAGACGCGATCTTCGGGTGGAGAGTGAAGGTGCCTCTGCCCTCCATGCCCTGCTGCTGATCGGCCAGCAGGTTGGCCCGAACCCCGGTCAACTGTGGGGCGACCATCGTCGCCATCAGTTCGGGGTCCTCGGGGTTGGCATCAGTCAGCGCATGCTCGAAGGCCGCCCAGCCGGCTCGGTAAGCCTCGAGCACCGCTGTCCCGGCGGGGTCGGTGGTCGTCGTCGGTGTCAAGGCGCTCGTGGCGGTCGGTCTGACACTCGTCGTAGGGTGCGAGACGGCGCTACCGCCACTGCCTCCACAAGATGCCGTCACCAGCCCAGCTGCCACCGCGCACGCGAGGAGCCCCACTCGCCGTCGACCTCGCCGTGCCCGGCGAAGTCGCCATCGCCAGGCACGCTGCATGGCTTGTTCCGATGATCGCTGCACTGGCCCTCTCCACCTGGACCGCCCAGTCCCGATATCGGACCGGGGGCTCGTTTATCTCTATGCCCTCACGGGCGCTCCTCTGGTTGACGGACTCCTACTCGGAACTGGTCGGCCGAACGCCAGTCCCACGGCGCGCGACAGAAGTGATGCCAGCCATTCCCATGGGTGGCTGATGGCCCGCCTCGAAGTCGCTTCAAGAGACACGCATCCCAATTCTGAGGGTAGGACTACGCCGCGGTCACGTCTATCAGGGGCCAGGTGCCATTACTGCTAGTAGTGCTGCTACCAGGCATGGCGATACGATTGCAGCGTGCGGACTACCCTGTCCGACCCGGAGGCGTCGAGGCACGCCGAACTGGCGGCGTTCCTTCGTGCCCGCCGTGCCCGTCTCCAACCCGAAGACGTCGGCCTGTATCCCCCGAGTGGGCGGCGCAACACGCCCGGGCTGCGCCGCGAAGAGGTCGCCCAGATCTCGGGCGTCGGCTTGACCTGGTACACGTGGCTCGAGCAGGGCCGGGAGATCACCACCAGCGTCCAGGTCATCGACGCTCTAGCTCGTGCGCTTCGCCTCGACCGGGAGGCCCACTGTCACCTCCGCCAGCTCGCCGACCTCCCCGTACCCGAGCCCGACCAGATGCCCGACGGCGCGACCGCAGAGCTCGACCGGCTGCTCGCCACCTTGATGCCGGCACCGGCCTGCCTCCTCGGCCCGAGGTTCGATTTCGTCGCCTGGAACGAGAACTTCGCCACCCTGTGGGATCCCGCCGGCCTACCTCCAGATCGCCGGAACGTCATGTGGCTGGCCTTCGCCGACCCGGCGCACCGGCGCACCTGGGTCAACTGGGGCGATCGCAGCCGCGTCCTGCTCGCGGAGTTCCGTGCCGCCGCAGGCCAACACGCCGGAGACCCACGATTCACCGAGCTCATCGAGGCGCTCAACGAGGCCAGCACGGAGTTCCGGGCTTGGTGGTCGCGCTACGAAGTGCGCCAATCCATCACCGGCCCCATCACCATCCGCCATCCCGGCGCCGGGATCATCAAGCTCGACGTCATTGAGTTGCGAGTCAGCGCACACCCGTCCCTCACCCTCGCTGTCCACGTACCGGTGAGGGCTCAAGATCGCAGGAAGCTCGCCGCCCTCGTCTGAGTCCGGATGCTTCCCCACGACAGGATTGCCACGCGAGGCAGTCACATTTTGAATGGGCCTGGACGATCAGCATGTATGACAGCTCTGCTCAGACCAAGGCCGTTCGGCGGAGGCAGGTCCCGGTGCGGTCATCGAGCGGGTCTGGAGTCCGACGATAAGGGCCCCGACGCAGCCGGTTGACGTTGGTCACCACCGAAAGCGACGGACACCGGGCATCGCCGCTGCCGCGAACATCGAGAGAGCAGAATCCCGAAGAACGGGTAAAGCAGCCCGGCGGCGATCGGGACGCCGTCGGGCTTATATGCCGCCGCCGACATGTATATAGTCGAATGCCATACGGAAGCACCCGCCACCCCGGTCGGCGGGCGGCACAACCCCACACCGAGCCCCGATCCGGTGACGCCCTGACGGGCACCGCTGTGTAGAGGACCGAGTGGCGAAGCCACCTGATGGCCAGGGCTCGGATTGAAGGGATGCGCGTGTAGCCGTCGATGGCGTGCCCCATCGCCTGACGGATACACCCGGCGAGCCGCTGCGGACGTCGGCCAGCCTCGAAGCGCCGAGTTTTCCGGCCCGGTCAGAGCGGTCGAGATCCGCGGCTCGGGGCTTCGCTGGTCGTGTCGCTTGTTCGAGGGTCTTGCGGGGGATCATGGCCGGGTCGGGTTGGCTTGTCGCCCCGCAGCACGAGCCAGAGAGCGGCGAGCACGATCGCGAGGCCGGTGGTGGTCCAGGCGCTCGGGCGCTCTCCTTCGATTAGCACAGCGAGGACGAGCCCGAATGCCGGCACGGCGAAAGTCCAGGCGGCCAGGCGGTAGAGGGGGCAGCGCCGCGCCTCGTGGAACCAGACGACATACACCACCGCCGTCCCCGGGATCGCCAGGAACCCGAGGGCCCCGATGAGGCGCCAGGTCCAGGCGATGTGCGGGACACCTTCGTCGGCCAAGGCCCACACCGCCAATGCGCCGGCCCCGGTGAGGAACGACCAGCCGGCGGCGACGACGTTGTCGAGGGCGCCGAGGCGCCGGGCGAGCAGCGTCCCCGCCGTGCCGGCCGCGGCGGCACCGACGGCCAGCACGGCCCCCGAGCCGCCACCACCGGGCAGCCCGACGACGAGGAGTCCCGCCATGCCGACGAACAGTCCGACGACGGCGCCCCGGTGGGGCCGCTCGCGGTAAATGAGCCACGCGGGGAGCACGATGAGCAGCGGCTGGGCGTTGGCCAGCACCGACGCGATCCCCGTTGGGAGCCGCGCGGCGGCGAGGTACATCGCCCCTCCAGCGAAGGTGGCGTTGGCCAGGCCGAGACCCCCGATCACGCCCCACTGCGACAGGCCGATCGGACGAGTCCTTCCGCGCCAGGTGGCGTAGCCGAGGAGGACGGCTCCTGCGATCAAGGCCCGCAGGGTAGCGAGCCAGAGCGGCGGCGCGGCACCCCGAGCGAAGCGGATGGCCACAAAGCAGGCGCCGAGGAATGCGACGACCAAGACCATGCCCCGGACTGACGGCCGGGCATCGGGAGAGACCGCCGGGAGATCAGCAGACATCGCGGCTCCGCCTCGGCGTTGAGGGCGAACGCCACGTCGAGAACCAGCCCCATGGGAGTAGCCATGGGCGCCCGGGGTTATCTGAACATGACGGGGGGCTCGCTTCGCGCCGAGCCGACGCCTCGCCCTCGTTCATCGTGAGCTCGCCCGTCTCTGCGCCTGCTCCGCAGGCCCGCTACCGGTCGCCCGAGGCGTACTTCTCGGGGTCGGCCTCGAAGCGCTGCTGGCAGGCGGGCGAGCAGAAGTAGTAGATCGTGCCCTCGTGGGTGGCGTTGCCCGCAGCGGCGGACTCTTCGATGCTCATGCCGCACACAGGGTCGGTGGCGGTTGCCATGGGTTGCTCCTTCTTGGTGTCTGGTGGTGTTTGGGTGGTGAACGGACGGACCCCGGGGGGCCGACGCCGCGGCGCGCTGGTATCGCCCTGGTCGGCTGCTCGACGGGTGTCGGTGCCAGCCGGTCCATGCTGGCGCGCAGCTGCTTCTCTCAGGCTGTGGCGGATCCGCCTTCCCGGGCGGAGGGTCAGCTGCGCGCCCGCGACCAGCAGCCGGATCGGCGGCGCCTCGCAGCCGGCGGAGGCGACGGAGATCTCCTGGTGGTCGACGCGCACGTCGAGGCGGTGCCCCTCGTAGTCAAGCGAAAGGCGGAGGTGGTGGATCTCGGCGGGAAGGGCGGGATCGAAGGCGAGTATTCCGCCGCGGGTCTCCAGGCCGGTGTAGCAGCGCTGCAGGATGTCGATGGTGCCGGCCATGGCGCCCAGGTGGATGCCTTCCTTGGTGGTGCCGCCCTGGGTGTCGGCCATGTCCGCGGCGAGCGCCTCGGTGAGATGGTGCCACGAGGCGCGCCGATCCGAGCGTGCCGCGACCCAGGCGTGCACGACCCGGGAGAGGGTCGAGCCGTGGGTGGTGCGGGCCGAGTAGTAGCCAATCGTGCGTCTCACGCAGCGATCGGTGAGCTCGTAACCGAGGCGCCCGAACGTCTCGGCCAGCTCGGCGAGCGAGAACAGGTAGAAGAGCATGAGCGTGTCGGCCTGCTTGGCGACCTGGTAGCGGCGCACCGTGTCGCCCTCGGACTCCAAGATGAGATCGAGCCGGCCGATGTTTCCGTAGCGGGCCTGGTAGGCGTCGAGGTCGATGGCCTCGAGATCCTGGTAGCCGGCGAACTGGCTGACGACCCCTTGGTGGAACGGGACGTACAACTGGCGCGAGATTTCTTCGAACAGGTCCAGCTCCGCCTGATCGATTCCGAGAGCTTCCAACAGGTCCGGGCGCCCGGCACGGGAGATCCGCTCGGCCAGCTCGAGGGCGCGGGCGAGCAGCCAGGCGGTGGCGACGTTGGTGTAGGCGTTGTCGTCGACCCCAAGGTCCTCGCTTCCCGGGTAGCCGTCGTGGAACTCGTCGGGCCCCATCACCCCCCGGATCCGGAAGCGCCCGAGACCTGGGTCGTAGCTGGCGAGATGGGCGAAGTGCCGTGCCACCTCGAAGACCACCGCGGCCGCGTCCTCTTCGAAGTCCCAGGCCCCAGTCGCCTCTAGGTGGCGCAGGTGCTCGTAGGCGACCGCCAGCCCGACGTGGCGCTGGGCGGCCGAACGGTCGGCGATCCAGCGCCCCGAGCGCGAGTTGTAGAGCACGCTCGGGGTGACATCGGCCCCGTCGGCGGCGGACTGCCAGGGAAAGCGGGCACCGACGTCGCCCGAGAGCCGGGCCAGGCGCCGGGCGGCGGGCAGGCGGCGGTGTCGGTAGGCGAGAAGCGCCCGGGAGGTCGCCGGGAAGCGCAGGTCGAGCACCCGGGTCGCAAAGGCCTCGTCCCAAAAGACGTGTCCCTCGTAGCCCTCGCCGTGGAGCCCCCTCGCACCAAGGCCGCAGTCAAGGTCCGCGACGTGGGGGGAGGCGACCTGGAGGAGGTGGAACAGGTGTAGGTTGACCACCCCGGCGGGTCGGCCCGAGGCGGCGATCTCGGTCCGAGCCGTCGCCCACAGCCGTCCCCAGGCGGCGACGTGCGCGTCGTAGAGCTCGGCGAAGCCAGGAGCCTCTGCGGCGGCCTGGCGGGCAGCCGCCAGCGGCTCGGAGATGGCGCGGTCGCGTGAGGTGTAGATGGCCACGATCTTCTCGACGTGGCAGCGAACCCCCGCCGAGAGCAGCACGCGGTGCTCGTGGGTGACATCGTGGGGCCCGCGGCAAAGCTCGACTTCCCCGGCGGTGCCGTCGAGGTGGGTGCGGGCCGCCTCGGCCACGAGCACGTCGGACTGGGTGGTGCGTGCCGCCAGCCAGACGACGCTGGCGTCGTCGCCGCCCGAGCGCTCGAGGCGGAGGTGGCAGTGCGAGAGCAGGCGGGCCTCGGTGGTCTGGTCGGCACAACCTGAGGCGTCGATCCCCGAGCGGACTCGCAGGGTGCCCGACCAGTTCTCAGCGATCACCTCCACCTGCATGGCGGCCAGGTGCGCGTCTGCCATCGACACGAGGCGGCGCTCGGTGACCGAGCTGCGCCGCCCAGCGGGATCGGTCACCTGGTAGCGGCGGCGCAAGACTCCGGCTCGCAGGTCCAGGCGCAACTCCTCGCCGGAGACCTCGACCCCGGGCTCCCCGAGGTAGGGCCCGCCATCGGCCGAGAACGTGAGCGCCAGCCAGTTCGGCGCGTTCACGATCGATTCTCGCTCGACGTCGCGCCCATCGACCTCGCTCGCCAGCTGGTTGTAGAGCCCGGCCAGGTACGTGCCGGGGTAGCACACGCCGTCATCGGTGGCCCAGGTGGCTGCCCCGCGGGTGCCCACGTAGCCGTTCCCGAGCGTGAGAAGGGTCTCGCGCATAGCTTCTGCGGCGTCGCTTGTCGGGCGGTAGGTGAGGTGCCAGCCGTCGGCCAGGGGCCCGGGCCCGACGAGTTCGAGGGCGCCGATGTCGTTGACCACGAGATCGGCACCGGCGGAGCGAAGGGTTTCCGGGGAGCCATGGTGGTCGACGCCGACGACGAGGTGAAAGCCTCCGGCCCGCCCGGCGGACACCCCGGCGACGGCGTCTTCGACCACCGCGGCGCGCTCGGGGTCGACCCCGAGGCGACGAGCGGCCTCGAGGTAGGTGGCGGCATCGGGCTTGCCGGCGAGCCTCATGGCCGTGCCCACCTGGCCGTCGATGACCACGTCGACCAGCGGCGCCAGGCCTGCGGCGGCAAGCACGGCGGTGCAATGGCGGCTGGCCGAGACGACACCGACGCCGATCCCGGCCGCCCGTAGGCGGCCCAGCAGGCCACTGGCGCTGGGGAAAACCTGTGGACCGCGCTCCGCGAGCAGGGAGGAGAAACGGTCGTCCTTCTTGGTGGCGAGCGCCCACGCGCTCTGGAGCCCCGCCCCGTCGGTGGGGCTGCCTCCGGGAAGGGTGATGTCGCGGTCGGCGAGGACGTGGCTCACCCCGTCGAGGCGGGGCTCGCCGTCGACCAGGCGTCGGTAGTCGGTGCCCGTGAACGGCTCGGGGCGCAGCTCTCCGCCGGAGGTCGCGGCCACCTGCTCGAAGAGCTCGGCGAAGGTTTCTGTCCACGCGACCTCGTGCAAACTGGCGGTGTCGGTGAGCACCCCGTCCAAGTCAAACAGCACGGCGTCGAGGTCGGCGAGTCCTACCTCGGGGTTGGGCCCCTGGCTCGGGGCAGGGGCGACGGTGCAGCCGGCTGCCGACTCGAGTGTCGCCCCGCTCACCGCGTTCCTATCTTTGGTGCCTGCTCGGTCTTGCGTGGCCGCACGGTGTTCCGGGGACCTGTATCGGGGCTGGCCGCCGCACGCGTATGGTCCGCGGCCGGCGCAGGGTGCGCCGCCGACGCGGCGGCGACGCGCCGGGGGGCCATGGTGGCACCGGCCTGGTCGGTCGGGACGGGCTTGCCGATAAGACCGTAGACCGCGGCCCCGTCGACGGTCTCCTCATCCAACAGGAGGTCGACCAGCCGGCGAAGGACGTCGACGTGAGTGCTAAGTAGCTCGCTGGCGCGCTCCTCCGCTTTGCGCAGCAACGTGGACACCTCGGCGTCGATGGCCGCCTGGGTTGCCTCGGCGAAGGGTCGGCTGGAGAATCTCGCGCCGTCGCCGCCCAAGAAGACCGAGCCCCCCACGGGATAGCCGACCGGCCCGATGGCCTTCGATAGCCCGAACTCGCGCACCATCTTCGTCGCCAACTCGGTCGCCTGGGCGAGGTCGTTGGCCGCCCCGGTCGAGCCCTGGTGGAGCTCGACCAGCTCGGCGGCGCGTCCCCCGAGGCGGACAGCCAGGGCATCGGCGAGATAGTCCTCACCGTAGAGGTGGCGCTCGACGAGCGGGAGTTGCTCGGTCACCCCAAGGGTCTGGCCGGCAGGGAGGATCGTCACCTTGGCCACGGGGTCGGCGTGCTCGGAGAGGGCGGCAACGAGGGCGTGGCCGGCTTCGTGGACGGCGACGGCGTGCTTCTCCTCGGGGAGCAGCACGTTCGAGCCCTCACGGCGCCCGAGGAGGATCCGGTCGCGTGCCTGATCGAAGTCCGAGCCCGTGAGTACCTCCCGGTTAGCCCGCACGGCGACGATGGCGGCTTCGTTGGCCAGGTTGGCCAAGTCCGCCCCGGAGAACCCCGGGGTGCCCCGGGCCACGATGCTCAGGTCGACGTCGGGGCCGAGGCGCTTCCCGTGGCAGTGCACGTCCAAGATGGCCGCTCGCTCGGCGAGAGTCGGGAGCGGGATCGTCACCTGGCGGTCAAAGCGCCCGGGGCGGAGCAGGGCCGGGTCGAGGACCTCGGGGCGGTTGGTGGCGGCGAGCACCACGATGCCGGCGGCCGGGTCGAAGCCGTCCATCTCTGAGAGCATCTGGTTGAGGGTCTGCTCGCGCTCGTCGTTCGCGACCATGGCGCCCGAGCCCGACCGGCGCTGGCCGATGGCGTCGACCTCGTCCACGAAGACGATCGCCGGGGCCCGCTTTCTGGCCTCGGCGAACAGGTCGCGGACCCGGGCGGCACCGACACCCACGAACATCTCGACGAAGCTCGATCCGGCCACCGAGAAGAACGGAACCTCGGCTTCCCCGGCGACCGCTCGGGCGAGCAGCGTCTTGCCCGTGCCCGGAGGGCCGACCATGAGCACCCCACGTGGGGCGATGGCCCCGGCCCGGCGGTAGCGCTCGGGCTGGCGCAAGAAGTCGACCACCTCGGCGATCTCGGCCTTCGCCCCCTCGTAGCCGGCGACGTCGGCGAAGGTGGTCTCGGGCCGTTCGGCGTCGAAGACCTTGGCCTTGGACTTGCCCACCCCCATGGCCCCTTGCATCTGGCCCATCGCACCCTTGGACATGCGGAAGAAGAGCCAGCCGAGAACGAGAAATGGGAGGAGCAGGATCAGCCAGGACAGCACCTCGGAGCCGAACGACGCTCCGGGTGTCGTTGCCTTGATGGACACGTTGTCCTTCTCCAACCGATCGAGCAGCGACGCACCGGCCTGGGATGGGATCACCGTCGTGTAGTCGTGACCGTTCGACAGGGTCCCCGATGCCTGGCCGTTGGTCTGGAGGGTGACCGACTTGATCTTGTGGCCACCAACGTCGCCGAGAAATTGGGAATAGGTGAGGTTGTGGGAGGGGACGCTTTTGGCATGAAGGGCTGGTAGCACCACCCACATCAAAAGCGTCAGGGCGATGGCCGCCGGCCACGGCCAGTGACGCCAGCGCGGCGGCGGCGGCGGGGCGGTGGGGGTCGGCCGGTCGCCCGGCGGAGGAGGGACTACCTGCTTGGTCATCGTGGCTCTTCTCTGTCTCGGTGGCTCGGCCCCTCGGTCCGTTGTTGAGCGCCACGGACGACGATGACCGGGCAGCTGGCGTGGTGGACGACCTGGGCGCTCACCGAGCCGAGGAGTAGCCCGGCGAAACCTCCATGGCCGCGCGAACCGACCACCACGACATCGGCGTCCCGGCTCGCCTCGATGAGGGCTCGGGCTGGGGGCGGCTCGCCGACCGCAAGTACACAGGGGATGCGGGGCTCCTTCCCCAACACCTCGCCGGCTAGGCCGTCGAGGACCGATCGCGCCTCCTCGCACACGGCGTCGCGCAACGGGCCCGGCACGGCGCCGTGGCCGAGGTGACCGCCGGGCATCGACCAGGCGCAGATCACGTGCAGCTCCGCGCCGCGGCGGGCCGCCTCCTCGGCGGCGAAACGGAGCGCGGCCCGACCTCCGGGCGAGTCGTCCACACCGACGACGACCCGGCCGAAGGTCTCGGGACGCTTCGGTGTCATTGGGCTGGGTGTCACGACGCTGCCTCCGCTGGGAGCGGAAGGGAATCGAAGGTACGCACGAGCGGGGCCAGGTGCTCGGCCAGCGCTTGGGGGCGGCACACGGCGAGGTGGTGGTTGCCGGCGAGGACTACGAGCCGGGTTCGGGGTCTTGCGGCGAGAAGGGAGCGCAGGGAGAGAAGCGGGGCGCTTCGATCCCCTTCGCCGTGGACGAGTAGCAGCGGGGCATGCAGGGCGTCGAGGTCGTCGGTAACCCGGTGATCAACCACGACGTTTCGCAAGGTGCGCGAGTACGACCTCCACGTGTGCGAGAAGGTGTCGGCGACGACCGCCTCGGGCAGGTCGTGCACGACGCGAGGGACGACGGTTCGCCACAGCGGGCGCGTCATGCAGGCGAGCGCGCAGGTGGCGTGTGCGGAGAGACGCCCCTCGGCGGTTGAGCGGGCGAAAGGACCGATCCCAGCCATTGACGAGAGCGCCTCTTCGGCGCTGGAGAACACCGGCAACCCGAGAAGCACCAGGCCCTGCAGCGGGATCTGGGTGCGCGCCGCCAGTGCCAGGGCCACGATGGCGCCGGCGGAGTGCCCGACGACGAGCGCCCCGCGCGGGACCAGCGGCTCCAGGGCTTGGACGTGGTCCTCGATTCGGTAGGCGCAGTGGCGGGGCTTGGGAGAGCGGCCGAAGCCGAGCAGGTCTGGGCCGATCACCTCGTGAGGAGGGAGCTGGCCCCAGAGCGCTTCGAAGTACCGGTGGGAGCCGCCGAGCCCGTGCGCGTAGACGGTCGGTGCGCCGACGCCTTGGCGGTGGACGCCCAACGGAGGAGTCCCCCTGTCTTGTCGCGACCGGGGGCGTGTTACCGGCTCATCGAGGTCGCTGGGTCGGTGTTCAGCCGGCATGAGCGGCATCTCCCAGAGCAGGAGCTTTGCGATGGGCGACCGCCGCTCCGGTCTCGCAGCACCCCGAGTGAAGCGAGGTCGTGGGGCGCTTCCCCGGCGAGACCTCGAGCGTGTCGGGGTCGGCCACAGACCAGTACGTCGCTTGGAGCCGCCGGGAGATCGGTGCCCACGCGCACCCCCGGACCACGGGGGCCACAACGGGCACCGGGAGGCGGACCGACCAGTCCTGGAAGCGCTCGAGGACCCGGTAGGCGAGCCGCGATCGAACGACCGTTGCCCGGTAGCGGGCCAGGGCCTCCTCCAGGCTCCGGTCGCCTTCAAGTACGGCTCGGGCCTCGCGTCCGGCGGCTTGGCCGAACACGAGCGCGGGGCGGATGCCCTCCCCGGTGAGGGGCAGGCACTGGCCGGCGGCGTCGCCGACCACGAAGGCGCGCTCGGCCACCGGCTCGCCGAGGCGGGCCGGGAACCAGCCGCCGTGCACCGCCCGGGCCGGGAAGTCCTCGACGTGTTCGAAGCGGGCGAGGTCCTCGCGCAGGCCCTTGGCCTTTCCGGCGTACGACGCCGATCCCTTGCGCACGTGGTCGCCGGCGGGAAAGGCCCAGAACACCCCGTCCGGGCGCTCGGGCGGGCGGAACCAGAACTCGAGCGGACAGCCGCCTTGGTGGTGGCGGGTCTCCACCCCGGTCGAGAGATGTCCCCGGTCAGCCGGCGCTGCGCCGAGGGCACCGGCGACCACCCGGCGCCAGCCCGAGGCGTCGATCACCACCTCGGCCTTGACCCGCCGGTCGCCGAGGACCAGCGTTCCGTCGTGCTCGATCCCCTTGAACGGCGCCACCGCTACCTCGACCCCGCCGAGGCGTCCGGCCAGGATCTCGCACAGGGTCCGGAAGTCGAAGGTGCAGAAGGGGTAGGTGGTGTCGAAGGCGACCCGCCGCCCGGCGACGTTGATCACCACAGTCGGGTGCACCTGCTCGAGGGCGTCTCCGGCGTCGAGGCGCTCGAGGACGGCGAGCAGCGTGCCGCAGGCCGAGGTCTCGCCCACCCCGACCGGCTCGCGGTCGGCGAGCAGGACGCGCCCCGCGCCGTCAAGTTGGCCGGCGGCGGCCAGGCCGGCGAAGCTGGCGCCGACCACTACCGCGTCGTAGGTCTCAGTGGTGGTCATCAGCAGCCTCCGTGGCCTCGGGACGGCGTGAGCGCCGAGCGGTCGTCATTGTGCCCATCCTCACCCTGCGCGACTCCAGATGGTCCGGCGTGTTGGTGAGCGTCACCGTCCACCTCTGCGTTGTCGTGGTGCTGGCGATCCTCTCCGGACTGGTGGGCCATGTGGCCTCCACCACAGCCGCCCATGCCCCCACCCATATGGCCGCCGTGGCGGTGACCGAAGTGCATGAACAAGAACCCGCCGATCAGCAGGATCCAGATCCAATTCGCTGCAAGGAACGATGTCATGTCGTGCTCCTTTCTACGGAGACTGCTCCGCCGACGACCAACGAACCCGTGTCGAGGCCGGGGAAGGGAGCAGAGGTCGACTTCGGGATGGTCCGGACGCGGCGCAGGCGGTTGGCGTTGGTCACCACCGACAGCGACGACAGGGCCATGGCCGCTGCTGCGATGGTCGGAGAGAGGACGACGCCGAAGAACGGGTAGAGGAGCCCCGCGGCGATCGGGATGCCGATGGTGTTGTAGCCGAAGGCGAGGGCCAGGTTCTGGCGGATGTTGCGCATGGTGGCGCGCGAGAGGCGGATCGTGGTCGGGATGCCGGCGAGCGAGCCGGACATGAGCGTCACGTCGGCCGCCTCGATGGCGACGTCGGTGCCGGTCCCGATGGCGAGCCCGACATCGGCCTTGGCCAGGGCGGGGGCGTCGTTGATGCCGTCGCCAACCATCCCGACCGACCGCCCCTCGGCCTGCAGGCGGGCGACCTCGTCCGCCTTGTCCTCGGGGCGGACCTCGGCCAGCACCGAGTCGATCCCGACCCGGCGGGCGACGGCCTCCGCGGTGCGCCGGGCGTCACCGGTCAGCATCACGACCTCGAGACCGAGGGCCCGCAGCGCCGCGACGGCGCCGACGGAGTCCTCTTTGATGGGGTCGGCAGCGGCGACAAGACCGGCCGGGCGCCCGTCGATCGCGATGAGCATGGCGGTCTTGCCCTCGGCGGCCAACGCCTCGGCCCGCTCGGGCAGGTCCGCCAGTTCCACCCCGTCGGCGGTGAGGAGCCGGGCGTTGCCAACGAGGACCTCGTGGCCATCGACACTGGCCTGCACGCCTTGTCCGGTGACCGACAAGAACGACGCGACGGGAGGCACCATGACGCCGCGTTCGCTCGCCCCGGCGACGATGGCCGAGGCGAGCGGGTGCTCCGAGTCGGTCTCCGCCGCAGCGGCGAAGGCCAAGAGCTGGGCTTCGCCCACGCCGTCGAGCGCCACCACGTCGGTGAGGGCGGGGTGCCCGGCCGTGATGGTCCCGGTCTTGTCCAACACGATGGTGTCGAGGCGCCCCGCCGTCTCGAGGGCTTCGGCCGAGCGGAACAACACACCGCTCGTCGCCCCCTTGCCCGTCCCGACCATCACCGCGAGCGGGGTGGCGAGCCCGAGTGCGCACGGGCAGGCAATGATCAGTACCGTCACCGCCGCGATCAGGGCGTAGGTGAAGGCCGGGAGCGGACCGAGGAGGTACCACAGGGCGAAGGTGCCGAGCGAGATGAAGATGACCGTCGGGACGAACACCGACGACACCTTGTCGACGAGGCGCTGGATGGGGGCCCGCGATGCCTGGGCCCGGCGGACCATGTCGACAATCTGGGCCAGGACGCTGTCGGCCCCCACGCGGGTTGCTTCGATACGCAGCGAGCCCGTGCCGTTCACCGTGGCCCCGACTACCTCGTCGCCGGCGTCCTTCTCGATCGGGATGGGTTCGCCGCTCACCATCGACTCGTCGACCGCGGAGTGACCCTGGGTGACCCGGCCGTCGACGGGGATCTTCTCGCCGGGGCGCACCAGCACGATGTCGCCGGGCACCACCTCGTCGATGGAGAGCTCTCGCTCGATGCCGTCGCGCACGACGCGGGCGGTGCGGGCCTGGAGGCCGAGCAGGGTCCGGATGGCCTCGCCCGTGCCGGCCTTGGCCCGCACCTCGATGAGCCGGCCGAGCAGGATCAGGGTCAAGATGAAGCCGATCTCCTCGTAGTAGACGCCACGGATGTTCGTCGGCGCGACTGACGGGGCGACCGTGATGACGAGGCTGTAGAGGAAGGCGGCCACCGTGCCGAGCGTGATGAGCGAGTTCATATCCGGGCTCCGGTGCGCCAGGCCCAGCCAGCCGCTGCGGTGGATCGGCCAGCCGGTGTAGACGAACACCGGGGCGATGAGCGCCAGCGAGAACCAGTCGTTGGTCAAGATCGCGGGTAGCCAGGCCGGGTGGAAGAAGTCTTTCGCCATGACCCCGAAGAGCACCGGGACGGTGAGGACCGCTCCGACAACGACCCTACGTCCGAGGTCGGCCATCTCGGCGCGCCGCTCCGCCGCCTCGGTGTCCTCGCCCTCCACTGCCGCGGGGTGCGCGGTGCCGTCGCGCACCACGGGCGGGACGATGACCGGCGAGTCGACTGCCAGCGGGGCTCCCCCCTCCTCGGGGGCCGCCCCGCCGTTGGACCCGACCGGGGTCGCCAGGGGGGAGGGCGGCGGCGGCGCGTCGCGTCGGCTCGGTACCACCTCGACGCTGCCATGCAGCATTCCCATGCCGCAGGAGAACTCGTAGGTCCCGGCACTGAGTGCGCCAAGCTCGACGTCGGTCTTCCCATGGGCAAGCAGCACCGCCTCAAGATCGAGGGAAGGGAAGACGACTCGCTCCGAACACGCCCCGTCCTCGCGTCGGTCGAAGGCCAGCCGGAGCGGAATATTCTCTTCGGCCAGCACGCGGGCCGGGTGGTAGCCGCCGTCGATCACGATGGTCGCCAGCTGCGCCGCCCCGCCTGCGCTCGCCTCGGCGAAGGCGGCGTCCGCCGCTTCGCCTGCGGTGGTTCCGCCATCTGTCGCGTCCTCGTCCACCGACAGAGCCGCCGCCGGGCCCGTTGCGCTGGTGGCGGTGGGGTCCTCGACGACCAGGGTGCCGTGGATCATGTTCATGCCACAGGCGAACCCGTATTCACCGGCATTGGTCGGGGTGAGTTCGAGGCTGGCCTCACCGAAGGCGGGCAGGTCGGCGGAGACGCCAAAGTCGGGGAAGATTACCCTTGAGGTGCAGTCGCCGGATTCTTGGCGGTCGAAGATAAGGCGCAGCGGCACGCCGGCCCGGGCCCGGATCCGGTTCGGGCTGTAGCCACCGCGCACGGTGACCCGCAACTCTTGGACCCCTTCGCTGAGGGCAGCCTCGGCCGTGGGCTTCGGTCCGAAGAACCACCAGCCGAGCCCGGCGGCGATCGCAGCGTCGGCTGCGACGATGGCTATCTCACTTGGGTTCATCGTTCTTCTTCCTTCGCTCTTTCGTTGCTTTCGGGCTCTCCGTCGTTCCTGTGCAGGCGTTCCTTCTCGCACACGACCTCTCGTCTTAGTGGCCGGCGTGTCCGGAGCCGTGGTCCATCCCCCGCATCATCAGCGCCATCATCCCCACGCACAGAACCGCGAAGAGGATGAAGCCGACGCTCACGGTGCCGGTCGCTACCAGCGCGAGGACGATGACGACCATCGGCACGCAGCAGGCCATCATCATCCAGTGATGACCGCCGTGGCCGTCATGTCCCACCTGATGCCCCTCATGGTCCATGGCCTCATGGCCGGGGTTTCGATCGAGATCGCGCCCGGTCATATCGTCCTCCGAAGGGACGCCGGCACGTGGCCGAGCTTGGCGTAGAGGGGACAGTGGCCGATGCCGCCGGTGACGGCCAAGTCGAGGCCGGCGGCGAGGAGGAGCACCTCGAGCACCACCGCGAGAACGGAGCCGGCGGAGGCGAGGAGCACCGCGGCGACGACGATGGCTCCGAGGCCGAGCACGACTCGCCCGGCCCGCTCAGCCGGGGTGATATTGACGCTTGGTCGCCGCAACCGGGAGGTGCCCTGGGCCCTGCCCGGCACCGCCGGAGAGTCGCTGCGCATGTGGTTGGGGGTAGTTACGTGGCTCATGGCCGGACCTCCTTGGTCGGTGGTCTTGTTCAACATGTCCATCGTCGAGCATTTCGACGACCGGGGCATCCGTTCGGACTGCTGAACCTGTGCTGCGGACGACTACGGACACGAGCGTCGGAAGGCCGAGCGCCGAAGGCGAGCGCTTCCCCTGACGGGCCCCCAGAAGCTCGGTCCTATCCCTCGGGGGTAGGGCCGAAGGTCCTATTCATGTCATGATTCGGTTCGGCGCTCTTTCAGGCCGAGATGCGACACCATCCGAGAAGCTCGGACACGTGACGATCCGCCGATGCGAAGGGCGTCCCCACGCTCTGCACGATGCGTCGAGGTGAGGTGGGTCGGTGGTCCATGCGATGACTTTCACGTCGGTATTCGCCGGCCGACACCGCGGTTTGCGCCCCGAACGAGGTCGCCTCGGGCTCGAGGCCTTCGATGTTCGCTGCCTCGCCTCCCCTCATGCTCCCGCGTCAAATTGTCCCGAGAGTCGATCTCGTTGTCCGCAAGATCGGTCGGCCGTGGGCGCGCGAGGCCTCGGGCATTCGGTCATTCGGGCCCCGGGCGGTCCCTGCCCTCGGGGGTGTCGCCAGGGTCGCGCCGGACAGCGGCGACGACCCCAACCAGCTCGCGGACAACAGCCGCGGTCATCGGTGGAAGCACCCCTGACAATGCACTGTTCGGGTAGTGCCCCAGCCCATCGCCGGCAATGCGCCGCAACGCCACGTGGTTGTCGGCGCGCAGCGGGGAGAGCGTGGCTAGGCCGACCAGGCCCATCGCGGTCACTTCGTCGGGGCTTATGGGTGCGTTGAAGGACAACTGTCGGCTCCAGGCGACGACCGGGGTGACGACGAACCTCGCGTCAGGGGTGCTTCGCTCCGAGAGATGGCCGAGGATCTCGACTGAGCCGGGGTCGAGCCCGGTCTCCTCGTGAGCCTCGCGCAACGCGGTGTCGACCGGGGTGCGATCGGACCTCTCGACAGAGCCGCCGGGGAACACGGCCGCCCCGGGTAGGTAGCCGAGCCCATCTGAGCGCTGGGTGAGGAGCAGCTCTGGCTCACCGTCGTCGACGAGGACGAGGACGACGAGAATCGCGGCTTGCCGGGCACTACCGGTGCCTGGCGGGTCCCTTTGATCGAGGCGGCGACCCAGGCGGGAGAGCCACCGTGGGCGGGTTAGATCGGCAAGTTCGCCGCGACGACCGGTGACCGTCGGGCCGTGCTGTGTCCGGCTCGACGCCGCGCGCGGTCGCTTCGGTGTGTCGGGTGAGTGGCGGCCGGTCACGGCAAGCTGGCCGCGGCCGTGCCGGCAGGGGTGAGCGCGTAGGCGACCACCGGGCGCCCCCCTGGCTTGCTCCTGCCACGAGGAGCGTGGCTTGTCGTCGTCTGCACCATGCCCCGGCGCGCCAGGCGGGCCAGGGCGGCGGTGACGGTGCTCGGCGCAGTGTCGAGGGCGCGGGCGAGGTCGGCCCGGCGCATGGGCCCGTGCCCGGCGAGCGCGTCGACGAGTCTCTCGTCGAGGCTCGACGCGGCGGCTTTGGGTCCGCCGCTACCGGTGCGGCGAGCGTCGTCGTGGCCGGCGATGAGTTCGCGCAGGGCGGCGAGCCCGCCGGCGCACCACGAGGCCCGGCAGCATGCATCGGTGGGTATCGCCAGCTCGGCGGAGCGGACCAGTGCCGTGCCCAGGCCGTGGCCGGCGTCCTCGGCGCTCGGGCCCAGGACGAGGGCCGCCCCGATGGCCGCCGCCGCGTCGGCGAGCGCCACGGGGTCGCCGGTGACGACGACGACGGCGACCCATGCCGCCAGCGTCGTCGGCTCGCTCGGCGGATGCTTCACAGCCATCGCGAGACCCCAGATTTCAGCTCGAGGGTCGCGACCCCCGGCTCGGCGTCGGCGGTGTCGACCAGGACGGTCTGCTGGGCCAGGCTCGGATGGCCGAAGACGGCCCGGGTCGCCAACGCCGACGGACCGTCGAGGTGCGGCCAGGTGGCCGGGTTGTTGGCGACGGCAACGACCGCCTGGCAGGACCCCACGAGCTCGGCCGCCTGCCCGGCGAAGGCCAGCACCCGTCCGCTCATGGCGGGCACGAGCACCAGGTTGGCGCCGAGCTCGGCCAGGGCGTGGACCGCCTCGGGGTTGAGCAGGTCCCGGCAGATCGCCACCACCAGATGCCAGCCGTCGGCGACGTAGACCCGCAGCTCGGGTCGCCCGTTGGGCTCGATGTCCTCGGGCAAGGGGCGGTCGCCGGGGCTGTGCTTGTCGTGGAGCAGCGGATCGGCGACACCGCGCACCCACACCACGGCGGTGTTGCGGCCCCGGCCGTGGTCGCGGTGGTGGAAGCTGCCGGCCACGAGCACCGACGGCCCGTCGGGGCGCTCCACCCAGCGCTGCAGCCGCTCTGCCATCCGGGCCGTCACGCACAGCTCTGGCAGCACCACTACCCGGGCGCCGGCAGCCACGGCCCGAGTGATCAACGCGTCGAGCACGACCTGCTGGGCCGCCTCGTCGGCCGGGCCGACGGGGAACAGGCGACCCGGACGGCGTTGGCCCAGGCTGAGCTCGTCGACGTTGCGGTTGGGATGGCAGGTGGCGATCACCGTGGAGGCATCGGCCAGGTCCGAGAGGGCCCCGTTGAGGCGGTAGTCGAGGATCACCGAGAACTCCTCGGCCCAGCGCCCGGCCAGACGGACGTGGCGGGTCTCGTCGAGGCGATTGGCCAGGCGCCATGGCGGGGAGGTCAATGCCACGCTCACGACGTGGCGCAGCCCGGGGTCGTCAAGGGGCAGGGGATCCCCCACGGCCAGTTCGGCCGGGCCGTGCCGGCGAAACGCCCGGCCGAAGCCGGCCGCATAACGGGCGTCGAGCACCTGGGCCAGCACGTGCGCGGCGACCACGCCCGGCACACGGTCGGGGACCTGGCTGAGCGCTGCATCGATGAGCGCCCGGGTGCTCGCGTCGACCATCGGCAGCTGCGCCGGGCCCTCCAGCCCCTCCCGCAGGTGGCTCAAACCGCGGGCGCGCCAGGCCTGAGAGGCCGGCTCCCCGAGCTGCTCCCACAGCACGGCGTGGTCGTCGCGGCACCACCGCAGTAGCTCGGTCACCGCGGTGAGGGGATCGGTCTCGCTCGCCAGCGCGCTGCGCAGGGCGGCCAGCCGAGCCCGGTCCGAGCCCGGGTCCCATCGGGCCGCGGGGGTTTGCTCCTGCGCCGCGAGTGAGCCGGTCAGATTGGACCGACGGGGGACGCTCAGTCCGGCGGCGAAGCGAGCCGCGAGCTCGGACCCGCCGCAGTCAGTGTCCGACTCAACGGTTTCCCCGCTCGCGCCTGCCCGCGCGCTCACCGGTGCCCCAAGGCTCTGGGTGGAGAGCAACGTTCAGCCAATCCCGGGCTCCGGCCACAGATCTCCTTGGTGCGGCCACCCGAGACTGACTCGGAGATCGAGACGTCGGTGCCCTGTCTTTTGTGCAGGGGCTCGGAGGGTCGGCCTTGGCCGGCGCAGGCAGCAGGCCCCGAAAAGATCTCACGAGCCACGGTCAGAAGGTTCATTGCCTGAGGTCCGTGGGTGTTGATGACCCAGTGCCGCTGGTCGTGAGGACACCGGCAGTTGGGTGGGCCTCGGCATCGTCGTCGCGAGACGAGCACGACCAGGAATCGGGTGTGTCAGGTGGGCCGGTCACAATCGGGTGGGTCTCAGACGTCGCCAGTATCGGCCTCGCCCCGATGCGTGCCCTGAACACCAGTGCCGCCGCCGCTGTGAGCGCGGCCAGCCAGCCCAATGCGAGCAGCAGGTAGCCGATCTGGGCCGAGCCAGTGCTGAACGCCCCGCCGAGGAGGAGCCGCCCGGCGCCGCGGGCGGGCAGGAAGGCGCCCCAGGTGGGCGGGAGCGACTTGAACATGACGGTCTGGCCGTAGCCGACGTCGACGATGGCCAGGACCAAGATGAGGTAGAGGCCCCCGAGCCGACCGGTCAGCGGCCCGAGCAGCACCCCGATCATGGCGTAGGTCAGGGCGATCAAGAGGTCGGCGCCCGCGTATTGCACCCACTGCTCGGGGGCGAAGAACGCCGCCGAGACGGCCAGCGACACCGCGGTGGTCAGCGTGGCGGCCCCGGCGACGACGCCGAGGTGACCGGCCAGCACCTGGCGGGGCCGGAACCCTGCCAGCACGAGACGCCGGTCGCCGTCGGCGGACCCGGTGACGATGAACAGTCCGGCGATCCCGGCCAGAAGGGCCGAGGCGACCGAGGCCATCTCGGCCGCGTGTACGTGGCGCAGCGAGATCATGGCCGTGAAGTGCCGGGCACCGGCGACGAGGTCGACCGGCATGGGCGTGGTCGGGGTCTGCTCGGCGGCCAGGGCGATGAACAGCACGGGCACGGCGAGGAGCAGCACCCACAGCACCCGGTTACGGCCGTAGTCGCGCAAGGCGGCGCGCGACGCGGCGACCAGACGGCTCTGCGGTCCCGGGCGCAGGTGGGGCGTCGCCGAGGGTGCCTCTGGGACGGTCACAACCACGGGCCTGGGCGTTGTGGGCACGACTGTTGCTGCCGGCATGCTCGAAGGGCTCATCCCGGACGCTTGCGGCGCCTGTCCATCGGCGAGGACAGGTGCGCTCGCCGTGCGCTTGGCGGGGCGGGTCGTCAGGGCCAGGCGGGCGACGGCGAGGGCGGAGAGCCCGATAGCCCAGATCAGCGACCAGCCCACGTCTCCGATCGGCCCGCCGTGGTGGGCGGCCTGAGCTGTGAGCACCATGGTCGGGAAGTGGAGCGGGAACACCCTGGTGATCACCGACGACCCGCCTCCGAGGCCCGCCCCGACGAACACGTCGAGCATCCAGATCACGCTGACGATGAGCGCGCCGTTCATCTCCGAGCGCACCAGTGTCCCCACGAGCACTCCGATGGCGACGTAGATGATGGCCACCACCAGGACCGCAGACACGGCCCGCGCAGGGTCATAGATCCCCGACCGGGCGGCCAGGGCGACCAGGGCCGCGGCAGTGGCCGCCACGGCCAGAACGGCCGACGCCCCGAGGCGGCCTGCAATGACCGGGGTGGCCCGGCCTGTGGCGGCGGCCAGGCGACGGTCGGTCGGGCGCGACCCGATCACCTGGAAGAAGCCGGCCAAGCCGGCCACCGCGGCAGCGGCCCAGCCCGCGGTGGCCACCTCGAGGTGGGTGGGGCTCGATGTCGTGCTCAGCAGCTTGGAGAAGGCCGCCAACTCACCGGAGAGGGCCATCACGATCACGATCGGCACGGCCACCAGCAGCACCAGGTTGAGCGGCCGGCGGGCGTAGTCGAGCAGCGCCCGGCGGATGACCAGAGCGATCATCGCGACACGGCCTTCCCGTCGCGCAGCTCGACCAGTCGGTCGAAGCGCTCATGGTCGGTCACAAAGTGGCTCACCACCAAGACGCTGCGTCCGGCGGCCCGCCGCTCGGCCGTGAGCTCCCAGAAGCGCAGGTACGTGTCCCAGTCGAAGCCGGCATAGGGCTCGTCGAGGAGCAGGACGTCAGGGTCGGACAGAAGCGCCAGCGCCAGGTTGAGCTTGGCCCGCGTGCCCCCCGAGAGCTCTTCGACCCGGGCGCCCCGCCAGCGGGCGAAGCCCAGGCTGGCGTAGAGGGCCTCCGAGGCAGCAACGACCGCGGCGGGATCCATCGCATAGGCGACGCCGAAGAGCTCGAGGTGCTCGTCGCAGGTCAGCCGGTCGTAGAGCAGCGGCTCCTGGGGGCAGTAGCCCACCCGGTCCACGGCCCACACGGCGCCGGCATCGGCGTCGAGAGCGCCGACCAGGATCTTCATCAGCGTGCTCTTCCCCGATCCGTTCTCACCGACCAGGCCGACTACCTCGCCGGCGCACAGCTCGAGGTCGGCACCTCGCAGCACCGGGAGGACTCGGCGACGAGGCCACACGCCACGCCGGTACGACTTGGTGACTCCCTGGGCGCGCAACACCTGGCAGGCGGATCGGGTGTCGAGAACACGCGCACCCTCGTAGGCGACTGCCGCGGACTTGTCGAAGCGTGGCCTGGCCGAAGCCGTTCCCTCGGTGGTCGTCCCGTTCGTGGTGGCGGGCGTCATAGCCGCACCACCTGGCGGATGGTGCCTGCGAACTCGTCGAGGCGGGTCTCGCCGAAGATGGTCGAACTCGCCAACGCTTGGCTGACGCAGTGCTGGAGGTGGTCGTTGAGGCGTCCGACTGCCACCTCCTGGAGGGCCCGGTTCACGGAGGCCACCTGGGTCACGATGTGCGGGCACCACCGGTCGTCCTCGATCATCTTCTGTAGGCCGCGGGCCTGACCCTCGATCTTGTGCCGCCGAACCAGGTTGTCGCCCTTGCCCGAGGCGAACCCGCGCACCGGTCGCGCGAGCCGGCCGCCGTCCTGCGGGGGACCGGACGCGTACCGGGGGCGCTCGGTCCGCGCCTTCATGGCTTCGTTCGGGTTCCGACGGGATTGCGTCCGCTCTCGGCCTTCGCCTCATCGCTCATCAGGTCGAGGAGCCGCCCGTACTCCTCAGCGTCGATCTCCCCACGGGCCAGGCGCTCGTCGAGGATGCGCCGGGGACCTGCAGGTGGGTGCTCGTGATGAGGTACCCGGCCCAGGCTGGTCACGAAGTACCAGATGCCCCAGATGATCAGGCCCCAGAAGGCGACCATGCCGATGGCCATGAGGAGCCACCCCCACCAGTGCACTCCCCCGTTTCCCCAGTACCACATCATGAGAAACACCTCCTTCGGCCCACTTCTTCGGGGCCGCTCGGCTCGCTGGCTTTTTGAACCAGTTGCATGCGATCAAGCATCAGGCCCAGGGGCCTGACGCCGCATCCGTGCGAAACACCGATTGGCATCGCGGTCCCTACGGATACCCGCTACGAGTTGCCAGCGCGAGGCGTGGGACGGTGGCAGATTCGCTGCAGGCACAAGCACCGGGTGAGGCAGCTCTGGCCCCGCCGGGGCCAGAGAGTCCGTCAGTGCGGAGAGCAGTGCCGGTGGCGACCCCCTACGGGAGCGGCGGGGCAACGGCACGGACGTGGTGGCTGACGACGCTCAGCAAGGCGTGTGCCTCGGCCACGAGGTCGTCTCCGATGCGATCGCGCGGCACCCAGGACGCGGCACCGGCGGCGAGGGCGGCCGATCGGTAGGAATCGTGGGGTTCGGGTCCGATGACGATGACCCGCTCGCTCGGGTACCGGGCAAGTGCTTGCTCACAGCATTCGGGGAAGTTGCCGGCGTCGATGACCAGGAGATCAGGTCGGAGGCGCTCAAGCGCGTCTTTGAGCAGTTCACCTCCGCCCAACTCAATGACCGTCGAGGACCCGAGGTGGCGGTCGAGCAGCTCGCGGGTGAACTCGCTCATCGCCCGATGGCGGATGGCGATGAGCACCGTGGGTGTCGCAGACGGTGAAACCGTTCGCTCGGGAGTTTCGTGGTGGACGCTGGTCATCGCTTCAAGCTTCTGCGCTGAAGGCAAGTGGCGCATCCGGATGTGACACGGATCTGGGCTGCCGGCGACTACGGACCCTCTGGCCGCGTCGTCGGGCAGGACGTTGGGGTTCGCCAGGACTCGCTGGGGAGGCGGTGTTCGATGCGCAGAGGGTGCGGTGCACGCCGGTGCCTGATCGTGCTCAGGCCGCGCCAACCACAGGTCGGTGGGCGCGCCAGCGAACGAGGCACGCCAGCGAGCAGAACCGAACGGTCACCGCACCCTCCTGCACCAAGAGGGGAGCATCGGCCGCGACTGGCATGCCACAAATCGGGTCCCGCGCTCGGCTCGGCTCGATCCCTTCATGGAGATAGGCCATCTCCGGCCTCCATCGATATCGACGCGGCCGCCGGCCACCGTCGAGGTCGACGATCCCAGCTTTGTGGAAGCGTCGCAAGGCCTGGTCGGCCTCGTGATCGCTGACCTCTGCCGTCCGGGCAGCGGCCGTGGCGGTCCAAGCCTCGCTCGACCCGTCGATGACCGGGTAGATCTGGCGCTCGGTGGTGGAGGGCAAATGAGCGAGGGCGAACTGGGCAAATGCGGATTTGGCGAGATCCGGGCTGATCGGGGGTGTACTCACGGCGGTCCTTCCCTCAGTTCTTCGTGCATCCGTGGACGACGGCTGCCTTCATGACTCGGTACTCCTTTACCCTCAAGGCCAGGCCATTGCAGGCCTGAGTTCACCGTACGAAGACCAGCCCGTGGGGGCATCCGTCGTCACTACCGAATCGGCGTGCAGGAAACCCGCACTCGGCCGGGCAACCGGGAAGAGGCGGTGGATCACCATGCGTCCATGCGCTGAGCCACTGGGTCGGTGCTGCGCACTCGCCCTGATCAGCGACCCAACGGGGATCGCCAGTAGCTTGGGAACGTCATGCCCGAGACCCAGCCAGGCCCCAGCGCCCCTGGTACGCCCTTGTCTGGGCCTTGGCCGGCGCGTGTCCGGGTGCTGCTCGACCAGGCGATGGAGCTGTCCGGAGAGCACCAGCTCGACTCGGTGCTGCAGCGGATCGTCGAAGGAGCCGCCGCCGTCGCCGATGCCCGCTTCGCCGCGCTCGGGGTCTACGACGACGAGGGCACCATCTCGACCTTCGTCCACCACGGCCTCGACGCAGCGACGGTGGAGCGGATCGGTGAGTTGCCCCACGGGCGGGGGTTGCTCGGACAGGTGATCATCGTGGAGGCCCCCATCCGCCTGGACGACATCGGTGCCGACCCGCGCTCGTGCGGGTTCCCGCCCGGCCATCCGCCGATGCGGACGTTCCTGGGCGCGCCGATCGGCCGCCGGGGCCGCCGTTACGGGAACCTGTACCTGACCGAGAAGCACGGGGGGATGGCTTTCGACGCCGAGGACGAGGCGCTGGTGATGGCGCTCGCCGCCTTCGCTGCCGGGGCGATCGAGAGCGCCCAGCTGATGGGTGCCGAGCGCGCCCGAACCGAGGCGGTGGCCGGCCAGGTCGCGGCGGAGTTGCGCGAGCGCGCCCGAGGCGAATTGCTCGGGGCCGTCATCGCCGCCCAGGAGGCCGAGCGGGCCCGGGTCGCCCGGGATCTGCACGACGACATCGGCCAAGCGCTTACCTCGGTACTGCTCGGCCTGCGCCTGCTCGAAGGTCGCGGCGATGAACCGGCGCCCGGGGTCACCGGGCGTGTCGAGGACCTACGCGAGCTGGTCGCCGATGCGCTGCGCCGGGCTCGCCAGCTGGCCTTCGACCTGCGCCCCACCGTTCTCGATGACATCGGGTTGGCGCCGGCGGTCCAGCGCCTGGTCGACGAAGTGGCCGAACGGTCCGGGGTGGCGGTCGACGCCGCCGTCGATGTGGAGCAACACCAGGGGCTGACCCCGGCGCTCGCCACCGTCGTCTACCGGGTGGTCCAGGAGGCGCTGACCAACGTAGTGCGCCACGCCCAGGCGACGAGCGCCAGCGTGGTGGTCACGGTTTCGGGGGACCGCTTGCGCGCGGTCATCGAGGACGACGGGCAGGGGTTCGATCCGGACCACCGGCCCGACGGGCATCTCGGCATCAGGGGGATGGAAGAACGCGCCGAGTTGGTCGGGGGCAGGGTAAGGGTGATTTCGGTCCCGAGCCAGGGCACGACGGTGGTGCTCGAGGTGCCCCTTGGCTGAGGGTGCCCACGTCCGGATCGCGATCTGCGACGACCACGGGGTGGTCCGAAGCGGGCTGCGCCGCATCCTCGAGGCCGAGGACGACCTCGAGGTCGTGGGGGAAGCCGGCACGGCCGGCGAGGCGACCTCCCTCGCCAGGGCCGAGCGACCCGACGTCTTTGTCATGGACCTCGGCCTCCCCGATGCCAGCGGCATCACCGCCACCATCGAGGTCCGCAAGGCCAGCCCGGCCACCCGCGTCCTGGTGCTCACCGTCCACGACGACGTGGCCTACCTGCGCCGGGCGTTCGAGGCCGGCGCCGACGGCTATCTCATTAAGGAAGCCGCCGACATCGAGCTGGTCCAAGCCGTGCGCCAGGTAGCGAGCGGCCGCCAGTACGTGCACCCCAGCCTCGGCGCGGCGCTGCTCGCACCCGACGCTCCCTCCGCACGGCCGTCAGGCCCAGGCGGTGAGCTCTCCGAGCGCGAGGTCGAGGTCATGCGCTGCATCGCCGTGGGCTTGACCAACGCCGAGATCGCCGAGCAGCTCTTCGTGTCGGTCCGCACCGTGGAGACCCACCGAGCCCACATCCAACAGAAGCTCGACGTCAAGACCCGGGCCGAACTGGTCCGTTATGCCCGCCAGGCCGGACTGCTCGACGACGACACGCCGACCCCCTGAAGTACGTCTGTCCCCGAGGGTGGCGGGACCAACGAGACAGCCAGAGGTGCGAGCCGCCATGCCGTCTCGTGTCTTCCAGGCACCCCGCAGCGAATCCTGTCGTATCTCCAGGCGGTGTCCGTAGAGGACCGCAGCCCATTTCGGTAGTCCGGTCCGATGACACCGCGGCGCATCCGGCTGATGATGGATCCATGGTCGAAACAGACGATCGGAAGCTCATGGGCGCAGCCCCTCACGAGGAGGTACTGACATGGCCGGCACAGTGACCAAAGAAACGGCTCCTGCCTCGACCAGGGCTTGTCAGTCGGCGTGGCCCAAGGACGCGCTGCGGATCAGTTTCGGCATCATCTGGCTGATCGATGCCATCTTGAAGTGGCTGCCGGGATTCCGGGCCAACTACATGAGCACCATCATGGGCCAAGCCCAGGGCCAGCCGGGGTGGCTCCGGTGGTGGTTCGACTTCTGGATCAACTTGCAGCATCCCCGTGTCAACTTCTTCGTCGATCTGGTGGCCGCGGCCGAGACGCTCATCGCCCTGGCCTTGATCTTCGGTTTCGCCCGCAAGCTCGCCTACATCTCCGCGACGGGGTTCAGCCTGCTCATCTGGGCGACCGCCGAAGGCTTCGGCGGCCCGTACACCTCGGGGTCGTCGGACATCGGCACCGCGATCATCTACGCCGTGGTGTTCATGGGCCTGCTCGCCCTCAGCTACTACGCCGGGCCGGCTCGGTTCAGCGTCGACTACTACCTCGAGCGGCACATCTCGTGGTGGTGGAAGGTGGCCGAGATGCGCCGGCCGCTAACCACCGCGCCGCCGATCGCCGCTGTGTCGACCTTCCCCCAGCACCAACGCTCCGCATAAGAAGGGCAGACCAAGATGACCACCCTCACCACCAAGAGCCCAGACCCGCTTTCAGACCCCGGGCAGCCCTCTCCCACCCCCAGCGTCAAGCGCCGGGCCCGACTTGCTGCGATCGTCGGCGCCGCCGTCCTCGTCGTGGGCGGGCTCGGTGCAGGCCTGGCGTTTGCGGTCGGCGAGTCCTCGAGCCCGCCGACTGCCTCGACCGCTGCGACCTCTGGAGCCATGTACTCCTACTACAGCTCGATGATGGGCCGTCTGTACGGCCCTTCCATGATGGGCAACTCCTCCTACGGCTCGATGATGGGCTCCTCTGGTTACGAGTGGATGATGGGAGGGACAGAAGCACCGGGGTGGATGCGCGGCGGGTCGCTGCCGAGCTACATGATGGGGTCCGGCTCCGACCCGGGCAAGATCATGGGATCGCTGTTCGCCAACGCACCCGGCCCGCGGGTGAGCGCGACCGAAGCAGCCCAGCTCGGCAACCGCACACCGGCAGGAGCGAGCATCAATCGCGCCGCCAACCGCATCACCTTCTCGTCCTCCACCGTCGGCCTCGCCGTAGAAGCCAGCCCTGCTGGCGGACCCGACGAGACGTTTCGGATCTCTGGCATGGTCAACCCGACCATCGTCGTGCCCCAGGGCTCACAGGTGACCATCGAAGTGGTGAATGCGGACCCCGATACTGCTCACGGGCTGGTGGTCACCGCGTCTGGGTCCTCCTCGTCGTGGATGCCGATGATGACCACTCGCCCTGCGTTCGCCAGCTCGGCCCTGTGGTTCCTCGGCAACCCCACCTCCGCGGGCATGCACGCCGCGACGCTCCGCTTCACGGCCGCCACCCCGGGGACCTATCAGTACTTGTGCCCGGTGCCCGGCCACGCTCAGAAGGGGATGATCGGCACGCTCGACGTGGCCGCGGCCGGCTCGTGACTTGGGGCGGGCCCGCCCCGGCATCCGCCCACCTCCAAGCCGACGAGCGACCACGGCTCGCAGCAGGCCGAGCATGATGAACGCGACGGGCGAGCGAAGCGGCCGCAGGTGACGCCATCTCTGCGGATGGCGCCCCGCCGCCGTACTCGGCGGGGACTCTGGGGGGCGCGATCACCGCGTTGACTCAGAGGTCCAACGCCCACCATTTCCCTCCCCAAAGTCATAAGGCAGCATCGCAGCATGAGCGCTTGATCGGCGATACGAACCTCCAGCCGCTCCGCGCCGCACCAGAGATTCGCAGCACGATCAGCGGCTCGGAGGGTTCGAAAGCGCTCCGGTGGCCGATGATCAGCGCAGCCGTATGGCGCTGCGCACGGAATGCCCTGTGCAGCGCCCGGATGCCGCCCACCTCGACGCGCGAAACCGCAGCGTGCCGGCCCACCCTTGCCCTGGCGCCCTGCCCACCTTGCATATGCACAAGATGAGTAGGTCCCCACAAATTGTCCCCACAAACGACAAACCGCCGACCCAAACATGCTGGTCAGCGGCCTGTGCGTATGCAAAGAGGCGCGAAAAGCGCCGTTACTTGGTGGCGGGGGGAGGATTTGAACCTCCGACCTTCGGGTTATGAGCCCGACGAGCTACCAGACTGCTCCACCCCGCGGCGGTCGAATCATCGTAGCACCCTGCCCGCCGTTCGCCAACGGCAACCGGGAGCACTGCCAACCGAGGAGCCGTGCCGGATGCCCCCGAGCCACGCCACTCCAGCCGGTCTGCGCCGATGCGACCGGCCAACGCAACATGCCCCATCAGCGCCTGCTCAGCGACCAGCCCCTGCTCGCCGCGCTTGGGACCAAGTCGGCGGTGCCGACGCACAGCGGCTCTGCTGGGCGAGCCACGTCGAGCGGCACGCCCGCCAGGCCATGGTGTCGCCGACGGCGCCGTCCTCGTCCTGATCGGGGTCCTCACCGGACAGCACGCCGAGCAGGCCGTGCTCGCGTGCGTGCGATTCGACATCACCCAGCAGGCGATCGACATCGCTTCTGGGCCCACCGTGGCGGTCGGCTCGGTACGTCGCCATGCCCAGGTCGCGCAGCAGCGCGTCGAGCGCTCGGCGCGCCTGCAGGGCGTCGATCTTGGCCTGCCCCTGGGCCACGCCGTGCTGGGCCTTCTCCGCCAGCTGACCCGCCTGCACCTTGACCTTGTCGAGGATGCCCATCACCAGCTCTCCTGTGCCCGGGAGGGATCCACCACCGTCGGGCGGCGCCGGCTCCAGGCCGCGCACCGACCGCACGACCGCCGCCACCTTGGGCGGCGAACCCAGGACAGTCCGATCGTACCGCCAGTCCTTGTCTATGTCCCGACTGCCGCCCCGCCGCGGTCGCGGTCCTACCCCGCGGGAAGGCGAAGGGCTGCGAACGACGGTGCCCCCGCGATGCGGACAGGGGCCGCCTCGACGGACACCGGTGTGGCCGGCACGCCGCGGCTGGGACGCGCGGAGTGGGCGGAGCCGTTCGAACCACCGCTTCCGCTCGACCCGCCAGACGTCACTGCCGACGCGACGCTGCTGGTGCCCGCCGACACCGAACCCGACGAACCCGACCCGCTCGGCGAACCCGACGACGCCGACCCCGACGAACCTGGCCCGCTCGGCGAACCCGACGACCCCGAGCCGGTCGACGAACCCGAGCTCGAGCCCACCGCCCCGCTCGACGAACCCGACGACCCCGACGACCCTCTCGCTGCCGGCCCGGCGGTCGTCCCCGCCGCCGCTTGCAGCTGCTGCAGCAGCTGCTGCAGCTTCTGCTCGTCGGTGCCGTACTGGGCGAAGTTCCCCGCCTTCAGGTCGCTCTGAGCGGTCTGCTCGGCTGCCACGGCCTGCTGGATCAGGCTCTGCACCTGCTGGTCGGCCGGTGTGCTCGGCGCCGACCCGGACCCCGTCCCCGGCGTCGGCCCCCCGGACTGAGGCACGGTCACCGACGTGCCCGAGAACACGTCAGCGATGGCGCCCTGCAGCGTCGGCGCCATGGCCACCACCGCGTTGCCACCGCCGCCCGAAGCGTCGTAGACGGCGATGACGTCCTGCAGCTCCGGGACGGAGTTGCGCGACGCCTGGACGTACAGCGGCCGGAAGTACAGCATCGACTGACCGACCGGCACCATGACGACGTTGCCGAGCTGCACGCTAGACCCACCCTGGTTCAGCAGCGATATCGCCTTGGACACCGCGCTGTTCTCCTGGATCCGGCCCTCCACCAGCGCCGGCCCGTCGACCGACTGCGACGCGGTGCTCACGTACTCGGTCAGACCGCCGTACGCAGTGCCGTAGGGGCCATAGTTCGACGAGGCGGTCATGAACCCCGCCAGGTTCTGCACCTGGTTGCTGCTCGAGTACGGCACCATGGCGTCGATCAACGAGAATGTCGGCGCCTGTTGGCCGGGCAACTGCACCACCTCGTACAGCGGCGTCATGCGCTGAGTCTGGCCGGTCGACACCGGCAGTCCCTGGCCGTTGAGGGTGTAGATCGTCTTGGCCAGCGCGCTGGGCGACCCGGCACCGGGGTCCTGCGACAAGGTCCAGGCGCCGGCCGCATTGTAGAAGTCCTGCGGGTTGGTGATGTGGTAGCGCCCGTAGGTCTCCGCCTGCAGCATGAAGATGTCCTTGGGATAGCGCAGGTGGGCCCGGAGCCCCGCCGGCATGGCCGAGCCCGGCGTGAACATCGTGGGAAAGACCCGCTCCCAGGTGCGGATGATCGGGTCCTTCGGGTCGACGACGTAGAACGTCATCTTGCCGGTGTAGGCGTTGGTGACGACGACGACCGAGTTCCTGATGTAGTCGACAGTCCCCGGAATGCCGCTGTTGCTCGGCAGGATCGTGGTGTTGGCGTCCTGCGAGTACGGGTACTGCGCCGTGGTGGTGTAGGCGTTCTGGACCCAGTCGATCTGCCCGTTCACGATGACCGGGTAGGGGCTGGAGTCCAGCGACAGGAACGGCGCCGCGGTGGAGATGGCGTGCTGGATGTCCCGGTACATGAGCAGTCTCGACTGGGGTGTGATCCGGTTGGAGATCAACAGGTTCAGGTCGCCGAAGCGCAGGGCGAACGCCGCCCGGGTGACGAGGCTGTTCAGCCGCACTCCGCCGGTGCCGTGGTAGTGCGACTCCTGGGTCACTCCATTGTTGGCCTGGTAGTCGACTTCGGGCTGGGCGGTGTTAGCCACCACAAAGCGCGACGTGCCACCGTCGGAGCTGGGGAGCCCGTAGTAGACGTTCGGCTGGGTGATGGTCGGCAGGCCCGCGGTCGAGGTGTCGGGGACGTTGGAGACGCCGAAGACCGGCTCGCCGCCGGCAGACGACTGGTTGGCCAGAGCCACGATCATCCCGTAGCCGTGGGTGTACTGCAGGTGTGTGTTCACCCATCCCTGTGCGGGCAGACCGGTGTCGTCGACTTGGCGGACACCCACCACGACGGGTGTGAGCGTGCCGTTCACCATGTAGCGGTCGGTGGCCAGTGCGTTGAACGAGTAGTAGCCGCGTGTCTGCTGCTGCTTGGTGAACGTCTGGCTGGTGACCGACGGGTCCCACAGCCGCACGTCGTTCAAGCTCTGCTGGGAGGCGTTCAGCTCGCTCTGGCTGACCTGCTGGTCCGCCGCGAACGAGGTGGTCGTGACATGGCTGATCCCGAACGCGGCGCGGGTGGCGGCGATGTTGCGCTGGATGTAGGGCCGCTCCAAAGCGTTCTGGGCCGGGTTGACCTTCAGGACCTGCAGCAGCGCCGGGTAGATCGCCCCCGCCACCACTGCCACGACCGCCCAGGTGCCGACGGCGAGGACCGGCAGCATCCAACCACGCCTGCGCACGTTGACGAGCAGCACCACCGCAGCCGCGATCGACACCCACACGAGCAGCTCCAGCGCCGGCAGACGGGCGTGGACATCGGTGTAGCCGGCGCCCTGGACGTAGCCGTTGGTGGAGCTGTCGAGCTGGTACCGGGCGAGCACGTAGCCCCAGGCCTTCACCAGCGCGATGGCCGCCAGGAGCACCGACAGGTGGACCTTCACCTGGGGTGCCACCCGCTGAGCCTGGCGGTGCAGGCGGATGCCACCCTCGAAGTAGTGCGCGGCCACCGTTACCAGGGTGATGACCACCAGGGAGACGAACGCCCAGTTCTCAACGAAGGACAGGAACGGCAGCTTGAAGACGAAGAAGCCGATGTCCCGGTGGAACTGCGGGTCTTTCGTCCCGAAGGGGACGGCGTAGCGGTACAGCAGGTAATTCTGCCATTGGCCCAGCGTGCTCGACGCCGCGATCAATGCAGCGACGAGTGCCACCACAGTGCGCAGCGCCACCGCGTGGGGAGCGACCGTCCGCTGGTAGCGCCGTACCAGCTCGTCCTCGGGCCCGAGCGTCAGCTCGCTCGGAGCCAGGCGGTGGACCATCGCCAGGCTGGCCCACGTGGCCACGAAGAAGACGGCGCCGAAGACGAGGAACATGCCGACCTTGACGTCGAACAGGCGGTGCCAGACGGAGCCGAGCCCGACCGACCCGAACCACAGCTCGTCGGTGATGATCGTGGCAAACGTGTGCAGCGACGCCAGAACCACGATGAGGACGATCAGGCCGAGCAGGATCCAGGTCCGTCGCCGGTGGCTGCCATGGGCCTCGCGGGGGAGGTCGGGGGGTACTCGCACGGCGCGTGAGCCTACGGCGACACGGGCACGAGCAGGCAGCGGCAGCCCGCGTGCGCCGGTGGATGCCGGTGCCCAGTGGGAAATTCCTGCCCTGCCGGAACGCCGTCGTCGAGTGCGTTGTCGTCGCAGTCAGCGCAGGCTCCGCCGTCGTCGTCCACCACCCAGCGCAGCTCGCTGCCGGCGGGCGTGCCGGCCACGACCGCCTGGGAGAATGCCGCCACGATGTGGTCGGTGGCCAGCGCCTCCACCCGGCTGCCCTTCCATTCGCGAAATGCGGCGCCGACCCGCTCGGCAGCCTGCTGGTCGTCGGCAGCGCCGTTCCCGAGGTCGAGGCGCCGCCGCAGCGCGGAGACAAGCGCTCCTGCCAGCTCGTCGGCGACCGCCGCCATCGGTGGCGCGTCGGCGGCGCTGGCACCGCAGAAGGCGGTGCCGGCGCGGGCGGCCTCGTCGAGGTGCTCGCGCACGGCGATCACGTAGCGAGCCCGATGCTCGCTCTCGTCCGGAAGCAGTGCAGTCCCGTCGGCCCGGCCGGCACCGGCATTGCGCAGGCGGTCGAGCAGGTCGTTCTGGTCGTCCTGCAGTGCCCGCTTCAGCCGGCGGGCCAATCCGGCGATCACGGGCCGGACCAGTTCGTCGCGCCGTGCCAGCTCGGGGTCGGCGGCGGCCGCGTCGAGCTCGGACGCTGGCTCCCGATCCGCGTCGGCCGCCGCCCCGGGTGCTCCATCGGATGTCGTCCCGGGTGCTCCATCGGACGTCGTCCCGGGCGGGGCGTCGACAGCGCCACCCGCCTCGTCGGCGCTCCCCGCCTCCACGCGGCCGGCCCGACCGGCCTCCGTGCTCGCGTCGGCGACGCTCCCCGGCACGGCGCCGGCCACCGCCGGATCGACCGGCGCTGCTGACATGTCAGCGGCGGGTGCTCCGCCGGCCGGAGCGGCCCCCACGGGCCGCGCCGGGTGGCGACGCCGCGGCCGCGGCTTGGCGTCGTGCTGCAGGATGCGGACCGCCGGCCCGTCGTCGTCGTCGAGCATCGAGAAGGCCGGGCTCACGCCGCCCACTCCTACGCCCACTCCTGCACCTGCACCTGCACCTTTGCCTGGGCCTTGGCCTTGGCCTTGGCCTTGGCCTGCACCCGTACCTCGAACCGGGGCGGCACGCCCTCCGTCATCCGGCGACGGTGCAGCATCACCGTCCCGGGGCTCGGTCGCACCGGGATCACCCGCGCCCCGCGCAGCCCTGAGCCGGGCGAAGAGCGCGTCGACATCGCCTTCCGGAGGCCGCCCAACAGCATCGTCCGTCGCCGAACCGGGCGCCGACCCACTCTCCTGCTCGCCCGCAGCGTTGTCCGCCACGGTCCCGGCAGGACCACCGGCTTCGCCGTCGCCCGCCCTGGCCCCAACCTTCCCCACCGCATCATCGCCTGGCTGCTCAGCCTCATCGGTCGTCGCCGACGCACGTCGGGCTGCGGACCCTGAGGTTGCCACCCCAGGTCCAGCACCCGTCCCCAGATCGCCGATCCCAGAACCCGCTCGCGCCCCAGCTTCCGCGGCTTCCGCGCCGGTCCCGGCCGCCGCGCCGGTCGTGCGCCGCCGACCCCTCCCCCGGCCGGAGCCCCCGTCGGCAACCGAACCGCCGGCAGCCGGCACAGCTGGTGTCCCCTCGTCCGGCAAGGCCACGGCCCTCGACACAACGGCACTCGGCACCGCCGCACCGACCGGCCCGGTCGCCGCCCCACCCGGAACCACACGCCAGTCACCCGGCACCACGTCACCCGGCGCCGCGTCACCCGCAGACACCGCACCGGCCGGCCCGGTCACCGTCCCGCCCGCAGCCGCACGCCAGTCACCCGGCGTCACGTCACCCGGCGCAGCCGACACCCCGGACAGGTCCGGCGCATCCGCGTCCGGCTCGCCCAGCACGTCATCGGGCTGCGGCATGGCCCGAACCGCCTCGGCCGCCTGCCTCGCCTCGTCCTCGGCATGCAACAGCTCGTCGGCGATCTCGTCGACGGCGTGACGAACACCCTGGATGGTCTGGGCCAGGCGCTCACGTCCAGCCCGCAGCTGCTCGATCTGGGAGTGGAGGGAGCGCCGCCGCTTGGCCAGGTCAGACAGCACCCGAGCCCGCAGCTCCTGGGCCTCCTGCACCATGGATCGGCACTCCGTGCGCGCCTGCACCAGCATGGCGTCGGCCTCCGCCCGGGCGTGCTCCACCCGGGCGGTCGCCTCGTCCTGAGCCCGGCGCCGCGTGTCGGCGGCGGCAGCGTCACTCTGGGCTATGCGCTCCGCGGCATGCTGCTCGGCCCGGCTCACCACCTGCTCGGCCTGCTCCTGCGCCTCAGCCAGCGCCCTGGCGGCCTCCTCTTCGGCGCGGCTGACCATGTCGGCAGCCGCGTCGCGAGCGGCCCGCAGCACCCGGGCGGTCTCCTGCCCGAGGACCGCAGTCAACGTCTCCTCGTCCACCTCGGGGCTCGCCGCCCGCCGCTCGGCATCGGCCAGCGCCGTTCGGAGCTCTGCCTCGCGCTCGGCGGCACCCGCCATCTCCCGGGCGATCAGCTCGAGCATGCCGCGGACCTCGCCGGGGTCGAAGCCACGTCGCACCGTCGAGAAGTGGTGCTGCTGCACCTCGTCCACCGACAGGCGCGCCGATGCGGTCGAGATGGTGAGGCGGCGGTCGTCGGGCATGCGGAGAGCCTACGACCCCGCGCCCGAGGCTACCGAGACCCCCCGGGCCACCCAGGCCCCCCGTGCCACCGAGGCCACCGAGACCCCCCGGGCCACCCAGGCCCCCGAGACTCCCGCGGCGATGGCCATACCCGCCGCCGCCGCCGCCGCCAGAACCGCAACACGCGGGCTGCCGCCGACCGCCACCGGGGCCAGGAGCACCGGCATCAGGACCACCGGCATCAGGACCACCGGCATCAGGACCACGGTGCCGACTGCCACTCTGCCGGCACGGCGTGACCGGTGGGACCGGCAGGTGGGCCGTTCCCCGCCGCCCCCAGGTGACCACCGAGCCGCCGCAGGTCGCTCAGGGCCTGCTGCAGCGAGGTGACGCCCAGCACCGTCAGCCCGGACGTGGCATGGGCCCGCGCCTGCGCAACCTGGGCTGCCGGCACCAGGAACACCGTGGCGTGCGCCCGTTCGACCGCCACCGTCTTCTGCGGCAAGCCCCCGATCTCCCCCACCGCGCCCGTCGGGTCGATCGTCCCAGTCGCGGCCACGACCCGCCCGCCGGTCAGCTCCCCACCGCTCAGGCGGTCGAGGAGCCCGAGCGTGAACGCCAGCCCGGCGGAGGGACCGCCGATCCCGTCCGCCGACAGCGTCACGTGGAACGGGAAGTCGTAGACGGCTTGGGTCCCCATCCCGCTCGAGCCCGGCAGCTGCGAGTAGGGAATCCCCAGGATCGGCTCCACAGTGTTGCCCTGGCGCTGCCCGGACAGCCGAACGGTGACCGGGTGAGTCCGCGTCGGGCTCGTGACCGTCCCGACCGACAGCGTCACCTGCTGGCCAGGCCGGTGAGCACGGACGGCCGCAACCAGGGCGGAGGGACTGCGCACCGGGACGCCGTCGACCGCGGTCACCACGTCGCCGACCGCCAGCGACCGATAGGCGGGGGTGCCGGGGATGATGGCGTACAGCACCACGCCGGCGTCGGTCTCGGGCACGGCATAGCCCATCTGGCGCAGCGCGACCGCCTCGGCGGTCATCTGCGACTCCTCCATGTCCACGGTGCCCTGCAATCCGAATTCCGACGCCGGCAAACCGCCGGTCAGGTCGCTGGTCGGGACGACGGTCGTCGCCGTGCGCCAGAGCCGGTCGGGCAGGTACTGCAGTGCCGTCACCTGCTCCACGCCCACGTCGGTGAGCAGGATGGTGCCGTGGAGCCGGTGATCGCGGGACGCCGGGACGGTGATCAAGCCGGCCACCGGTTGGGCCTGGCCCGGCACCAGCGCGTAGTACGACAGGGTCACCCGGCTCGCCACCACCATGCCCACCACGATGACCACGGCCAGCACGAGCACGACCGCGGGCCAGCGGCGGCGTCCGGAGGATCCGGGAGCGGGCGGTAGCGTGGTGGGAGAGGAGGTCATCGTTGGCAGCGAGCCCGTCAGCCGGCCCGAGCGCCGCACAGCCTGCCACGGATCAGCAGACCCCTGGTGACGGGCCGAGCACCCAACCGCAGCGCGCCCCTGGGGACGGACCGGGCACCCAACCGCAGCCTGCCGGTGGTGACGGGCCGGGCACCCAACCGCAGCCTGCCGGTGGTGACGGACCGGGCACCCAACCGCAGCCTGCCGGTGGTGACGGGCCAGGCAGCCAACCGCAGCGCGCTGCAGGTGACAGCCCGGCAGCCCGGCGGCAGCACGCCACCATCGCCGGGCATCTCGGCGACCAGGACACTGCCGCCGAGCGCAGCCTCGATCCAGATCCCTCGGTACGCGCCTCGGCCTTCGGCGCGCTCGCTCGGCTCGGCGGATGGGACGCCGCTGCGCTCGCCCGAGCCCTGGCCGACCCTGATCCCGGCGTCCGGCGCCGCGGCGCCACGATCGCCGGACGCCACGCAGCTGCCGCTGCTCACGCCGACGACGATGCTGCCGCCCATGGCGCCGCAACCAACGACGACGATGCTGCCGGCAGCCCTGCCGCCACCGACGAGGCTTGTGCCGCCCACGCTGTGCCAGCTGCCGCTGTTCACACCGACGACGATGCTGCCGCTGGCCGCCCCGCCACCGCAGCGGACCGGCGCATTCCTGACGACACCACCGCCGACCTCGCGGTGCAGGGAGCAGCCCTCCTCGTCGCCACCGACGACGCCGACGACGCCGTCGTCGAAGCCGCTGCCTGGGCACTGGGCGAGCTCCCTCCGGCAGCACGCCCCGCCGGCACCGTCACCCGCCTGTCGGCACTGGTCACGGGGCACCCAGACCCCCTGTGCCAGGAGGCTGCGGTGGCAGCACTGGGCGCGATCGGCGACCCGCGTGGCCTCGACGCGGTGCTGCACGCGCTGGGCGGGCGACCACCGCTGCGGCGCCGGGCCGCAGTGGCCCTGGCCGCATTCGACGACCCTCGGGCCGACGAAGCCCTGCAGCGGTGCCGTCTCGACCGCGACTGGCAGGTGCGCGAGGTGGTCGAGGAGCTGATGGGCCCTGATCCCGACGTGCTTGGCACACCGGTCCCGGAGCCCCACGATCCCGACGGGCCCGGCACTCCGGCTCCGGAGGCGGCCAACACCAGCCCAAACTCCGAATTCATCCCTACACCCGGCACCGGCAAAGCCGGTGCCGCAGGTCCCGAGCCGGGCGGCGACGCGGCAGGTGCCGACTGGATCTGAGGACGAAGCGCGCAGCCGGAGGTGAGTCGGCCGGCACATGGAAGCCGGCCGGTGAGCAGCCATCGGCTGGACGGCGGAAGTGAACAGCCACTGCTCGGCCGGGGACGGGCGGCCGGGCATCGCCAACGGGCCAGCGGCGGCCCGACGAGTGCCGGCGGGCGGCCCGACAAGTGCCAGCGGCGGCCCGACGAGTGCCGGCGGGCGGCCCGACGAGTGCCGGCGGGCGGCCCGACAAGTGCCAGCGGCGGCCCGACAAGTGCCAGCGGGCAGCCCGGCGAGGGGCAGGGACAGCCCGGCGAGGGGCAGGGGCGGCCGGGCGGGCGGCGCCAGCCGGCGGGTGGATCAGTCGTCCTCCAGGAACAGCGATCGCACCGAGTCCATCTCCTCCAGGCAGCGACCGGCGCCGAGAGCCACGCACTCGAGCGGGGTGTCGACCACGTGCACCGGCACCGCTGTCTCAGCTGCCAGCCGGCCAGCCAGCCCGCGTAGCAGCGAACCTCCGCCAACCAGGTGGATCCCCTGGACGATGATGTCCTGGGCCAGCTCCGGGGGGGCATCTCCCAAACAGGTGACCGCGGCGTCGACGATCTGGCGCACCAGGTCCTCGATGGCGCTGCGTACGTCGGCAGGCGACAGCACCACTGTCTTGGGCATGCCGGTCATCAGCTCACGGCCGCGCACTTCGGCTTTGGCCTCGTCCTCGTAGGGGGCGGCCGAGCCGATGGCCATCTTGATCTCCTCGGCTGTCCGTTCCCCCACAGCCAGGCCGTACTCGCGCCGGATGTAGGCCTGGATGGCGGCGTCCAGATCGAACCCGCCACACCGGATGGCGCGTGAGGCAACGACCCCACCGAGCGAGATCACGGCGGCCTCGGACGTCCCGCCTCCGACGTCGACGATCATGTTGCCGATGGGCTCCTCGATGGCGAGCCCTGCGCCGATAGCCGCTGCCATTGGCTGCTCGATCAGGTAGGAGGCCGACGCACCGGCCCGCCGGGCCGCCTCGCGCACGGCGCGCCGCTCGACCGACGTGATCGCCGACGGCACGCAGATGAGGACCCGAGAGCGGTTGAGCCGCGACACACCGCTGCGCTGCAGGATGAGGCGGATGAGCCGCTCGGTGATGTCGAAGTCGGTGATCGCCCCTTGGCGCAGCGGACGCATCGCCACGATGTACCCGGGTGTCCGCCCGATCATCTGCCAGGCCTGCAGGCCGACCGCCAGCGCCTCGTGCGTGCGGGTGTTGAGGGCGATCACCGTCGGCTCGTTCAGGACGATGCCCTTTCCCCGGACATAGACGAGGGTGTTGGCGGTTCCGAGGTCGATTGCGACGTCTTTAGCCATCGATGTCGCCGACCTTGGTGCGGGAGTTGGTGTCTGCGAGAAGCGCCATGCCGGTTGCAGTCCTTGTCGTGCCGACGGCCCGATCCGGCCGTGTCGTTCGGGATTGTCGTGCCATGTTGCGGCGCCAGGTTCGGAGCGCCACCAGGTCCGGCGGATCTACCGGTGTCCATCGGGCCGTGGTGCTGTGGTTCCGTAGTGCCCTGGTGCCCTGGTGCCCTGGTGCCCGAGCCGATGGCGACCGGATGTGCCTCGGCCACCGCCATGGCACCGCCTTGTCGCCGCGGCGCCGTGGTCCGGTCGCGGCGCCGCCGCGTGGACGCACGGTACCGCGTGCCCGCCATGGTAGGGCGGCCCGATCGTCATCAACGGGCAGCCGTCGCACCGGGATCACCACGGGGGCCGACCGCTTCGGGGCGGCACACCCCACTATTCTCGGCCGAATGGACCGCGGTGGGTCGTTCACCGGGGACGGAGCCCCAGAAGATGCAGGCGACGAAGACGTCGCCCTCCGTGGGTGGCTGCCCCCCGACGACCGCCTGTGGCGACACCCGTCGGAGCTGGGGAAGGCCGACGCCGATCCGATCGACCTCGCCTCGAGGCATGTCGCGCCCCGTGGACTCGAGCGTTCCGGTGGCGGTGGACGGGTGTGGCGGGCGGCGGCGGGCGGCGGGCGGCCCACCACCGTGTCGGGCCGGCATCCCGCCACCGCCGTCGTGGGCGCGGCAGCCATCGTGCTGGCAGTGGCTCTCGTCGTGCTGGTGGCCGACCGACCGTCCGTCAGCACTGCACGGCCCACCAGTGTGCTGGCCGCCAACGCCACCAGCCTGACCACGGCTGTCGCTCCAGCGCCCCGCGTCCAGGCCTCCATGACCCAGGTCCGGCGATCGCTCGTCGGCCTTGTCGTCACCCAGGGCCACCAGCACCCGATGCTGGTCACCGGTGTCGCCACCGCGAGGCGGCTCGTCGTGACCGCGGCGGCGGCTCTCGGGCGGTCCACCCACCTCACGGCGATCTTGCCTGACGGGCGGCGGCTGCCGGCGAGCGTGGTCGCCACCGACGCACACAGCGGAGTCGCCGTGGTCGCCATCGACCAGCCGGTCACGCCGGCGACCTTCGCTGGTCGCACCATGGCCGCCGGCGATCTGGCGATGACCGAATGCCTGTGCGGATCGACCCCGGGGGGCGCCACCGGCACCGCCGGCACCACCGCGCTCACCGCCGCCGTGGCCCTTGCCCAGATCGAAGCGGTCGGCACGTCGGGGACCGGCGCTGGCCCGGGCAACACCCAGCCTCTGCTCGACGTCATCGAGGCTGACCACGTGCAGTTCCGGCAGGACTCGTGGGGCGGCGTCCTCGTCGACGGGTCTGGGCAGGTGGCGGGTATCTTGGACGCTCAGACAACCGCCAGTGGCGAACGCATGGACGTGTTCGTCCCCGGCTGGCTGGCTCAACGCGTCGCCGCGCAGCTGGCCCGCGCCCACCGCGTCGTCCACGGTTGGCTCGGCATCACCGGCGCCGACGCCCCCGGCACCTGCGGCGGGGCGACCGTGCTCGGCATCCTTCCGGGCGCACCGGTGAACGGCGTTCTTGCGCCTGGCCAGAACGTGGTGGCGGTCGACGGGCACCAGATCTGCACGTGGCCGGAGTTGCAGGCTGCGCTGTACGTCGACTCACCCGGCCAGGCCGTCGCCCTCCGCGTGGCCGGCCCGGGCGGCACCCGGACCGTGGCGGTCACGCTGAGCGCGTCCCCCGGCTGAGCTCCACACCTGGCCTGGTCGGTGCCGTGCTTCGGTGATAGGCGGTCACGCCACGTCGCAACGCGTCATGCCAGGCGGCCCCACGGCCTAGATTCGGTCACGTGGACCTCCCCGACGTTCCCGGCTCCGGCGGCCCCGGCGGCAACTTCATGGAGCAGTTCCTCGCCGACCTGCTGCGCATGATGGGATCGGGCATGGGTGGGGCATCGGCCAAGGTGGACATGGCCCGGGCCATGGCCACCGGAGTGGCCACGGAGGCTGGGCCCGAGTCCAACCCCGACCCGTTGGAGCGCATGGCCATCGAGGAGCTCCTGCAGGTCGCCCAGCTCCACGTGACCGAGATCACGGGCATCGACGTCACCGGCGATGGCGCCACGCTCGAAGTCCAGGCGGTCGGGCCTGGGACGTGGGCCGCGCAGACCGTGCAGGACTGGGCGTTCGTGCTCGACGCCGCTGGCAGCGCCGACACCGGAGCGACGATGGCGGGCCTCACCCGGGACCTCGGTGACGATGCCGGCCCGGGGATCTCCGACTTCCTGACCCAGGCCATGTCGACCATGGGCCCGGTCCTGGCGGCCATGCAGCTGGGCTCCGCTGTGGGCCACCTCGCCCGCACCACGCTGGGGCAATACGAATTGCCGGTGCCCCGCCCAAGCTCGTCGCGACACCGCATGCTGGTGGTGCCGGCCAACCTCGACCGGTTCGCCAGCGACTGGTCGCTGCCGGAGCAGGATGTCCGCCTGTGGGTGTGCCTCCGTGACAGCACGGTCCACGCGGTGCTGGGTCGGGCCGGAGTGGCCGATCGGCTTCGACAGCTGCTGTCGGCAGTGGCTCGCACCACCGCTGCCGACAACGCCCAGCTGGTCGGCGGCCTCGGCGGCTTCGACCCCAGCGACCCCGAAGCCCTCCAGCGTCTGCTGGGCGACCCCGAGGCGCTCGTCGCCGCTGCCGAGCCGTCCCCGGCACGCGAGCGCGCGGTCGACGAGCTGGCCGCTGCCGGCGCGGCCCTCACCGGATACGTCGAGCACGTCCTGGATCGGGCTGCCACCCGCCTGCTCGGCGGCCGGGGTGCGCTCGGCGAGGCATGGCGGCGGCAGCAGGTCGAGCGGGACTCGGCCGCCAGGGCCGCGGAGATGCTCCTCGGTCTCGACATGGGGCCTGCGACGCTGGACCGCGGCGCCGCCTTCGTGTCGGGCGTGCTCGAGCGTGCCGGCGACGATGGCCTGGCCCGGCTGTGGACCGGCGGTGCCAACCTGCCGACGCCGTCCGAGATCGAAGCGCCCGGCCTGTGGCTGGAGCGGATCGACCTGACGGACCCGGCCGGCACCTGAGCGGTCGGCCACCCGGCCGCTGACCGGCACCGGGGCGCAGGACCGCCGGGGCCTCACCCCTCCGCTGAGCTGTCCTCTTCCGGCGCGCCCAGGTCCCACCCGAGATCCAGCCGCTCCCGCTCGGCGTCGCGCACGACCCGCTCTCGGTTGCGCCGGAATTGAGGATCGTGCGGGGGAAGCAGCGTGAGCCGGGCCAGGGTCCGGTCCCGGAACGGGTCGATGACCTCAGCCGGCCCGGTCACGGCATGCACCTCCCAGTGGGGCGCCACCGGACCCAGGTACACCACACGGACCTCGCCTACGGGTGGTTGCGGTTCTTCGAGCTGCTCTTCGGCTTCCTCGGGCACGGCGCGACAGCCTACCGGCACTGCACCCACCTGCCGCCCTCGCGGCACGGCACTCCCCCCACCGGCCACCCCCACGGCACGGCACACCCCCCACCGGCCACCCTCACGACACGGCAACCCGGTTCCTGAGACTTCCTGTGAACCGGGTTGATTCCCGTTTCGTTCGAGATGCTCACTGGTAAAGTCCATACCAGTCGATGGAGGTGCCATGGACACCCACTGGATGCGTCGCGGTCGCTGTAAGGACATGGACCCGGCGATCTTCTTCCCGAACGATGGTGTCGGCGTTCAAGTTGCACAGCGCATCTGCGCAGAATGCTCGGTCCGTGCCGAGTGCCTGGACTATGCGCTCGACAACCGGGTCGATCATGGCGTGTGGGGCGGGGCGTCGGAGCGTGAGCGTCGGCGGCTTCTGCGGCAGCGCAGGCTGACGCACGCCTCCGCGCCCTGAGCCCTCCTGCGGAGCCGAGCGACCTGTTCGCCGATACCGGCAGAGGAGCCCGCCCGGACGACGTCGATCCGGGTGGGCTCCTCTGCCCAGTCAACGTCAGCGAGGGACGCGACGATGCGGTCATCCGGCACCTGGCGAACGCGGCCGGGCCCGTCCTCCTCGACCTGCACTGCGACCCTGATCACAACCGAGCGGTCCTGACCCTGGGGTCGTTGCGGGGCGGCGACGTGGAAGCAGCGGCACGACGGCTGGCACAGGCCGCCGTGCTGGCCATCGACCTGCGACGCCACCATGGCGCCCACCCGCGCGTGGGCGCGGTCGATGTCGTGCCGTTCGTACCGATCGATGCCACCGGAGCAGCTGCCCGTCCCGGTGACGACCTGGGCCGGGCCATCGCTGCCCGCCAGCGCTTCGCCACCTGGGCGGCGACCACGCTCGGGCTGCCCTGCTTCGTGTACGGCCCCGAGCGGACCCTTCCCGAGGTCCGCCGGCACGCCTTCGACGGCCTGCAGCCGGACACCGGCCCGCCGGTGCCGCACCCGAGCGCGGGTGCGTGCGCCGTGGGCGCCCGGCCTGCGCTGGTCGCCTACAACGTATGGCTGAAAGGGAGCGACATCGCCGCTGCCCGGAAGATCGCCGACGCTATCCGAGGTCCGGCGGTGCGCACGCTCGGGCTCGGCATCGGCGGCCACGCCCAGGTGTCGTGCAACCTGGTCGACCCGTTCACGGTCGGTCCCGACGCAGTGCTGGCGGCGGTCACCACAGCCGCCCGTGGCCTCGGGGTGGAGGTGGCCCGCCCCGAGCTGGTGGGCCTCGCCCCGCTCGCTGTGGTCGCCGCCCTCGACCCCGAAGCACGTGCCCGATGCGGCGTCGACCTCGATCACACGTTCGAGGCTCGACTGCGCCGTACCTGACGGGTCGGCGCATCACCATGTCGACCAGGCAGGAGCGGTCTCGTGACCGCGCCGGAAACCACCGGACGCGGCGACCGCCGTCGCCGACGGGCGCCAGGGCCGACTGTCAGATCAAGATGCAGAAGCGGAGACTGCCGGTTGGAGCCGCATGGCCCGCTCTCGGCGCAGGCGACGGCGCTCCCGCTCGGAAAGCCCACCCCAGATCCCGAACTTCTCGCCGTTGGACAGCGCGTAGTCGAGGCAGTCCTCGCGCACGACGCAGCCTCGGCAAACCGCCTTCGCCTCCCGGGTCGATGCCCCCCGCTCCGGGAAGAACAGGTCCGGGTCGACACCCATGCAGTTGGCCCGGCCCTGCCATTCGCGCTCCTGGCGGCCGTACAAGACGTTGACGATGTCCATCGGTCCGCCTCCCCTCGCCACGTGGTGGCATCAGTGTAACTACAGTGTTGTCATCCTTACCCCAAACAGCCTGGCGCCGCAAGGGGTTTCGCGCATGAACAAGCCTCCTCGCCACGTTGTGTGGTGCTTCAGGGACGGGTGAGCGCTGTCGGCGGCAAGGCGGTCAGCACCTTCGGGACACGGCTGCGACACCCATTGCCGGGGCGGAGCGGCACGGCACCACACGACCCCGGCACCACACGACCCCGGCACCACACGACCCCGGCACCACACGACCCCGGCACCACACGACCCCGGCGTGGAACCTGCTGCTGGACGCGCCGACCCCCCGCAGTGCAGCTGCCGTGCCAGCACAACGTCCGCCACCCGCACCCCGGACCGGTCCCAGCAAGCGGTCAGGCACCCGGCCGCATGGTTCGACGCGTCGCCTGGCGGTGCTGGAGGAAGTCGACCAGGACGTAGTCGCCCAGCGTGTCGGGGGTGGTGTAGAACGCCCGGCCCCGGTTGAGGCGCGTCATCTGGTCGACGAACCCCCGCAGCGAGTGGGTGGCGTCGAGCACGAAGGTGTTGATCGTGATGCCCGCTCGGCTGCATCGGGCAACCTCGGCCAGGGTGATGTGGATCGTCTCGGGCACCGGCGGGTAGTTGAAGAAGACCGAGTACCCATCACCACCGGGCTCGGGCACGAGATGGGCCGTGGGCTCGCCGTCGGTGATCATGATGATCTGCTTGGTGCCCTGGCGGTGTGCCAGCATCCGGCGGGCGAGCAGCAGGCCATGCTGCATGTTGGTGCCGTAGGCGAAGTCCCACGACACCTCGGGCAGATCTTGCGCCTTGATCTCGCGGGCCACTTCGGAGAACCCGACGAGACCCAGGAAGTCCCGCGGGAACCGGCTGGTGATGAGCGTGTGGAGCGCGATGGCCACCTTCTTCGCGGCCAGGAAATTGTCGCGCATCGGCATCGACAGCGACAGGTCCACCATCAAGACGGTGGAGGCCCGCTCGAGCGCCTCGGTTCGGGCGATCTCGAAGTCGTCGGGGGCGAGACGGACCGGGGTGCCACTCCCCGCCCGGCGCACCGCGTTGTGCACCGTCCGCTCGATGTCGATGGTGAACGGGTCGCCGAATTCGAAGGGCTTGGTCTGCCCCTCGCGCTCGTGGCCCGTGCCGAGCAGGGTCGACCGGTGGCCCCCGACGCGGTCCTTGGCCAGCCGGCTGAACAGCTCGGACAAAGCGCGCTGCCCGATCCGCCGGATGCCGGCGGCGGTCAGCTGGGACCGGCCGTCGCGCTGCTCGATCAGCCCGGCCTCCTCGAGGTCGCGCGCCAGGCGAGCCAGGCTGTCGAGCGAGCGGGCGCCGTCGTCGCCCAGGTAGTTCGCGACCTGCTCCAGGTCGACCTCGGCAAGAGCCCCGGGGGAATTGGCCGATCGCAGGAACTGCTCGAGCTCGTCGATCTCGCCGAGGCGGCGTGCCGAGGCGGCGGCGCCGGCCAGGCCGAGCGGGTCCTGGCCGCCGAAGCGGTAGCGCCGTCCCCAGCCGGCCCCGGGAACGGCCGTGCGCAGGTTGTCCGCCAGGCGCTCGACCTGCCAGCGCAGGCCGAGGTCGTCGAACAGCGACTCGGCCAGCGCCTGGAGCTGGGCGCGCTGCTCGGGGGTCATGGAGTCCAGCGCAGCCTGCGCCGCTGCCATCTGGGCGGCCAGGTCCGCCAGCAGCTCGTCGAGGTCGTGAGGCTGCGAGGGGAAGAAGTCGCCGAACTGCTCCATGAACTGGTCGAAGCCGGGGTCCAGCGCCTCGCCCCGCTCGCGCTGCTCGAGCATGCGGTTGAGGGCGTCGAACATCTGCCGGGTGCGTTCGAGCTGGGCTGGGTCGGGGTTCGACAGAGCCTCGCTCATCTGGTCGAACCAGCTGCGAGCCATCTCCTGGCGCATGCGCTCCAGCAGGTCCTCGAAGTGCTCGCGTGCCGCGGTGGACGCGAACTCGTACCGCTGCAGGCTGCGCACCTTGCCCGCGAGGTCCGGCGGCAGCAGGTCGAGGGCCATCGACCGCTCGGCGACCGCCTCGCCGGTGACCTGCCGGCGGCGCTCGTCGCCCGACGCGCCCGCCTCGTCGGCCAGCTCCTGCAGGCCAGCGCGCTCCTCGGCGACCACCTCGTCGAGCTCTGCCGCGAGCTCACGGTAGGCGCCGCCGGGGTCGCCGCTGTCGAGCTCCTTCTGGCGAGCCTGGCGGAGCCGCTCGATCAGCTCGCGCAGGCCCTGCACCTGCTCGCCGTCGGGGCGCTGGTAGCCGCTGTTGAGCAGGCGTCGCAGCGCGGCGTCAGGGTCGCCGTGATAGAGGAGGTCGTCGGCCATCTCGCCGAACAGTCCCTCCACGTCGTCGGCGGCAGAGCGTTGGGTGCCGTCCCAGCGGCGGTACCCCCAGCGGTTCGTCACGACCGCCACCCGGCGCGACCCGGCGCGCTCGACGCCGTTGGCGGCACGGCATGCCGATCACCCGACCAGCCGGTCACGACCGGCGCTCAGGCGGGTCGACCCGGCCAGCGCCACCGGCAGTCCGCCCCGAGCGTTCGCGTCCACCCCGGTAGGTGGCCTTCGCCCCGGCCGCGTCCTTGTTGAGGCGCTTGCCCAGGTGCAACCCCTCGAGCACCAGCTCGACGGCGGAGGCCACCTCGCCTTGGGCTTCACCCACACCCAGGGCGTCGACCGGGGCCTTCAGGGCCGGAACCTCGGCGAGAACCTGCAGGTAGGCGGCGGCCGGCAGATCGTCGCCGACATGCACCACCCGTTCGCTGTCGAAGGCGGCCACCACCGGGCCGAGGTGCTCGGGCGCGACACGTCGGCGGAAGACAGCCAGCACTGCGGAGGCCACCAGCGCCTGCCAGATACGCTCCTCGCGCCCTTCCTCGAGCGCTTCGATCTCGATCTTCCCTTGCGACGACGCCACCAGGGCGCCCAGGTCGCTCACCCGGGGCACCGCCGTGGGCTCGCCCAGGCGCAGGGCCCGGCGCACGGCGTTGGCCGCCAGGGTCTCGTAGTTGGCGATACTGAGGCGCACCGACACGCCGGACCGCTGGTTGATGTGGGGACTCTGACGGGCCAGCTGGGAAAGCTCGGCCACGATCTCGCCCATGTGGTCGGGCACGACCAGCTGCGGACCGCCGGCACTGTCGGCGGGAAGCCGTGCCTCCTGGTGGACGATGGCCAGCTCGGTACCGGCATCGGGCGGGTAGTGCGTACGGACCTGGGCGCCGAACCGGTCCTTCAGCGGCGTGATGATGCGACCCCGGTTGGTGTAGTCCTCCGGGTTTGCCGTGGCCACCAGCATCACGTCGAGCGGAAGGCGGACCGTGAAGCCCCGGATCTGGACGTCGCGCTCTTCCAGCACGTTGAGCAGGCCCACCTGGATCCGCTCGGCCAGGTCGGGCAGCTCGTTGACGGCGAAGATGCCCCGGTTGGCCCGGGGGACGAGGCCGTAGTGCAGCGTCAGCTCGTCGGCCAGGTAGCGGCCCTCGGCCACCTTGATGGGGTCGACCTCGCCGATCAGGTCGGCGATCGAGGTGTCGGGGGTGGCCAGCTTCTCCGCGAAGCGGCTGTCCCGGTGCACCCAGGTGACCGGCGTGTCGTCGCCTTCGGCCGCCACCAGGTCCCTCGCACGGCGCGACACCGGCCGGTAGGGGTCGTCGCGCAGCTCGGAGCCGGCGACGACCGGCAGCCACTCGTCGAGCAGCTGGGTGAGCGAGCGGACGATGCGGGTCTTCGCCTGGCCGCGCTCGCCCAGCAGGATCATGTCGTGACCGGCCAGCACGGCGTTCTCGATCTGGGGCAGCACGGTGTCCTCGAACCCGAGCACACGGGCCACCAAGGGCTCCCCCGCTGCGATACGCGCCGCGGCGTTGCGCCGCAGCTCCTCGCGGACCGGGACCGACCGCCAGCCCGACGCGCGCAGCTCGCCGAGGGTGGCGGGAAGGTCGGCCGGGGGATCGGGCGGGAAGGGCACCGTGACCATGCGGGCGAGCCTATGCCGGGCCGCCTCGGACCGTGCTGGCGCGGCGCCAGGCAGCGAAGCGACCGGGCGCCGAAGGGGTGAGCCGATGATGCGCCGGAGGGGCGAACCGGCCGGGCGCCGGGGCAGCGAGGTCGCTGTCACGGACTCCCCCTGCTCCCGGTGACGGCGCACGGCTGGCCGTCGCCCGCGCCCCGGCCAGGTGCGGCACCGTGCGCTCGAGGTGCGCCCGTTTCGACCGGCGTGGGCCGAGGTGGAAAGATGAGCCCGCGCCGCCGACCCGCCGGTGGCTGGAGTGCCCGCCCTGGCGGCGGCCCGGACCGGCGGTGGCGTGCTGCCGCGTCGACCGGACCGGCCGACACCCCGGGGGACCGGGGGGCAGCGAGCCCGAGAAGGAGGACAAGTCAGGCGTGAGCACCATCGATGATGTGAAACCGATCCCGGTCACCATCGGTGGCGTTCGGGGCGGCCCCGCGGTGCGGACCCTGCGCCGCGACCCGTGGTGGAAGAGCCCGGCGTTCACCTTCGTGGTGCTGACGCTGTTCGTGGCGTACACGGTCTGGGCGGTGTTCCAGAACGCCGACTACTTCGTCGGCCTCAGCCAGCACCGGGACCTCATCTCGCCGCTGTACTCACCGTGCATCGTGGGCAGCTGCGTGCCCGGGAGCCACGGGTCGTTCCTGGTCCTGCACTGGTGGATGCTCACACCGGCACTGATCGGACTGAGCGGACCGGGTCTGTTCCGCAGCACCTGCTACTACTACCGCAAGGCGTACTACCGGTCCTTCTGGCAGTCGCCGCCGGGCTGCGCCGTGGCCGACGGGCACAAGCGCTACACCGGTGAGAGCAGGTTCCCGCTGATCCTGCAGAACATCCACCGGTACGCGTGGTACGTGGCCATCGCGTGGAACGTGATCCTGACCATCGACGCCATCATGGCCTACCGCCTGCCCGGCGACGGGGGCATCGGCGTGAGCGTTGGCTCGCTCGTGCTCACAGCCAACGCGGCGGCGCTGTGGATGTACAGCCTGTCGTGCCACGCCTGTCGGCACGTGACCGGCGGGCACGTCAACGAGTTCTCCAAGGCGCCCATCCGCCACCGCCTGTGGAAGGTCGTGTCCAAGCTGAACGCCATCCACATGCAGTTCGCCTGGATCAGCTTGTTCGTGGTCGTCATCGCCGACGCGTACGTCCGCATGGTGGCCGCCGGTTGGTTCACCGACCCCAAGCTGTTCTGAGCCGACCCCAAGCCGCACGCGTTGCCAGCTGCACCGACAGAAGCACCGATCGAGAGGTGAGGACACACCATGGCTGATGGCCTGACGGCCGGTCCGGGAGCCGGCGAGCTCGAGACCCACGACTTCGACGTGGTGGTGATCGGCGCCGGTGGCGCCGGCCTGCGCGCCGCGGTGGAGGCCAAGGAGCGCGGCCTGCGCACGGCACTGGTGTGCAAGTCCCTGCTGGGCAAGGCGCACACGGTGATGGCCGAGGGCGGCGCGGCGGCTGCCATGGGCAACGTGTGGTCCGAGGACAACTGGCAGGTCCACTTCCGTGACACCATGCGCGGCGGAAAGATGCTCAACAACTGGCGCATGGCCCAGCTCCACGCCCAGGAGTCACCGGACCGCATCTACGAGCTCGAGCGCTGGGGAGCACTGTTCGACCGCACCCCCGACGGCCGCATCCTGCAGCGGGACTTCGGCGGCCACCGCTATGCGCGTCTGGCGCATGTGGGTGACCGCACCGGCCTGGAGCTGATCCGCACCCTGCAGCAGCGGGCGGTGTCGCTGGGCATCGAGGTGTTCATGGAATGCAAGATCCTCCGCCTGCACAAAGACAGCGAGGGTCGGGTGAGCGCGGCGGTCGGCTACTGGCGACCCACCGGCGGTTTCGTCGCCTTCACCGGCAAGGCGTTCGTGCTGGCCACCGGGTCGATCGGAAAGTCGTGGAAGTACACGTCGAACTCGTGGGAGTCGACCGGCGACGGGCACGCCATGGCTCTGTGGGCCGGCGCCGACATGATCGACATGGAGTGTGTGCAGTTCCACCCGACAGGCATGGTCTGGCCGCTGTCGGTCCGTGGGATCCTGGTCACCGAAGGCGTGCGCGGCGACGGCGGCGTGCTGCGCAACTCCGAGGGCCGGCGGTTCATGTTCGACTACATCCCGCCGATGTTCGCAGCCGAGACGGCCGACTCCGAGGCCGAGGGCGACCGGTGGTACGACGACCACACCAACAACCGGCGCCCGCCGGAGCTGCTGCCCCGCGACGAGGTCGCCCGTTCGATCAACAGCGAGGTGAAGGCCGGCCGAGGCAGCCCGCACGGGGGGGTGTTCCTCGACATCGCCAGCCGGCGCTCCGCCGAGTACATCCGCCGCCGGCTTCCGTCGATGTACCACCAGTTCAAGGAGCTGGCCGGCGTCGACATCACCGCCGAGGCCATGGAGGTCGGCCCGACCTGCCACTACGTCATGGGCGGCATCCGCGTGAACGCCGACACCGAGGCCACCACCGTGCCCGGCCTGTTCGCCTGCGGCGAGGTGGCCGGCGGCATGCACGGCTCCAACCGCCTGGGCGGCAACTCCCTGTCGGACCTGCTGGTGTTCGGCCGCCGGGCGGGCATGGCGGCGGCGGACTACGCCGAGGGCCGCACCGGAACGCCCACCGTGGACGCGGCGGAGTCCCGCAAGGTGGTGAGCGAGGCCCTGGCGCCCTTCGCCCGAGACAGCGGTGAGAGCCCCTACGACATCCACCGCGACCTGCAGGAGACCATGCAGAGCCTGGTCGGCATCATCCGCACCGAGTCCGAGCTGGTGCAGGCGGCCGGCGAGCTCGACAAGCTGGCCGAGCGGGCCGACGCTGTGGCCGTGTCGGGTGGCCGGGCCTACAACCCTGGCTGGAACCTGGCGACCGACCTGCCGTCCATGCTGGCGGTGTCGCGCCTGGTGACCACGGGCGCCCTGGAGCGCCGCGAGAGCCGCGGGGGACACACCCGCGACGACTATCCGAAGCCGGATCCCGAGTTCGGCAAGGTCAACCTGGTCCAACGGCTCGACGAGCAGGGGCGGTTGACCCTCTCCCCCGAACCGCTGCCCCAGATGCCGCCCGAGCTCGCCGCGCTGTTCGAGGAGCCGGCGGCGAGCCCGGCCCCTGCTCCCGGGAAGGAAGGACACTGATGGCCGACGTGACGATGCGGGTCTGGCGAGGCGACAGCGCCGGCGGTGACTTCGCCGACTACACCATGCCGGCCGTCGAGGGCGAGGTCGTCCTCGACGTCCTGCACCGCATCCAGGCCGGTCCGGCGCCGGACCTGGCCTGCCGGTGGAACTGCAAAGCCGGCAAGTGCGGGTCGTGCTCCGCCGAGATCAACGGCATGCCCAGGCTCATGTGCATGACCCGCATGGATGAGCTGCCCACCGAGGAGCCGGTGGTCGTCGCCCCGATGAAGACCTTCCCCATCGTCCGCGACCTCGTCACCGACGTGTCGTTCAACTACGTCATGGCCCGGCAGCTCCCACCGCTCAAGCCCAAGGCTCCCGAGGCGGACGGCACCTACCGCATGCAGCAGGTCGACGTGGAGCGGGGCCAGGAATTCCGCAAGTGCATCGAGTGCTTCCTGTGCCAGGACGTCTGCCACGTCATCCGCGACCACGAGGAGAACAAGCCCAACTACGCCGGGCCGCGGCTGTTCATCCGGTACATGGAGCTCGAGTCGCACCCGCTCGACACCAACGACCGCCGCGAGCTGCTGCGCCAGCGGATGGGCATCGGCCTGTGCAACATCACCAAGTGCTGCACGGAGGTCTGCCCCGAGCACATCAAGATCACCGACAACGCCATCATCCCGCTGAAAGAGCGCGTCGTCGACGGCTCGTACGACCCGATCGCCTGGCTCGGACGCAAGATCATGCGCCGCACCAAGCGGAGCGCGGCCGAGGTCGCCCAGGATGCACCGGCGTTCACCGCACCCACGTCGGAGGACCGCCTGGAGCGCCAGACCGTGCCCGTAGCGGTCGGCGCCGCTGTGGGTGCCGGCAACCCGGCCGCCGCTTCCGCGGGACCTGGTGCCGGACCCTCTGAACCGGCAGGCGGCACCGGCCCCACCGCGGCCGGCGACCCGTTCGGGACCGACGCTGGCGCCTGAGGCCCGATCCGTGCCGGCGTTCCTCAGCCCGGCGTGGGTCGACGCCTTCAACGAGGCCAGTGCCGGCGCCGAGCCCCCTCGGCCTGGCCCGGATGCCGCTCTGGCCGCCCAGAGCGGGCGGTTCTCGGTGTGCCAGACCGTCACCGGCGGGCCCACCGGTGACGTCAGCACCACGCTGGTCGTCGACGGTCCGACGGTGCGCATGCAGCTCGGCCCCACCGACCAGGCCGACGTGTCCGTGCGGCTGGGCTGGGACGACGCCGTCGCCATGGCCACGGGAACCCTGTCGGTGGTCGACGCGCTGGCAGGCGGGCGGATCCGGGTGCGGGGCGACCTCGGCGTGCTGGTAGCCGGCCAAACCGTGCTGGCTGCCTTGCAGGAGCGGCTGCAACCGCTGCACGACGCCACCACCTACTGACGGTCCTGGCGCTCCGTGCTCATGGTCGTCCGGTCCCGACATCCCATCGGGTGCGCCTCGGCCCGTGAGCCGGGGACGGCGCGGCGGCACGCACCCGACGGCGGACCGGGACCGGGGCCGGCAGCCGCTCCTCTCCGGTGCGCAGAAGCACCGGCGACAACCGACAGGAGGCGGTAATGGAGGTCCTTTCGTCACGGCTGCTGGTGCGGCCGCGGAACCTGGAGCGCTCCCTCGACTTTTACGCCGGCACGCTCGGGCTGCCCGTCTACCGCGAGTTCGGCGCCGGCAGGCAGTACGGGGCGGTGTTCTTCACCGGTGGGGGGTACCTGGAGGTCTCCGGCGAGCTCGCGGCCGGGCCGGAACGCGGCACCACGGCCGCACCAGCCGACAGCACCACGGCCGCACCAGCCGACAGCACCACGGCCGCACCAGCCGACAGCACCACGGCCGCACCAGCCGACAGCACCACGGCCGCACCAGGCGGCGCCGGTCCGGACGCTTCGGGCATTGCCCTGTGGCTGCAGGTGCGCGACGCCACCGCCGAGGTCGGGAGGCTCGCCGCCGCAGGCGTCCCCGTGGTCCGCGCCGTGCAACGCGAGCCGTGGGGGCTGGTCGAGGGCTGGATCGAGGATCCTGACGGCATGCGGATCGGCATCGTCGAGGTGCCGGCCGACCACCCGCTGCGCCGCCGCGTCGACTGACCCGACGGCACGCGGATCGGCATCGTCGAGGTGCCGAACAACGACCCGCTGCGCCGCCGCGTCGACTGATCCGACGGCACGCGGCGCCTACGGCCCGGCTGCTGGTAGCCGGGCGGTCGTCCGCAGCCCCGGCCCGGCAAACCGCCACCACACCACGTGCCCGGCAAACCGCCACCACACCACACACCCGGCCAACCCACACCACACCACGTGCCCGGCAAACCGCCACCACACCACACACCCGGCCAACCCACACCACACCACGTGCCCGGCGAACCGTCACCACACCACACACCCGGCCAACCCACACCACACCACGTGCCCGGCGAACCGTCACCACACCACACACTCGGCGGGCCGCCCGGGCCGCCCGGGGCGGGTGGCAGGTAGTCTTCGGTCCCGTGTTCGAGCCCCTCCCCGACAAGCCGGACCATCAGGCCATCGAGCTCGCCGTCCTGCACTGGTGGGAGGAGCGGGATGTCTTCGCCCGCGTCCGGGCCCGCAATGCCGAGGGACCCCGCTTCAGCTTCATCGACGGACCGGTGACCGCCAACAAGTCGCTCGGGGTCCACACCGCGTGGGGGCGCACCCTGAAGGACGTCTTCCAGCGGTACAAGGCCATGCGCGGCTTCCACCAGCGCTACCAGAACGGGTTCGACTGCCAGGGCCTGTGGATCGAGGTCGGCGTGGAGCGCGAGCTCGGCCTCGACTCCAAGCGCGAGATCGAGGCGTTCGGCCTGGCCGAGTTCGCGGCGAAGTGCCGTGACGTCGTGGTCTGGTCCTCGCGCGAGCTGACCGAGGGGTCGGTCCGCCTCGGCATGTGGATGGACTGGGAGAAGAGCTACTACACGTTCTCCGACACCAACATCGAGTACATCTGGCGGTTCCTCGCCATCGTGGCCGAGCGGGGCTGGCTCTACCAGGGGAACCGGCCTACCGAGTGGTGCCCGCGATGCGGCACGTCGATCTCGGCGCACGAGCTGGCCGGCAGCTACGTCGACCGCGACGACCCGTCGCTGTCGGTGCGCTTTCCCCTGCGGGACCGCCCCGGCGAGCACCTCGTCATCTGGACCACCACGCCATGGACGCTGCCGGCCAACGTCGCCGTCGCCGTCCGCCCCGACGCCCGCTACGGCCGCAGAGGCGGGGACTGGACTGCGGTCGAACGCGCCGGGGAGGGGCCGTTCGACGAGGAGCTGAGCGGAGCTGCGCTCGTCGGGTGGCGCTACGACGGCCCCTTCGACACGGTGGGCCCCGGCGATGCGGTGGACCACCGGGTGGTGGCGTGGGACGAGGTGTCGCTCGAGGAGGGCACCGGCCTGGTGCACATCGCCCCGGGCTGCGGCGCCGAGGACTTTGCGCTCGGGAAGGAGGAAGGGCTCGCGGTACTGAGCCCGGTGGACGAGAGCGGGCGGTTCGTCGACGGCTACGGCTGGCTGACCGGGCGGTCCACCGACGAGGTGCGCCAGCCGGTGATCGACGACCTCCGCGAGCGGGGTCTGCTGGTCCAGGCCGGCACCATCCACCACCGGTTCCCCGAGTGCTGGCGCTGCCACACACCACTCATCTTCCGGCTGTCGGACGACTGGTTCATTGCCGTCGACAGCATCCGGGGTGACATGCGTCGGGCCAACGCCGAGGTGGAGTGGGTGCCGGCCTACATGGGCAAGCGGATGGACGACTGGCTGGTCAACATGACCGACTGGAACATCTCGCGGCGTCGGTACTACGGCATGCCGCTTCCGTTCTACCCCTGCCGGTGCGGGCACCTCACCGTCGTGTCGACGCGTGCTGAGCTCGCCGAGCTGGCCGTCGACCCGATCACCGATCTGCCCGAGCTGCGCCGACCGTGGATCGACGCGATCAGGATCCGCTGCGCATCGTGCGGCGAGCCGGTCACCCGCATTCCCGAGGTCGGCGACGTGTGGCTCGACGCCGGCATCGTCCCGTTCTCCACGCTGGGATGGCAGAACCCCGAGCGGGTGCCGGGCGGTTCGGGAACGGGCGCCGCCGCCGGCCTCACCACGGCCGACCTTCCGGACCACGCCTACTGGGAGCAGTGGTTCCCCGCTGATCTCGTATCCGAGATGCGCGAGCAGATCCGGCTGTGGTTCTACTCGCAGCTGTTCATGTCGGTGGCGCTCACGGGCAGCGCCCCGTACCGCCGCGTGCTCGGCTACGAAAAGATGCTCGACGAGCACGGCCTCGCCATGCACGGCTCGCACGGCAACATGATCGCGGTCGAGGATGCCTTTGCGCGCATGGGTGCGGACGTCATGCGCTGGATGTACTGCATGCAGCCGCCGAACCAGAACCTGCTGTTCGGCTTCTCCCCCGCGCACGAGATCCAGCGCCGGCTGCTCACCTTGTGGAACAGCGCGTCGTTCCTGGTGCAGTACGCCACCATCGCACAGGTGACACCAGATCTGGCCGACCTCGGCCTCGAGCCCGGGCGTGACGCCGCCGACGCGGAAATCGCCGCTGACCTGGCGACTTCGAGCGGGCCGGGAGCCGCCAGCGGGCCGGGAGGCGCCAGTGGCACGCCGGGCGGAGCGCCCGGCGGTCAGGGCACCCGGGGCCCCACCGGCGACCTGGCGCCACTCGACCGGTGGCTGGTTGCCCGCGTGCGCCAGCTGGTAGCCGACATGACCCGGGCCTACGACGACCTGCTGACCGTCAACGCGCTGCGGGCCTTCGACGACTTCGTCGAAGACCTCTCCAACTGGTACATCCGCCGCAGCCGCCGACGCTTTTGGGACGGGGACGCGGGTGCCATCCGCACACTGTGGTACGCGCTGGTGCAGTCGCTGCGCCTGGTGGCGCCCATCATGCCGTTCCTGGCCGAGCACCTGTGGCGGGTGCTGGTGACCGGCCCGTGCCCCGAGGCCCCCGAGTCGGTGTTCCTCGCCGGGTGGCCCGACGCCGCCCCCGCTGCCGTTCAGGCTGGCAACCAGGCCACCACCGCCCAGCCTGCCGCCTTCGCCGCCGTTCAGGCCACTGACAACGCCACCGACAACGCCACCGACAACGCCACCGACAACGCCACCGACAACGCCACCGACAACGCCACTGACAACGCCACCGACAACGCCACCGACCAGGATGTACTGGCCGAATGGGCGGCGGTTCGGGCCGTGGTCGACCTGGGCCGCCAGGCCCGCGCCACCACCGGCCTACGCGGCCGCCAGCCGCTGCGGCGCATGGTCGCCGAAGGCGCGGACCGCGCCGCGCCGCACGTCGCTGTCATCGCGGACGAGCTGCGAGTGCAGGAGATCGTGTTCGGCCACATCGAGGCGGTGGACCTCCGGGTGCGGCCGAACCTGCCGGTGCTCGGCCCCCGCCTCGGCCCCGCTCTGGGCCCTGTCCGCAAGGCCTTGGGTGCCGGCGACTTCGAGATGCTGCCCGACGGCACCGTGCGCGTCGCCGGGCACGACCTGGCACCGTCCGAGGTGCTGGTGGAACGCCTGCCCAAAGAGGGCTGGGCCTTCGCGTCGGGTGACGGCGTCTCCGTCGCCCTCGACACCGCTCTCGACGACGAGCTGCTGCTCCTGGGCCGGGTCAACGACCTGGTCCACCACGTCAACCGGCTCCGCAAGGAGACCGGCCTGGAGCTCACCGACCGGATCGAGCTGGCCCTGCCGGCGGGCGACGACGCCCTGCTCGCGCACCGCGACTGGATCGCCGGCGAGACTCTGGCCGTGTCGGTCACCGTCGGCGACGCCGACGAGCCCCGCATCACCAGGGTCTGACCCACACACGGGAGCAACGGGGAGAACACCCCTGGCGAGCGCATGCACCAGCGACCGACAGGTGCATGCGGGCATCGCACCGGCCACCACCGCCACCGCCACCGCCACCACCAGCACCAGCACCAGCACCAGCACCAGCACCGCCACCGCCACCGCCACCGCCACCACCAGTACCACCGCCGCCACCACCACCGGCCAACACACCCCGGGGCCTTACCCCGGTCGACCAGCGGGGCGCCTCGCAGCACTGCCGGCAAGAGCGCCGAGCGCGCTGACCACGAACGCTGTGTGCTCGCGGTCAGCGCTCGGGACGAAGCGTGGGAAAGGCGATGACCTCGCGGATGTTGGCCACGTCGGCCAGGAGCATGACGAGCCGATCGATGCCGATGCCCAGCCCTGCGGTCGGTGGCAGCCCGTGCTCCAACGCCCGCAGGTACTCCTCGTCGACCATCATGGCCTCCTCGTCCCCCGCTGCCCGCGCCGAGGCCTGCGCCTCGAAGCGCTTGCGCTGGTCGTCGGGATCGTTCAGCTCGCTGAACCCGTTGACCAGCTCCCGGCCGGCGACGATCACCTCGAACCGCTCCGCCAGCATCGGGTCGTGGCGGTCGCGCCGGGCCAGCGGCGACACCTCGGCGGGGAAGCCGGTGACGAACAGCGGCCCCCACAGCGACGTCTCGGCTGTCTTCTCGAACAGCTCCAGCAGCAGCTTGCCCGGCCCCCAGCCCGGGTGCGGATCCTGCCCGGCCGCGGCCAGCAGCCGGCGCAGATCGGCGGGGTCGCTGTGGACGTCGACCGCCTCCCCGACCGCCTCGGACGTCAGCTCGGCCAGGCTGGCCCGGCGCCACGGCGGCGTCAGGTCCACCTCGCGGCCCTCGCACTGCACCCGGGTCGTGCCGCGCACCTCGGTCGCGACCGTGGCGACCAGCTGCTCGAGCAGCGGAACCAGGTCCGTGTGGTCCGCGTACGCCTGGTACAGCTCCAGCATGGTGAACTCGGGGTTGTGGCGGGGCGACACGCCCTCGTTGCGAAAGACCCGGCCGATCTCGAACACCCGCTCAAAGCCCCCGACGACCAGCCGCTTCAGGTAGAGCTCGGGTGCGATGCGGAGGTACAGGTCGGCGTCGAGCGCGTTGTGGTGGGTCACGAACGGCTTGGCCGCGGCGCCCCCGGGGATGGGGTGCAGCATCGGCGTCTCCACCTCGATGAAGCCTTGGGACTCGAGGTCGCGGCGCAGCGCGCTCAGGACCCGGCTGCGCATGGTCAAGACCTCGCGTGTCCGCTCGTTGGCCCACAGGTCGACCTCGCGCTGGCGGTACCGGGTCTCGACGTCGGTGATGCCCTTCCACTTGTCGCCAAAGCCGCGGCGGGCCTTCGCCAGCAGCACCCAGTCGCGCACCTTGACGGAAAGCTCGCCCTTGCGGGTCTTCACGATCCGGCCCGAGGCACCCACCCAGTCACCCAAGGACAATTTGGCGAAGGTGTCGAAGCGGTCCGTCTCCGCCTTCAGTGCGAAGAGCTGGACTTGGCCTGAAGCGTCGCGCAAGGTGGCGAAGGCGAGGCGCCCCTGGGGGCGCACCAGCATGACCCGGCCGGCCACCGCCACCTCGTCGCCGGTCTCCTCCCCCGCCGCCAGCGACGCGTAGCGCTCCTGTAGCTCGCCCGCCGCTGCCGTGCGATCGAACCGGTAGGGGATGGCCTGGTCGGTGGCTGCGTCGGCGGGGTCAGCGCCGCCGGGGTCAGCAGCACGAGCGTCAGCTGGAGCGTCGGCGGGGTCGTCGGCAGCGGGCATGACCGCCCATCTTGCCGGACCGCCGCGCAACCGATCAATCGGTGCTCCGGAAGCCGCCCGGCCCCACACCCCACACCCCACACCCCAAGGCGCTCGCACCCCGCACCCCGCACCCCACACCCCAAGGCGCTCGCATCCCATGGCGCTCCTGCCGACCGCGGGCACCACCCGTCGTGCAGTCGATCCCGCGGCGAGGGCGGTAGCCTCGGGGCCGTGTCGCAATCCCCCGTCGCCACCGACATCTGCGCCAGCCTGTCCGAGGCCATCGTCGGTGCGCTCGGCCGGGCCGGCATCGAGGGCGTGCTGCCGGTACTCGACCGCCCTGCCCGCCCGGAGCACGGGGACTGGGCCACCAACGTGGCGCTGGTTGCCGCGGGGCGGTCCGGGCGCAAGCCCCGGGAGCTGGCCGACGCGCTGGCCGCCGACCTGCGGGCCACCCTGGCCGACCACGTCGCCGCGGTGGAGGTGGCCGGACCCGGCTTCGTCAACTTCCGCCTGGGACCCGGCTGGTGGGCGGGCCTGCTCCGCCAGGTCGTGGACCAGGGCACCGCCGGGTACGCCCGGCTCGACGTGCTGGCCGGCACCCGCGTCGACGTGGAGTTCGTGTCGGCCAACCCGACCGGCCCGCTGCACGCCGGGGCCGGCCGCTGGGCCGCCTACGGCGACTCGCTGTGCCGGGTGCTCGAGCGCTGCGGGGCAACCGTCGAGCGCGAGTACTTCGTGAACGACCGCGGCGGGCAGGTGGTCCGCTTCGGCGAGTCGCTGGCGGCACGCCGCCGCGGCGAGCCTGTCCCCGAGGACGGCTACCAGGGCGACTACGTGACGGCCTGGGCGGCGGAGATGCCAGCGGACGCCGATCCCGTCGCCTGGGGATGCGAGCGGGCCAAGCGGGACATCGCCGAGACCCTGGACCTCCTCGGTGTCCACTTCGACCGCTGGTCCAGTGAGAAGGCGCTGGTCGACGACGGCACGGTGGACGACACCCTGCGCGAGCTGCGCGAGCGCGGCGCGGTGTACGAGTCGGAGGGAGCGCTGTGGCTGCGCTCCACCGACCACGGCGACACCAAGGACCGGGTGCTCGTGAAGTCCGACGGCGACCTCACTTACCTGCTGCCCGACGTCGCCTACCACCGCGACAAGTTCGCCCGGGGCTTCGACCTGCTCGTCGACGTGTGGGGCGCCGACCACCACGGCTACGTGGCCCGCATGCAGGCCGCCATGCAGGCGCTGGGCCACGACCCCGCCCAGTTGGAGGTCGTGCTCGGCCAGCTGGTGACCCTGGAGCGCGACGGCCAGCCGGTGCGGCTGTCCAAGCGGACCGGCGACATGCTCGAGCTGCGCGAGCTGCTCGGTGCCGTCGGGCCCGACGTGGCTCGCATCGTGTTCCTCCTGCAGTCGATAGAAACCCATCAGACTGTCGACCTGGACCGGATCACCCGCCAGTCGTCGGAGAGCCCGGCGTTCTACGTGCAGTACGCGCACGCCCGGATCGCCAGCCTCGAACGCGAGGCCACCCGCCAGCAGGTGGCGCGCCAGCCGATCGGCTCGTGCGACCTCGGACTGCTGGTGCACGAACGCGAGGCGGCGGTCCTGCGGACACTGTCGGAGCTGCCCGACGTGGTGCGGGCCGCCGCCGCGACCCGGGCCCCGCACCAGGTGTGCACCTGGGTGCGCCAGCTGGCCCAGCGCTTCCACGCCTTCTACCACGACTGCCCGGTGCTCCGGCACCCCGAGCCCGCTGTCGTCCAGGCCCGGCTGTGGCTGGTGGAGGCCACCCGCGTCGGCCTCGCCATCGGCCTCGACCTGCTGGGGATCCACACACCCGACCTGATGTGACCGCAGGGCGGCGGGTACGCCGCCGGCCTGCGGCTAGCGTTGCCGGGCATGGCTGCCGTGCCCGAACGGGTCTCGCTCGATGGTCTCGAATCGAAGTGGGGTGCCTGGTGGGACGCGCACCAGGTCCACCGCTTCGACCGCTCGAAGGACCGCGCTCAGGTCTTCTCGGTCGACACACCGCCACCGACGGTCAGCGGGTCGCTGCACCTCGGCACCGTGTTCGGCTACGTCCAGGTCGACAGCGTCGTCCGGTACCGGCGGATGCGCGGCGACGAGGTCTTCTACCCCATGGGGTGGGACGACAACGGGCTGCCGACCGAGCGGCGGGTGCAGAACCTCTTCGGCGTCCGCTGCGACCCCAGCCTTCCCTACGACCCCGACCTGTCGGTCCCCGACCCGGCCGACGACCGCAAGCTGGTGTCTCGGGCGAACTTCATGGAGCTCTGTGAGCGGCAGACGGCGCTCGACGAGCAGGGCTTTGAGGAGGCGTTCCGCCGGGTCGGGCTGTCGGTCGACTGGTCGCTCACCTACGCGACCATCGACGAGCGCTGCCGGCGCGTCGCCCAGCGGGCGTTCGTCCGTAACCTGGACAGGGGCGATGCGTACTCGAGCGAGGCGCCGACCCTGTGGGACGTGGACTTCCAGACGGCGGTCGCCCAGGCCGAGCTCGAAGACCGCCCGGTGTCGGGCCAGGCCCACCGGGTGCGCTTCGCCCGGGCCGACGGCGGCGGGGACGTCGAGATCGAGACGACGCGCCCCGAGCTCCTCGGGGCGTGCGTGGCGCTGGTGGCCCACCCTGAGGACGCCCGGTACGCCGAGCTGGTTGGCACCGAGGTCCTCACCCCCCTGTTCGGCGTGCGGGTGCCGGTCATGGCGCACCGCCTGGCCGACCCCGACAAGGGCACCGGCCTGGTCATGGTCTGCACCTTCGGGGACACCGTCGACGTGATCTGGTGGCGCGAGCTCGGCCTGCCGCTGCGGTCCGTCGTGCGGCGCGACGGCACCCTGGTGTCGTCGCTCCCCGACTGGCTGGGTCCCGAAGCGGCTGCGACGTGGGGCGAGCTGGCCGGCACGACCACCAAGGCCGCCCGCCGACGGATCGTCGAGCTGCTGGCCGAGCACGGAGCGCTGCACGGCGAGCCCCGTCCCATCGAGCACGAGGTCCGCTTCTACGAAAAGGGCGACCGCCCGCTCGAGATCGTGGCCAGCCGCCAGTGGTACATCCGCAACGGTGCCCACGACGGCTCGCTGCGCGACTCCCTCGTCGCCGCCGGCCGGGCCCTCAGCTGGCACCCCGACTACATGCGGGTCCGCTACGAGCACTGGGTCGAGGGGCTCAACACCGACTGGCTGGTGAGCCGGCAGCGGTTCTTCGGCGTGCCGTTCCCCGTGTGGTACCCCGTCGGTGCCGACGGGGACATCTACTGGGACGAGCCGATCGTGGCGGCCGAGGACACCTTGCCGGTCGACCCCCAGGCCACCGCCCCGCCCGGCTACGACGACGCCCAGCGGGGCCAGCCCGGCGGGTTCATCGGCGACCCCGACGTCATGGACACGTGGGCCACCTCGTCGCTCACCCCCCAGATCGTCTGCGGGTGGGAGGACGACCCCGACCTCTTCGCCCGCACCTACCCCATGGACCTTCGCCCCCAGGGTCCCGAGATCATCCGCACGTGGCTGTTCTCGACGGTGCTGCGTTCGCACCTGGAGCACGACCTGCGACCGTGGGAGCACGTCACCATCAACGGCTGGATCCTCGACCCTGACCGAAAGAAGATGTCGAAGTCCAAGGGCAACGTGGTGACGCCCGCCGCCCTGGTCGACGAGTTCGGAGCGGACGGCGTGCGCTACTGGTCGTGCTCCGCCGCTCCGGGTATGGACACCGCGGCGGACACCGCGCAGATGCGGGTCGGGCGGCGCCTGGCCATCAAGCTGCTGAACGTCACCAAGTTCGTCCTCGGCATCGGCGTCGACGCCACCACCACCGGTGAGCCGTCCGCGCCGCTCGACCTGGCGCTGCTGGCACGGCTCGGTGGCGTGATCGACGAGGCCACTGCCGCGTTCGACAGCTTTGAGCACCACCGGGCCCTGGAGCGGACCGAGACCTTCTTCTGGGGCTTCTGCGACGACTACATCGAGCTGGTCAAGACCCGCGCCTACGAGAACGGCCCCGAGGCCGTGTCGGCACGGGCCACGCTGGCCGTCGCGCTCGGCGTCCTCCTACGGCTGTTCGCCCCGTTCGTGCCCTTCGCAGCGGAGGAGGCGTGGTCGTGGTGGCAGGACGGCACCGTTCACCGCCAGCCGTGGCCGACGCGGGCCGAGCTTGCCGGCACCGGTGGCGTGGATCCCGCCGTCCTCGACGTCGCCGCCGAGGTGCTGGGAGCGATCCGCAAGGCGAAGACCAGCGGGCAGCGCAGCATGCGGACCCCGGTGGAGCGCCTGGCCGTGACCGGCAGCGCCGAGCGGATCGCCGCGTTGCGCTCCGTCATCGGCGACGTGTGCCACGCCGGTGTCGTCGGCAAGGTCGACCTGTGCGTGGGCGACGAGGCCGCCGTCGAGATCGAGCTCGGCCCCGCCCCCGCGAAGGACCCCGCCCACGCGAAGGACCCCGCCCACGCGAAGGACCCCGCTCAAACGAAGGACCCCGCTCAAACGAAGGACCCCGCTCAAACGAGGGACCCCGCCGGCGATCCGACCGCCATCTCCGGCGCCGCTGGCCACTGAGAGCTGGGGCCACCAAGCCCTTCGCTTGTCGACAGGAGCCCGTCAGGGCCACCGATCACCGCCATCTCTGGTGCCGGAGGTGCTGCAAGCCGGGAGCCACCGAGCATCAGGCCGGCTGCAAGCCGGGAGCCACCGAGCATCAGGCCGGCTGCAAGCCGGGAGCCACCGAGGACCAGGCCGGCTGCAAGCCGGGAGCCACCGAGCACCAGGCCGGCTGCGAGCCAGGAGCCACCGGTCGGTCCGGGCGCGACGACCCGTGGCGTAACGTGGGCGGGTCGCGACAAGCCGCCACCGGGCGACCATCCCAGCTCGCGCCCGGTGGCCGAGACCTCGGGAACGGACCACGCCCCCATGCACGCCCCCACGGACGCCCCCACGGACGACGACAGCCGGTACGACCCCCTTCGGTTCGAAGAGGCGATCGGACGCCGCTGGTACGAGGAGCGGACCTACAGCACGCCGCTCGACGCCGAGGACCCGCCGCTCTACTACCTGACGATGTTCCCCTATCCGTCGGGCGACCTGCACATGGGGCACGCGGAGATCTTCTCGCTGCACGACGCGCTGGTCCGCCAGAAGCGCATGACCGGTGCGCGGGTCTTCAACCCGATCGGGTGGGATGCCTTCGGCCTGCCGGCCGAGAACGCCGCGCGCAAGCGCGGTGTCGATCCTCGCCAGTGGACCTACGCCAACATCGACGAGCAGGTCGGCTCCATCATCCGCCTCGGCTACTCCTTCGACTGGTCCGCCCGCCTGCACACCTGCGACCCGGCCTACTACCGGTGGACCCAGTGGGTGTTCCTCCAGCTGTTCCACGCAGGCCTCGTCGACCGCCGGCCCGGGCTCGTCAACTGGTGCCCGGGGTGCGAGACCGTCCTCGCCAACGAGCAGGTGGTGGAGGGCCGCTGCGAACGCAGTGGCGACGCGGTGATCCGCCGTCCGCTCACCCAGTGGTACTTCCGGATCACCGACTACGCCCAGGAGCTGCTCGACGACCTGGACGGGCTCGACTGGCCAGCACGCGTGAAAGCCATGCAGCGCAACTGGATCGGCCGCTCGGCGGGGGCCACGGTCACCTTCGCTATCGCGGGTTCCGACGAGACCTTCGACGTCTACACGACCCGGCCCGACACCATCTTCGGCGCCACCTACGTGGTCTTCGCCCCCGAGCACCCACTGGCCGTGGCCCGGATGGCCGGGGACGAGGAGTACGACGCGTTCCTGCGCGACGTGTCGCAGCGCTCGGAGATCGAGCGGCTCACCACCATGGCCGGGCGCGCCGCCAAACGGGGGATGCGCCTGTCGTTCGACGTCGTCAACCCGGCCACCGGCCAGGAGATCCCGGCGTACGCCGCCGACTACGTCCTGACCGACTACGGCACCGGCGCCATCATGGCCGTGCCGTGCTCCGACCAGCGCGACCTCGACTTCGCCCGCCAGCACGGGCTGCCCGTCCGCATGATCGTGCAGCCCGTCGACGCAGACGGCCGAGCGCTCGCCCCCCTGGACCCCGACACCATCGAGGAGGCGTACACCGGACCGGCCACCATGACCGGCTCGGGCCCCTACGACGGCCTCGGGACGAAGGAGGCTGCCGCCGCCATCGTGGCGGACCTTGCCGGACGGGGCCTGGCCCGGACGACCGTGAGCTTCCGCCTTCGCGACTGGCTGGTGTCACGCCAGCGCTCGTGGGGCGCGCCCATCCCCGTGGTCCACTGCCCCGGTTGCGGCATCGTTCCGGTGCCCGAGGACCAGCTCCCCGTGGCACTCCCCGACGACCTCGACTTCAACGTCAGCGGCTCTCCCCTCGACCTGCACCCCACGTGGAAGCACGTGCCTTGCCCGGCCTGCGGTCAGGCAGCCACCCGCGACACCGACACCATGGACACCTTCGTCGACTCGTCGTGGTACTTCCTGCGATACCTGTCCCCCGGCGACGAGAGCCAGGCCTGGCCGCGACAGCTGGCCGACGCCATGCTTCCCGTGGCCCAGTACACCGGCGGCGTGGAGCACGCCGTGCTGCACCTGCTATACGCCCGGTTCTTCGTGAAGGCCCTGCGCGACTGCGGCCACCTGAGCGCCGGCGAACCGTTTCGCGCCCTGCTCAACCAGGGCCAGGTCGTCCTCGACGGCGCGGCGATGAGCAAGTCCAAGGGCAATCTGGTCACCCCGGTCGAGGTCTACGGCACCTACGGG
>JAJZLP010000257.1 GCA_021803325.1 Actinomycetes bacterium
AGGGGCCGGCAACCACCATCGTCCGCCCGCACCGGAGACGACATGGTCTCGGCCGGCTCGTGCCAACAAGACCTCCCCCAGCCGGCAGTACCGGGATCGGCGGTACCTCGGCCGGCTCGTGCCAACGAGACCTCCCCTGTCTTCCTGCGAAGGGCGTCAGCTTCCCGCGAAGAGCGTCAGGCCCGCCGGATGGCCTTGACGTCGCAGAACTCGCGTATTCCCTGGTGGGAAAGCTCCCGGCCGTAGCCTGACCGCTTCACACCGCCGAAAGGCAGCTCCGGCATCGACACCACCATGGCGTTCACGAACACCATGCCGGCTCGCAGCCCCGCCACCACCACCTCCTGCTCGACCGGGTCAGTCGTCCAGACACTGGCGCCCAAGCCGAACCCGGTGTCGTTGGCGATCCGAACGGCGTCGGCCACGTCGTGCGCCCGGTAGACGAGGGCGACCGGTCCGAACACCTCCTCGTCGTGGACACGCATGCCAGGGCTGAGGTCGGACAGCACGGTCGGAGCGTAGAACCAGCCTTCCCCCGGGATCGCCGCTCCACCGCACAAGACGGTGGCGCCCTTGGCCCGGGCATCCGCAACCTGCGCTGCCACCTCGTCGCGGCCGGCTGCAGTGGCCAGGGGTCCCACCTCGGTCCCGGGGTCCATCGGGTCGCCCACCGTGAGCGCTGCCATGGCCGCGACCATGGCGTCGACAACCTCGTCATAGCAGTCCTGGTGCACAATGAAGCGCTTGGCGGCGATGCAGCTCTGCCCGTTGTTCTGCACCCTGGCCTCGACGGCAACCGTGGCGGCACGGGCCAGGTCGGCCGACGGAAGCACCACGAACGGGTCGCTGCCACCGAGCTCCAGCACCGTCTTCTTCAGCGCGCGACCAGCGGCCTCGGCTACCGAGCGCCCTGCCGCTTCGGACCCGGTCAGGGTGACCGCCCGGACCCGGTCGTCGGCCACGATGCCCGCCACCGCGGTCGACGGCACCAGCAGCACCTGGAACGCCCCCTGCGGGAATCCGGCCCGAACCAGCAGCTCCTCGAGCGCCAGTGCGGTCTGCGGAACGTTGGACGCGTGCTTCAGCAGCCCGACGTTGCCAGCCATGAGCGCCGGGGCCGCGAAGCGCACCACCTGCCACAGCGGGAAGTTCCACGGCATGACGGCCAGGACGGGTCCTGTCGGCTCGTAGCGGACAGCGCCGGTACCGCTGTCGAGAACGACGGGCTCCTCGGCCAGCATGGCTTCGGCGTGAGCGGCGTAGTACCGGAACGCAGCGGCGCACTTGGCCACCTCGCCCTTGGCCGCGGCGAAGGTCTTGCCCATCTCCATGGTGAGGATGCGTGCCAGGACAGGGAGCTCACCCTCGAGCAGCTCGGCTGCAGCGACAGCCCAGCGGGCACGCTCGTCGAACGACGTGGCCCGGTACGACTCGAACGCCTCCGCTGCCAGCGCCAAGCGGGCCTCGATCTCGGCATCGTCATGCGGCTCGAAGGTGCGATCCGTCCGGCCGGTGGCAGGGTTGACGCTGGCGATGGGCATGAGACGATCTTCTCCCGCGCGGCCATGGTCCCACACATCGGGCCTCAGGTGCCGGCCTGCGACCGCGTGCCAGACTGCGCGCCCGGCTCGATAGCCTTCGTCCGTGCGCATCTGGGTCACGCCACGAGCGATGCTCCTGCACGTCGTCGTGGCGCTCGTCGTTCCGGGGTTCCTGGGCTTGGCCTGGTGGCAGCTGAACCGTGCTCTCAGCGGGAACAGCCTGAGCTGGGCGTACACCTTCGAGTGGCCGTTCTTCGCCGGGTACGCGCTGTTCGTCTGGTGGAAGATGGTCCACGACCAGCCCGGCGCGCCCGACGCGCAGGCCCGGACCGCAGCACACCATGCCGACCGTCCCGCCGGATGGGCGCTCGCTCCCGGTCCCGGCCGGCGTCGCTCGCATCAAGCCGAGGGCGCCGGCAGCGCCACGTCGTCGACGCCTGCAGCGCTGCCCGGCGACACGCTGCCCGGCGACGTGATGGCCGGCGACGTGATGGCCGGCGACGTGATGGCCGGCGACGTGATGGCCGGCGACGTGATGGCCGGCGACATGGTGGCCGGCGACATGGTGGCCGGCGACATGGTGGCCGGCGACGTGATGGCCGGCGACATGGTGGCCGGCGACGTGGTGGCCGGCGCCGAGGCGGTCCTTGGGACCGGGCGTGACGGCTGGGAGGCCGGCACGATGGTGCGGCCCGAGACCGGGGCGATCGAGACCGGTACCATCGTGCAGCCCGAGACCGGTACCATCGTGCAGCCGGGCACTGGCTCGGGCCGGGCTACGGCCGATATCGGGACAGCCGAGCAGCCGGGCACCGCACCGGCCGCGCAGACCGAGGGACCCGGCCCGACCGGCGAGCCCGACGACGAGGACGCGGCGCTGGCCGAGTACAACCGGTACCTGGCCGCCCTGAACGACAGCGGAAGGCGAAAAACGTGGTGAGCACTCCCGACGCCGAGCGACCACCGCCTCCTGCTGCACTGTCGCTCATCGGCTGGGGCGGCAGTGACCGCTCCCTGGCGCCGCGAGCGATGCGGGGCGCGCTGCTGCGCTACCGGATCATGGCCTATGTCGTCGGCGTCGGTCTGCTGGTCCTGGCATGCGTGGGTGTCCCGCTCCAGTACGCAGCGCACAACACCAGTGTGGTGGCCATCGTCGGCCCGATCCACGGCTTCGCCTACATCGCCTATCTGGCCGCCGGCTACGACATGGCTCGCCGCGTGCGCTGGTCGTTCGCCAAGCTCCTGCCCGTGGTGCTGGCCGGGTTCGTCCCGGGCCTGGCCTTCGTCATCGAGCGGTTGACGACCCCCAAGATCGAAGCCGACATCCGCGCCGCCGAAGCCGCCATGCTGGCCACCCCCGTGACCGGCGGCGCCACGGCGGGAACCTCACCGGCAGGCGCCACTGCCGCCGCCGACGCCACGCCCGGTGCTGGCTCCGACGATCCTCCTGTGCCGGTCACCGGACCCGCCGACGCCTGAACCCATCTGGTCCGGCACAGCGGGAGCACACCTCGACAGCGCCTACGGCAAGGAGAACCTGTCGACCTGGCCCACCTGGCATGGCCACCGCTCTCGACCACCGGGCGCGGCCACAGCGACCGGCCACCGCTCTCGACCACCGGGCGCGCCACATCGACCGGCCACCGCTCTCGACCACCGGGCGCGGCCACAGCGACCGGCCACGGCGACCGGCCACCGCGCACAGGACCCACCGAACACCAGGTCCCGTGCACCGTGCGGCGGGCGGCATCGCCGGTCAAGGCGCCCGGGCCGTCCCCAAGCATCCTCGGCACACGTTGCCCGCCTAACAGCACGTCTCCCGCCGAACAGCAGCGCTCCGCGCACCCTCCCCTGGGCGGCGCCGCCCGTCAGGCCCCCTGTGCCATCCCCAGGTCCACAGCCAGACGCCCTCTGCGCACCTTGCCC
>JAJZLP010000308.1 GCA_021803325.1 Actinomycetes bacterium
CCTGGCAGCCCTGGCACCCCGACAGCCCTGGCACCCCGACAGCCCTGGCACCCCGACAGCCCTGGCACCCCGACAGCCCTGGCACCCCGACAGCCCTGGCACGCCGACAGCCCTGGCACCCCGACAGCCCTGGGAGCGAGAGGTCCGGTGAGACTCATGCAGCTCCGGCCCACGTCGGTCACCGAACCTGGCGCGTCACGCACCTGTAGCAGCCAGCACCGGCCCACGTCGGCCACCACACCAGGAGCGCCGAACACCCTTGGCGGCGCGATCTCCTAGGCTCGACCGGATGGTGGTGTCACCGAACTCTTCGATTGTGGCAACACCCAAGCGCCTCCCGGCAAACGAGCGGCGGCAACAGCTCCTCGACGTGGCCATGCGCCTGTTCGCCCAGAACGGCTTCAAGGCCACAACCATGGACGACATCGCCGAGCACGCGGGCGTCACCAAGCCCCTGCTCTATCAGCATTTCGCGTCCAAGCGTGCGCTGTACCTGGAGCTCGTGGAGTCGGTCGCCCAGCGCATGCTGAACGCCGTCGAGGAAGCCACCTCCCAGGCCCGCACCCCGCGCGAGCAGGTCGAGGGCGGCTTTACTGCCTACTTCGAGCTCGTGCTCGCCCACGCCGAGGCATTCCAGCTGCTGCTCGGCAGCGACAGCCCAGGCGACCCCGGGATGTCCCGCATGCTCCGCCACGTCGAAGACGTCCTCGCTGCGGCGGTGAGCGACCTCATCGATGCAGGACTCGACGACGACCACCGGCGCATGCTCGCCTATGCGGTGGTGGGCATGGCCGAAGGCGCCAGCCGGTACGTGCTGGCGTCGTCACGCAACCGGGTCCCCAGTATGGCCCTGGACGGGAGGCCGCCGGCGCCCGGCAGGCGCCCCGGAGCACCTGCCGCCGGCACCGACCCATCGGTCCAGCCGGGTATCGGCGTCGACGACAGCGCCATGGCCAGGCGCATGGCCATCCGCCTGGCCGACCTGGCGTGGGCTGGCCTTCGCTCCGTGCACCGCGACTGAACGCCGCAGGCACCACCGGGCCTACTGGGTGCGAAGCCCTGTCGGTACGGTGGGCCGGACGAATCGAAGCTGCTGCGCCCCGCCAAGGTAGGTCCCGCCCTCAACTTGTCCCTACCAGTGGCAACCCGGCAACCCGGCAACCCCGTGACTAATCCTGACTGAACTGGTAGGCTTTCAGTCGTGACACGTCGACTCCTCTCCTTCCCCGACCCGGTCAACGACAACGCGGCCCGCACGGTGGCCGCCGGGGTGGTGGCCATGGCCGTAGCGTTTCTCGTGACCGGACAGGGCTGGCTCCTGGTGATCCTGGCCGCCGGCTTCTGGGCCCGAGTGGCTACCGGTCCGACACTCAGCCCGCTCGGCCAGCTCGCCACCCGGGTGGTAGCGCCGCGGCTCGGCCCGTCCCGGCCGGTGCCCGGTCCGCCGAAGCGTTTCGCCCAGGCCATCGGCACCGTCTTCAGCTCGACCGCCCTGGTGCTGTGGTTCGCTGCAGGTGCTCATGTCGCCGCCATGGTGGTGGTCGGCGCACTGACCGGCGCCGCCGGACTCGAGGCCGCCCTGGGCTTCTGCCTGGGCTGCAAAGGGTTCGCCCTCCTGATGCGGGCCGGGATCATCCCCGCCGAGGTGTGCGAAGCCTGCGCCGACCTGTCGCTTCGTCACCCCGAGCTGCGCCGCACCACCGCGGGAGTTTGACAACCACCAGCTCGAGCCGAGCAGCACCGGTCCGAGCAGCACCGACCCGGTCCGAGCAGCACCGGTCCGAGCAGCACTGCACCGGCCAACCGGCAAGATCAGGTAGCTGGTTGGCCGCAGATCCTCAGAGCCGCAACGCCAGCTCCACGACAACCTGCTGCAGCACCTCGGCACAGGCCAGGTAGGCGGCGTCCTCACCGCCGGCCGGGTCGTCCACGTCGCCCTGCTCCTCGGGGTCCACTGCGGCAAGGTCCATGCCCGCGACCCTGGCCGCCAGCGCTCCCGGCCCCGGCGGCAAGTGGCGGGCCAGCCAGCACACGGTAGCGGTTCGCCCAGCCGCTTCGGGGTGCCGGCGCCGCACGTAGTGCACATGCTCGGCAGCCATGGCGACGACCAAGTCGGCTGTCGCCAGGTCGGCTTCGGTGAGCTGGTGGCTGCGATGCTGGGGAACCGGCATGCCCAAGTGCTCGAAAGCCCGCCGGGTGCGGATGCTCATCGGCTGGTGCTCGACCACGTGGGTGCCGGCCGTGACCACATCGGCGTCCGGGACCGATTCGGCCAGAAGGGCGCCGGCAATCACGGATCGCGCCGCGTTGCCGGTGCAGAGGGTGAGCAACTGCACCGCGGCCATCTGCGGATCAGCCGTGTAGGGATCAGGCATCTCCGGATCAGCCGTGTAGGGATCAGCCACCTGCGGATCAGCCGTGTAGGGATCAGGCACCTGCGGATCAGGTACCTGCGGATCAGCTATCTGGAGGTTCAGGTCAGCACCTGGACTTGTGCTGGCAACGGACGGGTCGCCAGCTTGCGATGGCGTGGAAACCCGGTGAAGACCATGATCCAGGCGAGTCATGATTGCACGCTACTGCCGCATCGGAAACGCTCCTCTTCGCGTTGAGCGCGGCACACCGGCACACCGGCACAGCGCTCAGGTGAGGCCGCGAGACTCCTGCAGCCGGTGACGCCACACGATGACCAGACCCAGCGCGACTGCGTAGCCGAGCAGCACCAGCCAGTGGACGAACCCCAGTCCCCGGCCGGCCAGGAAGTCGATACCGAGCGACGCGTTGTGGAAGCTCGGGAGCAGCCGGGCGGCAACCCGCAGCGCCTGAGGCATCTGGTTCACCGGGGTGAACAGCCCGCCGAAGTAGCCGAGCACGAACATGAGCACGGTCACCACCGGATACGCCGTCTCGGCATGCACCAGGAACCCCACGAACACACCCAACACGGCGAACGGCAGCGCAGCCACCCACATCAGCGCCGTCAGCCCGATCCACTGGCCGACGTCCATCTGCACCCCGCCGGAAGGGGTGTCACCCGGATCTGGCGTGCCCACCCGGTGGCCCGTTCGCTGGCCAGGCGGGTGCCGCCGGCGTTCAGCGCAGCGACCAGAGCGCCGAACGAGCACATGGCCACCATCAGGTAGACGTTCCAGGCGACGCTGCCGTCCACGATCTCGCTTGGACGGCGATCCCCCAGGAACAGCAGGTAGAACACCACCGGGAACCCGACGGTCACAGCCAGGAACCGCCAACTGCGCATCAGCCGACCGAGCTCGAACTGCCCGAAGGCCACAAGACCGTTCACTGGCCCCCACCGACAACTCCGGCAGTACCAGTACCAGCGCCAGCATCTGCATCCGGGCCGGCGACACCGGGTGGAGATGCGCCGGTATCCGCACCGTCCCCCCGATCCGCCCGCGCACCAGCGCCAACCCGGCGGTCGCCGCCATCCCTGCGGCCGCCGCCAT
>JAJZLP010000324.1 GCA_021803325.1 Actinomycetes bacterium
GACACCGGGTCCGTTGACAACAGCGTCGCTGGCGGCCGACGTGCACGCGGTGCTCCAGGCCCTCGAGGTCGACCGTGCTGTGGTGGTCGGCCTGTCGCTCGGCGGCCTGGTGGCGCAGACCCTGGCCGGCGACCACCCCGAGGTGGTCAGCGGGCTCGTGCTGGTGAGCACGTCGTCCAAGGTCCCCCTGCCGGTTGCGTTCTTCCTCCGTGTTGCGGCCGCCCGGATCCGGTCCAAGGGCATACGGGCGGCGATCGACCTCCTCGAACGTGGCGATCGGCGTGCCGGAAAGCCGACGGGGGCAGAGGCCATGAGCGCGGCGCGCGCCGCCGGTACGGCGTGGGAGCGGCGGGACTTCGCCAGCAACGACCCCGACGTGCTGGCCGACGCGATGCTGGCGCTGGTCGGGCACGACGAGCATGCCCGGCTGCCGCAGATCGAGGTGCCGGCTCTCGTCGTGGTCGGCGACGAGGACCCCGCGGTCACCGTGGGCCAGGCACGGGACCTGGCTGCGGCCATCCCGGGGGCGTTGTTCGAGGTCGTGGCCGGAGGTGGCCACATGCTGAGCCGGGACCACCCCGACGAGCTCGATCGGCTACTGACCCAGTTCGTCGACCAGGTGGCGGCAGCGCACGCCTGACTGCTGCCGGGACTGCCGCCGGGGCAGGTCAGGCCGAACGGACGGCCAGTGCTGCGATCCTGCGGGCCAGGTTGACGGCGTGGTCGCCGAGCCGCTCGTAGAAGCGGGCGACCAGCGCGGCTTCGATCGCGATGGGGATGGGCATGGACCCACTGGCGATCTCCGCGGTCAGCAGCACGTGGAGCTCGTCGAGGTCGTCGTCGAGCTCCTCGAGGTGGGCTGCCGCGTCGGCGTCGCGATCAGCGTAGGCGTCCGCGGTCCGCCGCCACATGGAGCACGCGATCTCTCCCATCTGCTCGATCATCCCGCGGGAACGGTGTGAGAGCTCGACGCCCAAGCCTCGCACGGCCCGGCTGGCCACGTGCTCTGCCAGGTCCCCGCTGCGCTCGATCTCGGGCAGCATGCGCAGGACCGCCACCAGGTAGTGCATCTCCGCGGCGGAGCCGAGGGCCTCGGCCCGGCGCGTGGCGGTGGCCTCGACGTCGCGGTAGAGGCGGTCGATGGCCTCGTCGCTGGCAGCCAGCTCCCGGGCAGCGTCGCGGTCACCTGCCAGCAGCGCGTGGGTGGCTCCGGCCAGCGCTTCGGCCACCAACGCGAAGAGCTGGATGACCTGCCGGTCGATGACGTCCAGCCCACCCTCGCCTTCGTCCAAGTGCAGTGCGAGCGGAGGAGGGGCCATGCCACCACCGTACCTTGGTCAGGTTGCATCCATGGGGCACAGGCGAGAACGGGCGCACGGCGGCAGTGGGTGGTCGCTCAGGCGGGTGTGTCGATGAATGCGCCGTCGCACAGTTCCTTGAAGCGGAGGAGATCAGTCGGTTCGTCGCCGATGGCGGCGAGCGGGTCGGGCGAGGCGAGATGGCGGCGGGCGTAGAGCGAGGCGACGAGGGCCTTGCGCCCGCTTCCGGCTGCTGGCGAGCCGGCGGCACGTTGGTGGGTGACCTGCTCGAGCAGGGTTGCTCCGGCATAGACGTCGGCGAGGAGTTGGGCGAGGGGGTAGAGGCGGGCCTCGGCGACCTGTGGCTCCAGGCCGCTCCACAGCCGCACCGCTCGCCGGGCCCGGTCGAGGCCGGCGGCCACGAGCTCGCGTGCCGTGCGCTCTTCGGGCTCGCACGCCGGTGCGGCGTCGACGGCGTCGGCGACCCGGGCGAAGAGTGCCTCGTGGGCCTGTTCCTTGACCATGGCCCGGCGGACGTCCAGGCAGAGGATGTTGTCGGGTCCTTCCCACACCGGGTTGACCTGGGCATCGCGAAAGATGCGGGCAACGGGCCAGTCCTCGATGTAGCCGTTGCCGCCGTGCAGCTCGATGGCATCGCTGGCCGCGGCGATGCCGAGGCGCGACGCCCGGAGCTTCGCCAGCGGTGCCCCGAGGCGGAGGCGCTCGCCGCGGTAGCCGTCGAACACCATCGCTTGCGCGGCCTCGACGTCGACGATCATCTCGGCCAACTTGCGCTGGACGAGCGGCTGGTCGATCAGCGCCGCGTCGAAGGCGTCGCGCGAGCGGGCGAAGCAGATGGATTCCACCAGGGACCGGCGGGCGCAGCCCACGCCCATCATGGCGATGGCGAGCCGCGCGCCGTTGGTGAGCCGCATCAGCCGGGCAAGGCCGCCGGCGCCGGGGTTCCGTGCTTCGGCGCCCAGGTTGCCAGCTCCGGCGGTACTGCTGCCCTCCCCGCTGCCGCTTCCATCCGTGGCGTCTTCTCCGGCGCCGGTCGCGCCCGGTGCGAGCAGGAACGCCTCGGCGCCCACCAGCTCGACCTCCCCCGAGGGCACGGCCCGGGTGCCGAGCTTGTCCTTCAAGCGGCGGATCCTGATGCCATTGCGCGACCCGTCACGCCGCTCGGCCAGTACCAGGAACGGCGCCACCCCGGCAATGCCGTCGAGGCCGCCTTCGATCTTTGCCAGCGCGACGAACGCCGACGCGTGCACATTGGAGACGAACCACTTCAGCCCGTCGAGTCGCCAGCTGTCCGCGCCGGTCCGGGTGGCGGTCGTCTCGAGTGAGCCGAGGTCGGAGCCGCCGGTCCGCTCGGTGAACATCTGGGCGGCTTCACCCGACAGGTCCCCGGACTCGAACAGGCTGCGCACCCGGTCCCGGACGTCCGCCGGGGCGAACGCCTCGGCCATCCGGACCACCATGTCGCCGCCGGTGCCCAGTGCGCAGGTCATGCCGATCTCCGCCTGGTCGAGCAGGTACGTCCAGGCCGCGCCCAGCGGCACCGGGTCGGCCCCGGCCCGTCGGGCCTGCTCGACGAAGGCCGGTCCCGTGAAGTTGTCGGCCAGCAGGTCGGTCTGGCTGGCGATCAAGCTTGCCGGTAGCACGACCCGCCCGACCTCGTGGCCCCAGCGGTCGTAGCGCTCCAGGCGCGGAGGGTTCCGGTCCGTCTCCTCCGCTCGGGTGGCCACGGGGCCGCCCATGAGCGCCCCCACCCGCCGCAGGTGTGGCAGGGCCCAGGCCAGGCCGTCGGCCCCGAGCTGCATGTGCATCAGGAACTGCAGGGTTGGGTCGGTGTCGTACCAGTTTCGGCCGACGGCGCCCTGGTATCGACCGGTGTCGTAGCGGCGTGCTCGCTCGCGTGACCCGAACGGCAGATGGTCAGCAGGTTCGGGGATGGCGGATTCGACGGAGCGTACAGTCATGAACGGATATTACAAGAATAGAACGCATATTGTCAAAGCGTAATATCCGCGGGGTGCGGGGTGCGGGGTGCGGGGTGCGGGGTGCGGGGTGCGGGGTGCGGGGTGCGGGGTGCGGGGTGCGGGGTGCGGGGTGCGGGGTGCGGGGTGCGTCGACATGTCGA
>JAJZLP010000154.1 GCA_021803325.1 Actinomycetes bacterium
ACGAGCTTCATCCTCTCCCGCGCCCTGTACGCCATGGGACGCGAGCAGCTGGTCCCCGCCGTGTTCGGGCGCCTCAACCGCAACCGGGTCCCCCACGTCGCCATCGTGGTGACCCTCGGCAGCGCGCTGGTCGTCGTCGCGCTGCAGCTGTTCGTGTCGTCCCTCAGCTCGTTCTTCGACCTGGTGCTGTCCAGCGCCGGGTTCTTCCTACTGGCGGAGTTCTTCCTCGACTCGGTCACCGGTGCGGTCTTCCTCACCGTCGGGCACCGCCGGCTCCCAGACGTCACGCTCAACCCCCACCGCCATCGGCTCCTCCTCGCCGGCTCGCTGTTCTCCAGCGCCGTCATGGGCACCCTGCTCGTCGCCTTCTTCATCTACGGGCCACGAGTGATCGGCAGCGGCATCGACCTGACCCTCGCGGTCCTGCTCGGCCTCGGAGCGGTCTTCGCGTGGGCGACGAGGCGGCGCTCGACGGGCTCGTTCGTGTTCACCGGCCGCGAGCAGCAAACCCAACCGTGATCGGGACCGGAGCATGCCAAGGCTGACGGCGCGACGGACGCCTCCCTCCGGCGCCACGGAGGCATCCACCGGGCGGCACGATCTGCCTCCGGCGCCACGGTCCGCCCCGTGGGACGGGCCGGCGGGGCGCGGCAGGCCCGAACCCCGTCCGACCAGGGCCCGACAGGCTCCACCCCGTCGTCACGGTCCGCCGACGAACCTGGCCAGGTGAGCGCGGGCCCCGCCCTGTCCATCCAGAGCCCGCCGCTCAAACGCCAGGGTCCGCGCTCAGCCGCCGAGCGCCGGGTCGAGGTTCTGGAGCACGTAGACGAGCTCCTCCGTGGTGAGCGCGCCCGGATGGCGGACGAGCACCGTGCCGGTCGGCCCGACGACCACGGTGTACGGCAGTGCGGTGACGCCGTAGGCGCCGGCCACGGTGCCCGAGCGGTCGGTGACCAGCGGGTAGGTCACCCCGGCGCGCCGGGCGAACGCGCTGGCGGGCGCAGCCCGGTCCGCCACGTCCACCCCGACGAAGTCGACGGCGGCGCCGAGCTGCCGGTGGGCCTGCTCCAGGGCGGGCATCTCGCCGACGCAGGCCGTGCAGGTGCTGGCCCAGAAGTTCACGACGGTGTAGTGCCCGTGATCGCCAGCCAGCGACCGGTGGCCCCCGCCGGCGAGCGCCGGCAGGTCGAACGCCGGAGCTGGCGCACCGAGGGTCGCGCCCCCGGCGGACGCCGGAGCGGCCGACGGCCCGGCGACGGGCACACGCTCCGAGGCCGGGAGCAGGTCGACGGCCATCTGGGCCATCCCGTGGCCGAACACCGCGGTGTCAGCCACGTTGGTGCCGAACTGACCGAACGCCCGCTGGTGGCCGCTGGGACCGACGAAGTACAGGCCGGTCGAGTGGACGACGGTCCGCGTGGTCGGGTTGAGCTGCACGTCGACGCCGTACAGCTTCCACACGGCGGCGAGCTGCGCCGGGGTGCCGGTGGTGAACACCCAGTCTGCGAGACCGCCGAGCCCATGGGCGTCGGTCCAGGCCTTCACCGCCGAGACCTGCGGGTAGTACGGGTTGACGTTCACCGACAGGAAGACGACGTGCGCCGCGGCCCGGCCCAGGTCGTGGTGCGCCGCCACGATGTCCTGCGCCAGCAGCGGGCAGAGGTCCGGGCACTGGTCGTCGTTGAACGACAGCACCACCGCCTTGCCCCGGAAGCTCGACAGCGACACCGCCCGGCCGTTCTGGTCGGTGAGCGTAAAAGCGGGCGCCGGCGTCGCGCTCCCCGACCCGAAGGCGTCCAAGGTGAGGACCTTGGCCTCCGACGGCGAGATGCCCGGAGCCACGTCCGCGCTCGACGCCGGAGCCCGCCCGGCAAAGAGCACGGCGGCGAGCACGGCAGCGACAACCACCCCGACGCCCGCGGCGAGTACCTGCCGGGCCCGCGGCGACATTGGGTCGCGCTGCTTCGCCCGCGCCGCGCGCACATCGCCGCCCCCAGCCTGCTCCGACGGGCTGCGATCAGGCATCGACGACCTCGTCGGCGGCGGTCCCGCCTCGGCTTCCTCGTCCGGCGGGCGGCACCGGCGGGCGGTACCGGGTCGTCACCACCACACCGAGCGACGCCACCACGCCCGCCCCGAGCACCAGCCCGATCGCCCTCGGCGCGCTCGACAACCATGCGACGAGTATCGACTGCACGTGCTCGACGACCCGGACGACCCCGGGGGTGGACGACGGGTCGGCGACATCGCTGGCCCAGTACAGGACCAGGTAGGCGCCCACCACCACCAGCACAGCACCCACCAGCCGCTGCAGCAGCGGACCGATCCGGCGCACCCGGCGCAGCGCGGGTGCGCCGGCATGGGCGACGACCAACGCTGCCACCGCCAGGAGCAGGCCCATGCCCACCGCGTAGGCGACGAAGGCGGCCACCCCGCTGACTACACCGTCGCGGGTGAACGACCCCGACACCCCGGCCACGAAAACCGGCAGGGCGCACGACAACGACGCCACGGCGTAGGCGACGCCGAACAGCACCATGCCGACCACTGGGCCGCGGCCCCGACCCGAAGGGATCGCGGGCAGGCGCAGCTTGACGGTCCGGCCCGCCAGCGTCCACACCCCGACGCCGACCAGCGCGACACCGAAGGGGATCATCGCCCACGGCACCCAGCCGAGGACCACGTCCGCACCAGCGGCGACCAGCGCACCCAGGGGGGCGAAGACGGCCACGAACCCGACGGTCACCGCGGCCGACGAGCCGAGCGCCCGGGCCGTGCGCACCGACCACGACCGGTCGGCATCGCGACCGACGAACCCGGTCAGGTAGGCGGGCAGGAGCGGGAACCCGCACGGGTTGACGGCGGCGACCAACCCGAGCGTGAACGCGTATAAGAGGGGGGCGTGCGTCACCGGGTCATGCCCCCCCAGGGTCAGGCATGGTGACGGGCGCTGCCGATGTCGGACCCGCGACCGCACCGGCCGAGGCAGAGCCGGCGACCAGGCCCGCCACACCGGCAGCCCCATCAGCGCTGGGGATGCCACCAGCCACGACGGAGGACGCTGCTCGTGCCGCCTCGGCGTCGGCCCGGCGGTCGGCACGAACCGCCTGGCGCTCCTCGTACTGCATCCACCGGAACGCGAGCACACTGATGGCGGCGAGCGACACCAGCTCGCCCGCGACCCACAGGATCGATCCGCCTATGTGGGTGTCGGTCACGGAATGGAACGCCGGCGCGATCGAGATCCTGGAGGTGGTGAGACTGATGCCGAGCACCGCATTGATGGGGACGCCGACAGCGAGGAAGCCGATCTTCCCCAGGTACGACAGACGCCAGCGGGTGGGATCCACGCCGATGACCACCGACCACATCAGGTACCCCGCCACCAGGAACTGCAGGTGCGTGTAGTCATGGAACA
>JAJZLP010000349.1 GCA_021803325.1 Actinomycetes bacterium
CCCAGGCCGGCGGTCTCCTCGGCGCACGGCCTGGTACATAGACAAGCACGAGGATCCAGCCCTGGCGGTATCCGGATGTGCCCGCCACCGGCGCTGCGGATGAGCCCGACCTGCCGGATGTGCCCGGACCTGGCGCTCCAGCCCGGACGCCGCCCCACGTGCAGCCCTAGGCGGCGGTCCAGCTCAGTTGCGAGGGATCTCCGACCAGGGCCGATCCTTGTCGGCCCGAGGTTCGCCTGGAAGCCCCAGCACCCGCTCGCCCAGGATGTTCCGCATGATCTCAGACGTGCCGCCCTCGATCGTGTTGGCCCGGGACCGCAGGAAGGACCAGCGGGCGTCCTCGCCGACGAACCCGGCGCGCTCGGGCCGCCGCATGACGTAACCGGTCGGCGACAAGGTGCCGTCCATGCCCAGCAGGTCGACGCACAGTTCGTAGATGCGCTGGTTGAGGTCGGCAGAGATCAGCTTGGCCACCGATCCTTCCGGGCCGGGCGTGCCGACCTGTCGAAGCTGCCGGGCGCGCTGGTTGGTGAGCCGGGCGACCTCGGCTTCGACCCACAGCCGCATCAGACGGTCGAGGTCAGCGGCCGATCCCCTCGGACGATCACGCCAGATGGCAACCGCCTCGCCGATCGGACCGGCGCCGCGTGGAGGAACGCCGCCCCCGATCGCCACCCGCTCGTTCATGAGCGTGGTGGTCGCCACCCGCCAGCCGGCACCGACCTCGTCGAGCCGGTATGCGTCGGGGACGCGGACATCGGTGAAGAACACCTCGTTGAACTCCGCGTCGCCGGTCATCTGCCGCAGAGGCCGAACGTCGACGCCCGGGGCATGCATGTCCACGATGAAGTACGTCATGCCCCGGTGCTTGGGCAGGTCGGGATCGGTCCGGGCCACCAGCATGCCCCACCGGGCGGTGTGGGCAAGGGTCGTCCAGACCTTCTGCCCGTTCACGACCCACTCGTCTCCGTCGCGCACTGCCCGTGTCGCCAGGCCGGCGACGTCCGACCCGGCGCCCGGCTCGCTGAACAGCTGGCACCAGATCTCTTCGCACGTGAACATCGGCCGAAGCCATCGCCGACGCTGCTCGGGCGTGCCGTGGGTCATGACGGTCGGTGCACCCATGCCGTACCCGATGACGTTGCGCGCCGACTCGTCGGGTGCGTTGGCGTGCCGGAGCTGGCGTTCCACCGCGCCCTGCAGGTCTGGTGGCAGACCGAGCCCGCCGTCGCCCTCGGGAAACCAGACCCAGGCCAGGCCAGCATCGAAGCGAGCGCCGAGGAACTCTGCTGGGGGTGTCGTCGACGGGGGATGGGTGGCCAGCAACTCGTTGACGCGGCGGGCCAGCGCTTCGGCGGTCGTCATCTCGGTCGTGGACACCGTGCCAGGCTATGCCCACCGGCCCTGCTGGGCACTTCGAACCTCGGGCTCAGGTCCCCGGGGTCGTGCTGGGCTGCTGGCTCTGGACCTGGCTGGGGTTGCTGGGCTGCTGGTCTTGGGACTGGCCCGAGGCGTCGATGGGGTCGATGCTCTGGACTCCCCCCGTTGACACCTGGTCGGTCCATCGTGCCCCGTCCCAGTACCGGACGAAGTGCCGCTCCGTCGGGTCCACGTACCACCCTGACGTCATGCTGGGCGGCAAGGCGAGACCTTGTGCCTGGAACGGCGCTTGAGGTGTCCACGGCGCCACGGGTCCTTGTGGAGCGGTTCCCGGTCCAGCTGGGCTGGCCGGCTGGTGCCAACCGGGCCAGCCGGTAGCGCCGCGCGGACCCGACGCGCCTGCGGGGCCGGTCGTGTCTCCCACCCCGGGACCTGGCGGCACCCAGGGCTGTGGTGCCCACGGGCCGGGCAGCGGGGGTGCCTGGCCGGGCACCGGGGTCTCCCCTGGGGGTGACGTCGGGCCAGCAGGCCATGCGCCAGGTACCCACCCGGCGGGCGGACCGCCTTCCGGCGGCATCGGTCCCGGATGGCTCGGAACCTGGCCGGGGGGTCCGTAGCCGGGTTGACCGGGGGGTCCGTAGCCGGGCTGGCCCTGAGGTCCGTAGCCGGGTTGACCGGGGGGTCCGTAGCCGTAGGGTCCCTGGCCCTGAGGTCCGTAACCGGGGGGTCCGTAACCGGGGGGCCCGTAGCCGGGCTGGCCCTGGGTCCATGGGCCGGCGCGCGGTGGGATCTGGCGCGAAGCCGTGACCCACGCCAGGAGGTACACGAGGCTCAGCGGAAGGAACAGGAGGACCGCCAGGACCCACAGCCAGGTGGGCAGGCCCCACGGGGTGGATCCTGTCGCCAGCCGGATGCGGTTTGACGAGCGGTACACGACCACGGCGACCACGCAATACATCGCGAGCACAACCAACGCTTCGATGGCACTCGTCGCGCCCGCCGATGTTGTGGCACCAATCATGACTCAGAGCCTAGGACGCTTGGTGCGCAGGTGGCGCGGCGCCCGGATCGAGCGTGCCTGGTGCGCTGACAGGTGGGCTCCCGGTGTGCCGGTGTGCCGGTGTGCCGGTGTCCCGGACGCGTTGGTCAGGGCCGCCGGGGCGAGCCATGCTGGGGTCCACCGGGTGCCGACCGGTGGGTCCGTGCACCCGGTGGGCGATCGTCGTTGGAACCATCGTCGTTGGAAGAGGCCGGAGCACCGATGAAGCTGACACTCGACCTCCACGACATCTACGACCAGGGAGCGGCGATCGATCGGGCCTTGGAGGACGTGATCGACCAGGCGGTTCGCACGCACGCCAAGCTCGTCGAGATCATCCCGGGCAAGGGGTCGGGTCAGCTGCGCAAGCGTGTGCTGCGGTTCCTCGACCGCAAGGACGTGAAGGCGCTCATCCACCGCGTCGAGAAGGACCAGCACAATCACGGTCACGTCCTGGTCCACTTCCGTTGGAAATGAGACCGAGCTGGATCGGCAAGCCTGTGCGGGCTCGGTTCCACCGGAGCGACAGGACCTGCCAGGCTGCGGACAGGCTGTCGGTGTGAGCGATACTGCACGGGTGCCAGAGCGCAACGTGCTGGGTGGCGAGCTCGAACCGTGCGGAACGGACCCCGTCACGGGCTTCCACCGGGACGGGTGCTGTCGCACCGGGCCGGAGGACGTGGGCAGCCACACCATCTGCGGTGTCGTCACCGCCGAATTCCTGGACCACCAGCGCAGGATCGGGAACGACCTGGTGACTCCGGTGCCGCAATTCCGGTTCCCGGGCTTGGTTCCCGGCGACCGGTGGTGCGTCACGGCCGCCAATTGGTTGCGGGCCCACCTCGACGGCGCTGCCTGCTTCGTGGTCCTGGCGGCAACGCATGAGCGTGCGCTCGACATCGTGCCACTCGCGGCGTTGCAGGAGCATGCCGTCGACGTTCCCCCGAGCCCGAGCGGTATCGGCGGCTGACTCCCCGGGCTGGCGAACC
>JAJZLP010000236.1 GCA_021803325.1 Actinomycetes bacterium
CATGTCGACGCCGGCTGATTCGAGGTCGCGCGCTTCGGCTGCGGCCGACTTCGGATCGCCTGCGTAGTTGAGCACCATCGAGAGCTTCACGGGTTGCCCTTTCGATCTGTCGCGGCACCATTGCCGGCAACGGCGCAGATCCTACGGCAGCGGTCGATCCCACCCCAGTGCCGCCCCACTGCCGGATGGCACCCGGCCTGTCCAGGCCAGGCCGGGTGCTCCCTGCTCAGCGACCCCGGGTGCCGCCCGAAGGCGCTGCCCGGCGTGACGATCCGGCGTGCTGGTGACCCTTCCCGCGGACGGGCCGGCCGCTGGTCCGCCCGCCGGCAGTCCACTCGGTCCTCCCGGCACGCTCGGTCCGCCCGGTGCGCTCTGCCCGACCGGCACGCTCCGTCTGCCCGGCACGCTCGGTCTGCCCGACACCGCCCTGGGACGATCGGCGAGCGCCGCCCTGCGTGCTGCCCGCCTGCTGCTGCCCGTCCCTCCGGGCACTTTGACCGCCCGCACCGCCAGCCGTGGATCGCTCGCCGAACCGGCTCCGGGCCGCAGAATTCCTGCCGGCGCCTGACGAGCTGCGCTGCTGGTTGGCCGGCACCTGCCGGCGCCGCTGGTTGGCGGGCACCTGCCGGCGCCGCTGGCCGGTGCCTGCTCCGGCGCTCGCATCTCCCGGGTGCTCTGACCCGCCGAGCCCGACAGCTCGCTTGAGGGCGGCAGCCGCGGCCCGCTGCTCCGGCGGCACCAACGCGATGACCGTGCCGGTCGCACCGGCCCGAGCCGTCCGGCCCGAACGATGGACGTAGTCCTTCGCGTCTGCCGGGAGGTCGTAGTGGACCACCCGGGCCACCCCGTCCACGTGGATCCCTCGGGCGGCGACATCGGTCGCCACCAGCACGCCCACCCGGCCCGAACGGAACGACGCAAGCGTGCGCTCACGCTGACCCTGGCTCCGGCCACCGTGGATCGGCTCGGCCGGCACCCCGCTGTGGGTGAGCTGCCTGGCCAGCCGGTCGGCCCCGTGCTTGGTGCGCACGAAGACGATGGTCGACCCACCCTCGCCGGCCAGCTCGGCACACACGGCCGTCCGGTCGGACAGGGCCACCGGCTCGAACCGGTGCGTCACCTTGGTGAGGTCATCCTCGGGAGTCGCCACCTCGTGACGGGCCGGATCGCGCTGGTAGCTACGGACGAGGACGTCCACGGCCCCGTCGAGCGTCGCCGAGAACAGGAGCGTCTGGCGGTCAGGCGCCGTCGCGTCGAGGATCCGGCGCACGGCTGGCAGGAACCCCATGTCGGCCATCCGGTCTGCCTCGTCCACGACGACGAGCTCCACATCGGAGAGATCGATGGCCCGCTGCCGCATCAGGTCCTCGAGCCGGCCGGGACAGGCCACGGCGACGTCGACGCCTCGGGCCAGGGCGCTGCGCTGGCCTCCGAAGCCGACGCCACCGAAGAAGGTGTGGACGCGCAGCTTGCGCGGGGCCAGCAGTGGACGGAGGGTGTCGGCGATCTGGGTGGCGAGCTCCCGGGTCGGCGCAAGGACCAACCCCCGGGGCTTGCGGGCTCCGGCCCGTGACACCCGGGCAGCCAGTGGCACCGAGAAGGCGAGTGTCTTGCCCGAGCCCGTCGGCGCCTTGGCCGATACGTCCCGACCGGACAGTGCGTCGGGCACGGTCACTGCCTGGATGGGCAGCGGGGCCGAGATGCCGAGCCGGGCGAGGGCGTCGCAGAGGTCGGCCGGCACACCGAGCTGGTCGAATCCCTGCTCGGCGGGCGGGACGACCCGCAGGTCGGCGTGGGGAGGGGCGGGCGCGTCTGCGCCCAGGGCTACTGAGGTCACCGGAGACTCCGTTCTCGAGGTCGCGCACCGCAACCTGAGGAGAACTCCACTCGGTATCAGTGAGCTGACGCCGGCATGGTTGCCAGGCGTTTCGGCTGCGGACATCGTACCAGCTTGCGGCGTGATGCCGTCTCCGCATGGTCGGTGTCGACCCGGTGAGGTGCGTGCCGAGCGCCGTGGGGTGTGTGCCGCCAGCCGGGTCGGTCCGACCGCGGCACGGCGCTAGAGCGTCCGGACGACCTGCGCGGGGACACCGGCGACGAGCGTCGCCGGGGCGACGTCCCGCGTGACGACTGCACCCGCAGCGACGACGGAGCCCTCCCCGATGCGCACGCCGGGCAGCACCGTCGCCGCCGCCCCGATCCACACGTTCGGACCAAGCGAGATCGGTGCTGCGGTGATGTACTCGCGCCGTCGTCCTGGCTCGACCGGATGCCCCGAGGTCACGAGGTTCACCTTGTGGGCGATCATCACCTCGTCCGCGATGTCGATGGGCGCGTGGCCGGTGAACGAGCAGTTGGGCCCGATGAACACGGTGTGACCGACGGTGATGTTCGGGCCGTGGTCGGCGTAGAAGGGAGGGATCAGCGTGAACGCTTTTCCGACGGGCTTGCCGATCAGCTCCTCGAAGAGCGTCCGGATGGCGTCGGGCTCGTCCATGCAGTGGGAGCTGAGCTCGGCCGAGAGCCGGGTTGCCACCTTGACCTGTTCGACCAGGGCGCGGGACTCCGGCGTCCTCGTCTTGATCCAGTGGTCCTGGTTCATCCGGCTCCTCGTCCGAGGTCGTTGGGTGAGCGTGCCCGCACGCCAGATCGTACGCAGGTCGACCCACCGAGGCAGCGGTGATGGGCCGCCGCCGGCACAGATGCTGTCCCCGGGTGAGGAGTAGGTGGGTCATCTCAGATCCCTGAGTGGGAGCACTCGGGCCTGTGCGGACGGCCGCCGGGGCAGCACCGATCGATGGCTGATCCCAGAGACCGACCTGTCAGCGCCGTGGAGCCGTGTGACCCCCGACCAGCCCGTGCTCATGCGCGTAGACGGCGGCCTGGGCCCGGTCCCGGCTGCTCGTCTTGGCGAAGATCCGGTTGATGTGGGTCTTCACAGTGGCCTCGGCGACGAACAGGCGCGAGGCGATCTCGCTGTTCGAGAGGCCCTGGGCGATCAGCGCGAGGACCTCCCCCTCCCGGTCGGTCAGCCCGTCCGGGAACGGCCGGCCCGTTGGAGCGGCACGGGACGTTCCGGCGGCGGCCGCCCGGACCAGGGTGGCCCGGACCGCGCCGTCGAGCACCGCCTGGCCGGCCGCCGCGGCCTCGAGGGCCCTGCGGATGTCGTCGCGGGTCGCGTCCTTGGTGAGGTACCCCGAAGCACCGGCGCTCATGGCGGCCATCACCGACTCGTCGTCGGCGTAGGTGGTGAGGACGACGACGTGGGTCCCCGGGTGACGGGCCCGGATGGCGACGGTGGCGTCGACACCGTCCATGACCGGCATCCTCAGATCCATCAGCACCACGTCGGGACCGAGCTCGTCGACCATCG
>JAJZLP010000100.1 GCA_021803325.1 Actinomycetes bacterium
GCCGGGAGCAGGATGGGCCCCACCGTGCGCACGACCGCGGTCCGACCGCCGCCGTGCACTCGGGCTGCGTGCTCCAGGTCGCCGCCGACAGCCGCCAGCGACGGAGCCAGCGCGAAGTAGGCGAACGGCGTTCCCTTCAGACCCAGCACGAGCGCCACGCCGACCGGGCCCATCACCAGGTGCTGGACCCCGGCGCTCCACAGTCCGGCCGCGCCGAGCAGCCCCGACCGCAGGACGATCTCCTCCCAACCCACGGCGATCAGGTAGGACGGGCAGAGCAGGACCGCCCACAAGCCCAGCACGAAGAAGCGGCGACGCGCTGCCGTGGTCCGCTCCGCCACGACGGCGAGCCCCGCTGCTGCCACCGTGCCGATGAGCGCGGCCGCCAGCGACACCATCAGGGTGTCGACCATGGCGTGGCCGAGGCCGTCGTGCACGGCCTGCGACACGTTCGACCAGGTGAGCCAGGCGCCGCCCTGGCCGAACAGGCGGGGCGACACCGCCTGCACCAGGAAGCACAGTGACGGGACCACCAGCAGTACGACCACCACCACGGCGACGGCGACACGGCCGGCGCTGGTACGCGCGGACCACAGCCTCGACACTCGGCGCGGCGCCGGCGCGTCCCCCGGTGCAGACGCCTGCGGCGTCGTACCAGGAGACAGCGCCACGTCAGGAGACAGCGCCACGTCAGGAGACAGCGCCACGTCAGGAGACAGCGCCACGTCAGGAGACAGCGCCACGTCAGGAGACAGCGCCACGCTGCCCTGCAGACACAACTCCGGTTCCCCGTGGTGGGACAGGGTCACCCGTTCACCACATTGGCGGTGAACCACTGGTTGATCGTTCCCTCACGTGGGCCCCACACGTACGGATTGATGAACTGGATCGGGAGGCTGGACAGCTGGGGAACCAGCGAGTGCTGCGACGTCCCCGTGATGATCGGGAAGAACAGCGAGTCGCCATGCGGGTCGCCGGAGAGCATCACCTTTTGGCCGGCTGGCGAGTACACGAAGTTGGCGAACTTCTCGGCCTCGGTTTGCTCGGCCTTCGACACCTTGGCGTCGATCCCGATGACGCTGGGGAGGTCGGTCACCTTGGTCGGGTACGCCACCTTGAGCTGTGGGTACTTGTACTCGAACCCGATGCCAGCCGAGTTCTGCACGACGGCCAGCTTGATCTGGCCCTGCAGGAGCGCGGTGAGGGTCACCTTGTTGGTGGGGAAGATGTGCAGGCCGTTGGCCGCCATCTGCGAGAAGAACTTCTCGCCCTGGCTGACGCCCCCGAGCTGGTTCATGATGCCCGCCACCACGTTGTAGGTGGGCCCGGAGATGGCCGGGTTGTTCATGCCGACCGCACCCTTCCACTGCGCACCGGTGAGCTGGGTCCACGACGTGGGCGGGTTCGTCACCGTCTGGCTGTTGTAGATGATGGCGCCGGCGACGGTCAGGCCCGTCGGGATGTAGCTCTTGTCCTTGGGGACGACCTTTCTCCCCAGCGACGTGAGCGTCCCGGTGGTCGGCTCGAAGCCCCGAACCAGCATGTGCTGCTGGTCGAGGGCGGCGTAGGCAGCGTCGCCGTCGGTCCACAGCACGCCCCACTGCGGGTGGTTGCCTTCGGCCTGGATCTTGGCCAGGAGGGTCCCGGTGCTGTGGTCGACCAGCTCGGTCTGGATGCCGGTGGCCGCCTGGAACGCGTTCACCTCAGCCTGGTCGTACCCCTCGGCGGCGTAAACGACCAAGGGGACCTTGGGGAGCGTCGTTGCCGCCGCCGTGGCCGACGAGCCGCTGTTCGACGAGCATGCGGCCAACGCGGCACCGGAAGCCACCGCGACGGAGGCCATGGCCATGGCCATGGCCCGGCTCCGCGAGCGGGCCGTGCGCGAGCGGGCCGTGCGCTGACGGCCCTGACGCTCCGCCTCGATGACCGGCGTGGACGTCGTCGCTGCTGCGTCCCCGCCCGCACCTGCCGCTGTCCTTCGGCCCGCGCCTACTGCTGTGCTCCCGCCCGCACCGCCGTCGAAAGCTCGATCCGTGTCATATGGGTTCTGCACGCCCGCAATGTACCGACGCCAGGTGAACCGATCTCGTCGTGTGCGCGATGGATCGGTGAACACCGCATGAACCCTGTGTCATGGTTTCGCGTCGGGGAGGCGAACTACGGCGATCCCAGCCGTTCGAGGTGACGTCGCAGGCACCCGACCAAAGGCCGCCCGCCTGGCACCCAGGCCCGGCAGGCGGCCTCGGGCAGGGATCAGATGCCGATCCGGTGCACGTCGAGGATGCCGTCGCTCTGCTGGAGCACGACGACGGTCTCGTCGGCGATGGTCCGGTCGGTGGACAGGACCATGAGCGCGGTGTTGCCCGTCCGTGCCGGCCCGACCGCCATCGACGAGATGGACACACCGGCAGCGCCGAGGGCGGCGCCCACCACCCCGATCATGCCCGGGCGATCGTCGTTGCGCACCACCAGCATGTGCTCGGCCGGCGGCACCTCCACGGTGTGGTCGTCCACCATCACGAACCGCGGCTCGGCCCGGGTCCCTGCGAGGGTCCCCGCCAGCGCGTGCTGGTCGGAGCGCACGGTGATCAGGTTGACGAAGTCCCGCGCCGTCGAGGCGGACACCTCGCGGATCTCCAGGCCCCGCTCGGCGGCCAGCTGGGGGGCGTTCACGTAGGAGACGGGCTCCTCGGTACCCGCCGCGAACAGTCCCTTCAGCACGGCGAGGGTCAAGATGGCGGTGTTGGCTCCGGCCAGCCCGCCCTGGTACTCGACCTCGAGCCGGTCCGGCATGCCGTCGTGCAGGCAGGCGAGGCTCCGGCCCAACTGCTCGGCGAGGCCGAGGTAGGGGCGGACGGTCTCGGACACCTCGGCCGCCGCCACGTTGACGGCATAGGGGACGAAATCGCCGGCCAGCGCCAGCACCACCTGCTCACCGATGGTCACGCCGGCCTTGTCCTGCGCCTCTGCGGTCGACGCACCGAGATGCGGGGTTACCACCACGCCAGGCAGGGCGAACAGCGGCGAGTCGGTGCACGGCTCGGTGGCGAACACGTCGAGGGCGGCGCCGGCCACCTGGCCCGAAGCGATGGCGTCGGCCAGTGCCTCCTCGTCCAGGATGCCGCCGCGGGCCGCGTTCACGATCCGCAGCCCGGGCCGGACCTTCGCCAGCAGGTCGCGACCGATGAGCCCCTTGGTCTCCGCTGTCCTGGGCAGGTGGATGGTCAGGAAGTCCGCCTCTGCGACCAGCTCGTCGAGCGGCAGCAGCTCCACCCCCATCGTCCGGGCTCGCTCCGGGGAGACATACGGGTCGTACGCGCAGAGCCGCATGCCGAAGGCGAGCGCCCGCTGGGCCACCAGCGCGCCGA
>JAJZLP010000258.1 GCA_021803325.1 Actinomycetes bacterium
GCACGCCGGGTCGTCCCCCACGTGGTACGCCAGATTGAGCCCCGCGTAGGGGCCGCTGCTGCACCCGCCGTGGCGCGTGGTGAACACGGCAGTCACGTCGGGACCGTCCACCGCGAACCGCCACGTGACGATCCCACCTGCGTGATGCTGCGCGCGCACCGGGGCAGCCTACGACCCGAGACGGTCCCGCCAGCCCACGGGTTGCCACGCTCTCCGAACAGGCCACCTGCCTCGGACAGGCCACGTGCCTCGGACAGGTCACGTGCCTCGGACAGGCCACGCTCCCCAAACAGGCCACCTGCCAAGGACAGGCCACGCTCCCCGAACAGGCCACCTGCCTCGAACCCGTCACGAGCCTCGAACCGGGCGACAGTGGCAGCGGCCTTCGCCACCCGCTTGCCCGGACCCGAGCGTCGGCGTCGGATAGAACGGCAGGCATGAGCGATCCACCCGCCGACAGCGTCGGCAATCCGTCCGTCGGCCACGCCGGCAATCCGTCCGCCACCCACCCCGCCGACCTGTCCGGCGTGCGCTGCGTGGTGACCGGCGCGACCAGCGGGCTGGGCGCCGCCATGGCCGATGCCCTGCTGGCCGCCGGGGCGACCGTCGCCTTCGCCAGCCGGCCCGGCCCCCGCCTCGACGATGCGGTCGCCGCCCGCAGCAGTCGCGGCCTGCGCGCTGTCGCCCTGCCCGTCGACGTCCGCGACCCGGTGTCGGTGGCATCGGCCGCCGACGACGCCATCGCCCGCTTGGACGGCATCGACCTGTTGGTCAACAACGCCGGGATCGGCATGCGGACCGTGAACCCCAGGTTCTTCGACCACCCCATGCCGTTCTTCGACGTGACGCCCGAGCGCTTCAGCGACGTGGTCGCCACCAACCTCACCGGCTACTTCCTGGTGGCCCGGGCGTTCGCCCCGCACATGGCGCAACGGCACCGTGGCCGGATCGTGAACGTGTCGATCAACCACCAGACCATGAGCCGCCAGGGGTTCGTCCCCTACGGGCCGTCGCGCGCCGGATCCGAATCGCTCAGTCGGATCATGACCGAGGACCTCCGGCCGTTCGGCGTCACCGTCGCCGTCCTGCTTCCCGGCGGAGCGACCGACACCGGCATGATCCCCGAGAGCCTGCCCGACGAGGCTCGCCACGCACTGCTGCGCCCCGAGATCATGGGCCCGCCGATCGTCTTCTTGGCATCGTCAGAGGCCGACGGGCTCACCGGCACCCGCATCGTGGCCAGCGAGTTCGATCGATGGCTGGCGGAATTCCGCTCCGGGCGGACCGGCTGAGCACAGCGGCCTACGACCCGAAGGCCCCCGAAAGGGTGGTGCCGGCGAGGCGCACCGCGTCGAGATCGTAGGTCTGGTGCATGCTGAAGACCATGCCGTCCAACCCGGCGTCGAGATAGGTCGACACCTGCTCGCACACCGCGTCGGGATCCCCGGCGATCAGGTACCAGCGGGCGCGGTCGGGGTCCATGCCCCGAGCCTCGGCCATCTCCCGGGCCCGGCGCTCGGCTTCGGCGGTGGTGTCCGCCACGACGAGGCCGCCCAGCCGAGTCCGGGTGATCTCCGCCGGGTCGCGCCCCACGTCCTGGCAGTGCCGGTCCAGCACCGCCAGCTTGTGCCGCATGGTCTCCACGTCGCCGAACAGGTTGCACGCGTCCGCGTACTGCGCCACCAGCCGCAGGGTGCGGCGCTCGCCGGTCCCGCCGACGAGGATCGGGATGCCACCAGGACGGACCGGGCGTGGCTCGTTCAACGCGCCATCGATCGAGTGGTGCGTGCCATGCACGGTCGGGGCGGTCTCGGTGAACATGGCTCGGCAGATCCGCAGCGCGTCCTCCAAGCGGTCCATGCGCTCGCCCACCGGCGGGAACCGGAAGCCGAGACCGTGGTGCTCGTCATCGTTCCATGCCGCGCCGATGCCGAGGATGGCCCGGCCCGACGACACCACGTCGAGCGTGGTGACCATCTTGGCCAGCAGCGCGGGGTTGCGGTAGGTGACGCCGGTGACCATGGTGCCGAGACTGGCGCGCCGGGTGCGCGCCGCCAGCGCGCCCAGCAGCGTGTACGCCTCGAGCATGGGGTCCGTCCGAGGTCCGACGTTCACGATCTGGTAGAAGTGGTCCATCACCCACACCGAGTCGAAGCCCGCCTCTTCGGCGGTGACGGCTACACCGGCGACCCGCTCGAACAGGTCGGCGGTTGCCACCCCGGGGATCGTGAAGGTCGGGATCTGCAGTCCGAACCGCGTGACGCCCATGGCCTGTCCCTTCGTCGCATGCTCCGTCGGTGTGCGCACCGGGTCCCTGCACGTGCCCGGTTTCTGCACGAGCCGGGAGCCACAACCTCAGACCACCAACAGTGACGACACCGGCGCCGGCACGCAAGTTGGACGCCGGTGAGGGATAGGTTTGTCCTTGTCGCCCGACGCCGAGCCCGGGCCGCCGGCCCCGGGCGCACATCGGGCGACACGATCGGACCTGCGGACCACCAATCGGATCTGCCGGACCACAGGAGGCGCCATGGGCGAGCCCGAGGACAGCCTGTTGGAGGCGGCCGACGCCATCGTCGACGCGGCGTGGCCCCTGGAACGCCAGCTGGCGCTGCGACGGATGCACACGTCCACCGTGCTGCGATGGTCGGGAGCGATGGCCGTGATCGCCGGGATGGCCACTGTCCCGCACCTGGCCGCCGGAGCGCCCATGCCCTGGGAGGGCCTGGGGGTCATCGGGCTGCTGGCCGCCGTCGCGTCACGGGCCGACCACCACGAACGCGCTCACCTGGACCGCCCGGCTGTCAGGTACACCTCCTGAGGTGACGGCCTGGATCGCGGGAGCGGTCGCCCACCCGATGACGTTGGACGGCCACCGGCTGGATCCGAGCGCTCCGAGCACTCCTCGTCGTCGGTTCCGGCGCCCCTCGAGTCCAAGTGGGCCGGCGACCAGCCGATCTGCGACGACGCGTCGCGCCGTGGTGCTCACCGGCAGCCTCGGCCTGGGCCACCATGTGGTCACCGAGGTCGTCACCGCGAGCCTGGCCGACATGGGCTTCCATCCCGAGGTGCTCGACTGCATGTCGCTGCTCGGCCCGGTGGGCGCCCGTGCCGGGGACTGGGCGTTCCGCCACCTGCTGGGCATTCCCACCCTGTACGACGGCCTTCACTTCGCCCACCTGCGCCCGGGCAGCGCCCTGGCCGGCGCCATGGACCGGGCCGCCACCGCGAAGCTGGTTCCCGCCTTGCGCCGTCATTTCCACGCGGAGCCACCCGACCTGCTGGTCTCCACCTTCGCCACAGGGGCATCGGCCATCGCCAAGCTC
>JAJZLP010000169.1 GCA_021803325.1 Actinomycetes bacterium
GTGCTGGAGCTGGTCGGGCTGGACCGGCGGCATCTCCGTTCCTATGCGCACGAGCTGTCCGGCGGAATGCGCCAGCGCGTCCTGATCGCCATGGCTCTGCTCCTGAGCCCCGATCTGGTCGTGCTCGACGAGCCGACGACCGCGCTCGACACGGTCACCCAGCGAGCCGTCGTCGACGAGGTCCTGCGCCTCCACCACGAGATCGGGTTCGCCGTGGTCCTCGTCACCCACGACCTGTCGCTCCTCCTCGAGACGGCCGACACCGTCGCCGTGCTGCACGCCGGCCAGATCGTCGAAGTGGGCCCGGCAGCCGACGTCCACCGGTGCCCGGCACACCCCTACACCGCAGCGCTGCTCGCCGCTCGAGTGACCTCAGCCACGCGGCCCACCTCCCCGCCGGTGGCACACGCTGCGGTGGGAACAGGCGTCCACGGCATGGCGGCAACGCCACCGATCCCGGCGAGCGCTCGCCGACATGCTGTGCCCGTGGGTGCGGCGCCAAGACCGGTGCTGGCCGCCGACGGCCTCAGCAAGGCCTACCGGCAGCGCACGGCGCCACGTGTCGCCGGCCATCTGGGCGGCGGGGGCCACGCGGTGCGGGCCGTCGACGGCGTGTCGCTCGAGCTGCACGCGGGGCAGGCAACCGCCCTCGTCGGCGCGAGCGGATCCGGCAAGTCGACCGTGGCACGGCTGCTGGCCAGGCTCGAGCTCCCCGACGACGGCCGGGTCCTCGTCGACGGGCGACCCGCCGGACGCACCCGCGCTGCCACCGCCGCATACCGGCGGGCTGTGCAGCTCGTCCTGCAGGACCCCTACGCATCGCTCAACCCCGTGCACACCGCGGGCTACCACGTGCGGCGAGCCGTCGTCCTCCACCGGGGCTCGTGGTCGGCCGGGTCCACGGACGTGGCGACCGGAGCGTCCGCGGACGAGATCGCCCGCGTGCTGCTCACCCAGGTTGGCCTGCAGGCCGATGTCGTCTTCGACCGCCTGCCCGGAGCGCTCTCCGGCGGCCAGCGCCAGCGGGTTGCCATCGCCAGGGCGCTCGCCGCCCGCCCGGCGGTGCTCATCGCGGACGAGCCGGTGTCCATGCTCGACGTGTCCGTCCGGGCCGGGATCCTCGCCATGCTGGACGCACTCCGTGCCGAGCACGGGATGGCGCTGCTGCACATCACCCACGACATCGCCTCCGCCTGGTCCACGGCCGACACCGTGGTCGTGATGGACGCGGGGCGGGTGGTGGAGGCGGGACCGACGGACCAGGTGCTCGGCCATCCCAGTCACCGGGCAACGCAGCGCCTGGTGGACGCGCAGCCGGACCCGGCGCGGCGGCGAACGGGTGCTGCCGGGGCGGGGGCGGGTGCTGACCGGGTGGGGGCGGGTGCTGCCGGCACAGTGCCGGTGGTGACTGCCGCTGCACGGGCGGGGTGGGGGACGGAGACCACGACCATGGAGAGCTATCGATGACACGCAGGCGGCACACCGGTGGACGCGGGACATGGCCCGAGCGGGTGCACGGGCGCGCTCGCCGAGCGGCACAGGCACCCGGGGTGCGGGTCGTGGGCGCGGCGGTCGCCCTACTGGGGACCGTCTCGGGATGCTCGCAGGCAGCCGGGACCGCAGCCGGGCCGGCGTCGACAGCCGCGGTCCCGCTGACCGTCACGTTCAGCCCGTCGGGTCCCATCACCTCGGATTTCAATCCGTACTCCGCCACCAGCGGCCTGAACGCGCTCGGCGCCAGCTCGATGCTGTACGAGCCGCTGCTGCAGTACGACGCCCTCCGGCCCGGTGCTGTCCAACCGTGGCTTGCCACCGGGTACACCTGGTCCGACGGTGGCCGGACGCTCACGTTCGCGCTGCGTCACGGCGTCACCTGGTCCGATGGCCGGCCATTCACCAGCGCCGACGTGGCGTTCACCTTCGCCTTGTTGCGGACCAGTCCGGTGCTCGCCGGGGGCACGGTCATCACGTCGGTCGCAGCGCCGACGCCGTGGACGGTGGTGCTCACCTTCCCGACCCCGGCATACGCCGAGCTACCCGCCATCGCTTCGATGTACCAGCTGCCGAAACATGGCTGGCAGGGCGCCAACCCCCTGACGTTCACCAACCCCCACCCCGTGGGGACCGGGCCGTACCTGCTGACGTCGGCCAGCTCGCAGGGCCTGGTGTTCGACCGCAACCCCCACTACTGGCAGCCCGGGCTGCCCAAGGTGCCCGAGATCCGCTTTGTGGTCTACGACTCCGTCGCCAGCGCCAACCTGGCTCTGGAGCATGGCCAGCTCCAGTGGACCGGCGAGTACATCCCCGAGGTGCAGAAGCAGTTCGTAGCCCGCGATCCCGCGCACAACCGGTACTGGTCGCCGACCGACGGCGAGGCTTTCCTGCTCACTCAGGACGCGCGCTACCCCTTCGACATCACCGCCGTGCGCCAGGCGATCAGCGAGGCCATCAACCGACCGGCGGTCGTGGCCAGCGGTGAGGAGGGCCTGGTGCCGGCGGCGACGTCACCCACGGGCCTTGCCCTGCCGCTGTACCGCTCGTTCCTCGCCCCGCAGTACGCCTCGCTCACCTACCATCCCGACCCCGGTGGTGCCGCAGCGCTGCTGGCGTCAGCGGGGTTCCACCGAACCCCTGGTGGCACCATGCTCCAACCTGACGGCAGACCGTTCGACATCACCATGGTGGCGCCGTCGGGCTGGACCGATTCCCTGGCGGACTACCAGGTGATCGCCCAGCAGCTGTCCGCGCTCGGCATCCACGTTGCGGTCAACGCCGTGTCGCTGGCCGAGTTCGTGGCCGACGTCACCGAGGGAACGTTCGACATGGTGGAGCTCCCGGCCACCGGCCAACCGACAGTCTCCCCGTACTACACGTACCGGTTTTTGCTGAGCAGCTCCTACTACCAGCCGATCGGGCACCTCGCGCTGGGGAACTTCGAGCGGTGGAGCAACCCTCGCACCGACACGCTGCTGGCGCAGTATGCGGCGGCGGCAACGCCAGCGGCACGGCAGGTCGCGCTCGACGGCCTCGAGCAGATCATGGTCGACCAGGTGCCCGTCATCCCGTTCGCCGGTGCTGTCGCGTGGGGCGAGTACAGCACGGCGCACTACGTCGGCTGGCCGTCAGCCGCCAACCCCTACGAGGTCGCCACCCCCGCCAGCCCCGGGAACGAGGTTGTCGTCCTCCACCTTCGGCCCCGATGACGGTCGCATCGTCGGCGTCTGCAACGACGGCGTTTCCGACGTGCCCAGCGTGTCCGACCGGTCCGACCGGTCCGGAGTGTCCGACCGGCCCGACGTGTCCGTTCACCCCGAGAGCTCCG
>JAJZLP010000046.1:0-1442 GCA_021803325.1 Actinomycetes bacterium
CGGGGTGGAGCCGGTCGGCGAGCAGCCGCTGCAACGAGGCCAGCTCGTCGGACCACGTCCGCCATGTCGACGGCAGTGGCGCCACGGTGTGCACCACCCACAGGTCCATGGTGCCCGACGGCAGCAGCACCGACGTCTCGACCACGTACGGGTCGCCGTGCATGGTGCGTACCGTGGTCGGCCCGAGCGGATAGCGGCTGGCGACGACCATGGCGGCGCTGCCGCCGCTGGCCAGCTCGACGCGGTGGGGGAGCCTGGCCAGGGCCCCGGAGCGCCGGAGCTGAGCCAGGTCGCCAGCGGAGGCTTCCTGCAAGGTGACGAGGTCCGGGTGGTCGGCGGCGATGGCCCGGCCGTAGCCGGCCATGCTCGGGTTGCCCTGGTAGACGTTGGCGTCGAGCACTCGCAGGGTGGGGGCGTGCGCGGCCCACGCCGGCACCGGCCCCGCCGCGGTGATCTCGGGCACCATGAGCGCTACCTGGCCGGCCACCACCACCAGAGCGGCCACGCCGAGTGCCCGGTGCCGGCGTGCCAAGGCCACTGCCGCCACCACCCACGCCGGAAGGTACAGCTCGGGGGTGAGCGCATTGGCGATGACCAGCGGCGAGGCCACGTCCCACGCCACCATGCGCAGCACCATGACTACACCAAGCGCACACACGGCGATCCAGGCCAGGGTCGTGACGACCCGGGCCCAGCGCGGTATGCGCCGCCCCGAGCCCGGCAGCAGTCGATGGTCCGCCCCCCACCGCGAACTTGCCGACGTGCGGCTCAGCGACCGGTGCGACGATCGGCGTGAGAACAGCCACCGGGACCGGCCACCTGGCGCCCGCCGAGAGCGGCGCATCGACGCCTTGCCGGAGCGACCGCCCGCCGGCCAGCGCGACCCGCCGCCCCGTGTCCACGCCGCCCGGCCGCGTCGCCGCCGCAGCAGACGCGGCCACCGCCGCCGACGGGCACCCGGAACCGTTCGGGGCCCGGCGGCGGTCCCCAGCATGCCCGTGCGCGCGCCGTCCCGAGTGATGGTGGGCAGTGTACGAGCAGGACAGCGCCGCCGCTGGGTGTCGTGCCGGCGAACCGGTGGCGCTGCCGGTGGTCCGGACCCGCGGGGGTGGCGGGGCTGCCGTCACCGGGGTCGTCGGGGTCGGAGTCGACAACGGACGCACAACAGATCGATGCGCGCTCAAGTCCGGATCCGAGCGTGCCGATGATGTGGTCGTGGCGGACACGCGGATGCACCAGAGTCGGGGTTGGACGCCGTCGGTGATCGACGGCGGCGGAGTGTCGACCGGTACTGCGGACAGTGGTTGCGGCGACAGTGGTGCCGGCGACAGTGGTGGCGGCCTCGGTCCCTCCCGGTGGAGCGGCAATTGCCCGGCCCGGTGGTTCCGGCCTGCCGACACGTGGGCCTGCACCCGGCCGGTCGGCCACATCGGGGAGCACCG
>JAJZLP010000046.1:1542-3303 GCA_021803325.1 Actinomycetes bacterium
CACTACCGGTGGGAAAGCAACCTCTTCGGGTGGAATGACAGCAAGAGTATTTCCGACAAGAGATCACGTACAGCGGTTCTATCGCTGCGCACAATGCAATAAAAACACCTTCCCACAGAACGCGCACAAATTGATTGTCTCACGCTCCGTAGCCCTTTATGGTGATCCCGACCAACCGTTGGGCGGCGGTAGGCGCCCATGAGGACGTGAGGACCGGCCACCATGGGACGACAGGCACATCGACGCAGCGATTCCGGTCACCGCATGCAGCCCACGGTGGCGAAGCAGCTGTCGGCGAAGGAGCTGTCGGCCGCCCAGCTGTCGGCGGCCCGGCACCAGCCAGTGGCGCAGCGGCAGCCGAACGCCGGCTCGGACAGCGACTGCGCCGGCCGGTTCGTCGGCGCCGCAGGTGACCGCGCCCGCACCGGCTTCGCCCGTCGTGGTCGCCGCGCGCTGCGGCTGGTGGCGCCAGTCCTGATGGCGGCCGGCGTCGCCGGCCCCCTGGCCTTCCCGAGCAGCGCCGCCGCCAGCACGCCGGCGACGGGCCCGGTGCTGGTCGTGGTCAACACCGGACTCGCCCTCAGCAAGCTGACCACGGCGCCCTCCATCACGACGTACCCGACGAGCGACACGGGGAACGTGGCGCCACTCACCACCATCACCCAGGGTGGGACACCCCAGAACTTCGCCGGAGCGGTGTTCGACGCCGTGGACCCTGTGACCGGCGCCGTGTGGATCACGACCGAGGGCAACTCGGTGGTGGAGTACTCGGCAAGCCAGCTGACCACGGCAGGATCGGCCGCGACCGAGCCGGTCGCCACGATCGGCGGTACCAACACCGGCCTGAAGGAGAGCGCAGGAATCGCCTTCGACTCGGCCGGCAACATGTTCGTCGCCGACGCCAGCGCCGATTCCATCACGGAGTTCTCGGCTGGTCAGCTGGCCGGGCTGTCGGGGACGGTCGACCTGACGCCGGCAGCGAGGATCGCCGGCGGCGCCACCGACGTGACCTTCCCCGTCAGCCTCGGGTTCGACAGCTCGGGCAACCTGTGGGTGGCTGACGACCAGTTCACCCGGATCGTCGAGTTCTCCGCCGCCAGCCTGGCCGGACTGGGAGCGAGCACGACGGCGCTGGTGCCAACGCTGGTGGTCAACGACACACCGACCCCCTTTGGCAGCCTGGGTGCTCTGGCGGTCGACCGCTCCGGGAACGTCTGGGTGAGCGGCTCGGTCGGAACAAGCTCCATCAGCCAGGTGTTCGAGTACTCGGCGGCCGAGCTCGCCGGCAAGACGGGCTCGGTCGACCTGGCGCCGGTTGCGTCGGTCGCCGCCAGCACGACGGCGGTCCCCGTGGGCGTGGCGTTCGACGCCAGCGGCAACCTGTGGGTCACCCTCCTCAGCGCTGGCGTGTCCACCGTGGTCGCGTCGGTGGAGGAGTTCTCGTCCACGCAGATCGCCGACCTGGCGAGCACCCCGGCGCCGACCCCCGTCGACATCATCGCCGGATCCAAGACCGGTCTCGCCGCAGCCGAAGGCATCGCCGTCCTGCCCGGCTCGTCGCCCGCTCCTCCGGTGGGGCCAGCATCGAACGTGGAGGTCACGTCGGGCCCGCCGGCGTCGCTGGCCGTCGGCCAGCGGTTTTCGGTGTCCGCCTCGGTGGTCGACGCCCACGGCGCGGTCGTGGCGCCGACCCCGGGTTCCGACGCGCTGACCCTGTCGGGGTCGCCCGATCCGGTGACGTGTGCCACCAACCCGACGACG
>JAJZLP010000035.1 GCA_021803325.1 Actinomycetes bacterium
GCCCATGACACCGGCATCCCGAAGGGGCCGGCACCGGCCACCTCGGAGCACCGGCCTGGCGGCAGCGTGGCTTGCTGGCATCCTGGTGGCCGGTGTCGGCGCCGCAGGGTGTGGGGGTCCCGCCGCCGGCCAGCGTGCCCGGGTGGGTCAGTGGATGTCGACGACGGGGTTCGGCTCGGCGGTGGGGACGCTCTTGGGGGACGGCACGCACATCGCCGCTGCGGTCGGTCGACATGCGGGGGCTGGCACGCTCAAGGCGTGGTGCGGTGTGCTCGAGAGCGATGCTGCCACCGCGGCTGGCAACCTGCCGTCGCCGGATGCAGCGCTCACGAGTGCGTTGGACCACGCCTATCAAGCCGACCAGGCGGCGGCCGCCGCCTGCTATGGCGCCAGCCCGAGCGACGTCACGGAGCTGGACCGGTCGGTGTCGGAGATCAACGTGGCCGACGCCTTCCTGGAACAGGCCGTGCAGCACGTCAGTGCCCTGACGGGGCAGGTGCCGTCGACGACGACCACGACCGTGCCAGGGGGAGCTGGTGGTGACCCGCTCGGGTTCTGATGGGTTGCCGCTGGCAGCGGGTCCGGGTGCCGATGCTCTGCACGGCTCCGGTGAAGGTGAGGCCGACCGCCGGTGGCGACGCGTCCTGTGGGCCCTTCCGACCGGTCTGTACGTGCTCGGGAGCAGTTCCGGAGGGCACCGAAACCTCATGACCATCAGCTGGGTGACGCAGGTGGCCACCGAGCCGCGCCAGGTTGGCGTGGGTATCGAGCGCAAAGCCGTCACCATGGAGCTCGTGCGCACCGGCGGCAGGTTCGCGCTCAGCATGCTGGGTGTGGAGGACCGGTCGCTGGTCCGGCGGTTCGCGAAGCCGGTGCCCGCCGACGAGGTCGTCGTCGACGCCGAAGGAACCGGGACGATGCGAGGCGAGGGTGTCCACGCCGCGGTGACCGGCGCACCCGTGCTCGACAGAGCTGTCGCCTATCTGGACTGCCAGGTGGTGCACGTCCTCGACCTCCAAAGCCACTGCTGGGTGGTCGGCACGGTGGTCGATGCCGGGTTCGGAGCCGACGGCGAGGGCGCCGCCATCCTGACCATGGGCGACACCCGGATGAACTACGGCGGCTGAGCCAACCGCCGGGTGCCGCCCCCGGACGCCACCTCGGCGGTGGAGCCGCTCGCCTGATGGCGCCTGCGGCTCAGCCGCGTTGGTCTGGGGGGCGCAGGTCGAGGCTGAGGGTCAGGATCCCGTCCTTGAGCTCGGCGTCCGCGTCACCGAGCATCGCGTAGTCCATATAGTCGAGCTGCGCTTGATCGATGAAGCGCTGGCGCTCGGGGCCCTCGATGGGGGGGATGCCGCGTTCGCGTACGGCGCGGGCGCGGGCCCGGAACCGTTCGATCATGGCGGTCACGTCGAATTCCTCGGCCACGCCCCGACTGTAGTGGCGCCGCCATCGGGGAGTGTCGTGGCGCTCGGCGGGCCGCGTTCCGGGCGGTCCGCGTCGTCGTCGGAGCAGTGGGCGGGCGTGGCGTCTGTGGGCTGCCGGGCTGCCGGGCCGCCGGGGTGTCGCCGGTATTGCCGGAGTGTCGCCGGTGTCGCCGGGGTGTCGCCGGGGTGTCGCCGGTATCATTGGTCGCGCGGGGTAGCGTCGGGGGCGCCGGCAGGCGTTCGGTCGGGGGCACTGCCCGGTGAATGGCCGGCGTGCCGTCGGTACGGCTGGTGCCGGGTGGCTGGGGCACGCGCCCATCGGGTAGCGTGGAGCGGTTCTAGCTGCGTAGCCCCGGCGCGGGATCGTCGTGGGCCTGTACGTGCCCGTGACCGTCAGCTCGGTGCCGGCGGTAGAATCCAGGAGCGCCGCAGCCAGGGTCTCGCACTCGACCCACGGAGGACTTGCTGTGAAGAAGGGACGGCATCGCCGCTTCGAAGAGGCACGCAGCCTGAAGCGTTCCGTCGCGACCGCGAACCGGCGCTGCCCGGAGTGCGGTGCCGAACCCGAGGACCAGCACGCCTCGTGGTGCCTGGCTGAGGCCGACGAGCTCGACGAGATCTTGGGCTCGGCGGGTGGTGCGGACGAGGACGACCCGTTGGCCGAGTGAGCGACGGCGCCGTCCGGGCCGGCCCGCCCCCCGGCGAGCGCCGATCAGCGGCGGCGCACGGCCGGATGGGGTAGTGCAGTCACAGTACGTGGGCGATTGGCCCCGTGCCCGCTTCGAGCGGAGGGCCGGGCGGATCCGCTGGCGGCGCGGGCATCGAGTGCTGCGCACAGCAGCGTGTGGACCGGCTCGCCGACCAGGGCGATCAGCTCGTCGTGCAGCTCTCGGTAGACGGGGTGGTGGCCCACGAATGCCTCGGGCGACTCGGTGCACCACCAATGGAAGTCGCCGCCGCCGCTTCCCCAGTCACGGCGGTCCCACTGGCGGACGATGGTGGTCACATGGCCAGCGTCGTCGCTGTGGTCTTCGCGTCGGAGCGGAAGCTGCCAGCAGACGTCGGGCTTCAACGCCAGCGGGGGCACGTTCCGCTCGAGTGCTGCCAGGTGGAGCGCGCACCCGGCCCCTCCGGCGAAACCGGGCCGGTTGAGGAAGATGCACGCGTCGGCGACCAGCCGGGTGGCCTGCTGGCCCGAGCGAGTGGTTCGCACGACGGCCGAGGCGCCGGCTCCACGGGCTCGCCGGCCGTGGTATTGCCACTGCCCGGGCGTCAGCTCGGCCGCCGCCTGCTCGACGCGACGGACGTCGTCGGCGTCGGTGAAATGCGCGCCGTACGAGCAGCATCCCTGGTTGCGCTCGGCAGCCGGCCCGGTGAGCACCCCCTGGCAGCCGCGGCCGAAGATGCAGGTCCAGGGGCTCTCCAGGAAGGTCACGTCGAACATCCAGGTCCGATCCTCGTCGGGGTCGACGAAGCTGACCCACTCGTGGGTGTCCGTCGGCGGTGTCACGCGGCGGTCGTGGTCGCGGTCGTGGTCGCGGGGGCTCACCAGCGGCTCCTTGCCGTTCGTGGTCGGCCGGTCAGGCGGTACATCGGAACGGGCTCGTTCACCCGCAGGATCCGGTGGTGCCGGCGGCAGCCCACTGGCGTCCGGTCGGCTCGGCGCAGCAGAACCAGGCCTCCGACAGCCGGGGACGTGCTTCGGGGGCCAGCCGGCTCGCCACTGCGGGGTCTGCTGCCGGGGTGACCAGCGAACTGGGCAGGCGCAGCCGATCAGCCACCAGGCGGCGTGCGGCCAGATGGGCCGTCGCCGCTGGCCACGCGGCGCTCTCCGCTTCCTCTGCCAGCGCTGCCAGCTCGCCCG
>JAJZLP010000031.1 GCA_021803325.1 Actinomycetes bacterium
CACAGCCGGCACCGACGCTGTCGGTCCCCAGCGCGAGCTACAGCATGCTCACCGCAACCGGCGCCCTCGTCGGGTTCGGTGGTGCGCTGACCGGCACCGTTTCGACGCCCACGTCACCAGTCGTGGGAATTGCCGCCACTGCGGACGGCCATGGCGCGTGGGAGGCCGAGGCGAACGGGACCGTCGTCGCGCTCGGCGATGCTGTCTGCCACGGGTCGGGAGCGGGATCGTCGATGGCCGGGCCCGTCGTGGGGATCGCTGCCGACCTCGTCACCGGCGGGTACTGGTTGGTCGCTTCCAACGGAGCCGTGTCCGGCTTCGACGCCCCGTTCGTGGGTTCGACCGCCACCATCGCCTTGAACCAGCCGATCGTCGGGATGGCTGCCACCCCCGACGGCGGCGGCTACTGGCTGGTCGCCGGCGACGGCGGCATCTTCGCCTTCGGCGACGCCCGGTTCTTCGGCTCCACCGGGGCCATGCGCCTGAACCAGCCGATCGTCGGTATGGCCGCCACCCCCGACGGCGGCGGCTACTGGCTGGTCGCCGGCGACGGCGGCATCTTCGCCTTCGGCGACGCCCGGTTCTTCGGCTCCACCGGGGCCATGCGCCTGAACCAGCCGATCGTCGGTATGGCCGCCACCCCCGACGGCGGCGGCTACTGGCTGGTCGCCGGCGACGGCGGCGTCTTCGCCTACGGCGACGCGCCGTTCTTCGGTTCGGACGCCGGCAGCGGCCAGCGTGTCGTCGCCGTCGCCGTCGAAGACGGCGGCTACCGGAACCCGCTGCGGGCCGTGGCCGACCTGCACGCCCAGCGGATCGACCAGGGTGTCGACTACAGCGGAGCTGGGCCCGTCTACGCCCTCGGCGACGGCGTGGTGACCAACACCACCAACACCGGTTGGCCCGGTGGTGCCTTCATCTCGTACCGCTTGACCGACGGACCGGCCGCCGGCCGCTACGTCTACGTTGCCGAGAACGTCGTGCCGAAGGTGACGGTCGGACAGGTCGTGACGACGCAGACGGTGCTCGGCATCCTGATCGACGCCGCTCCGGACATGGAGACCGGCTGGGCCAACCCACCCGGACTCGGTGATGCCGCCGCCGGCGCCGCCGGGCAGTGGTCGGCCAGCACCGACGCCATGTCCCTCCCCACCGCCTACGGTAAGAATTTCTCGCAGCTCATGGCGGCTCTCGGCGCTCCCGCCGGCATCGCTAGCGGTACGGCCGTGGGTACGCTCCCGGCCCAATGGCCGACCTGGTAGGCCTGCTCGCACACGCACACGCACACGCACACGCTCCTCCTCTCTCCACGGGCTCCTGCCCCGGCGCGGTCTCGCGGTAGCCTGCTGCGCCATGGCCTGGAACGTAAAAGTGCGCGGCGAAGGGCGACCGCTGGTGCTGGTCCACGGCATCGCCTCGTCCCTGCACATCTGGAACCCGCTGCTCCCCCGGTTGGCTGCGGAGCGGAGGGTCATCACCGTCGACCTGCCCGGCCACGGCGCCACCGCCCCGGAGCCGAACCCGGCCCAGCGCCTGGTGCCGGCCATGGCCGCACGGCTGGTCGAGGAGGTCCGCGGCGTCGGTGTGGAGGCCCCGTTCGACGTAGTCGGCAATTCGCTCGGTGGATGGACCGCGCTCGAGGTTGCCAGGATCGGCGCTGCCCGCAGCGTCGTGGGCCTGTCACCCGCAGGGCTTTGGCCCGGCGCAGGGCCCTCGAGCATCCGCCGTCACTTCACGGTGCTGCGGCGGACGGGGCGGGCCGTGCCCGGCCTCGCCCATCGCATCCTCAACCACCCGGTGGGACGAACCATCGCCCTGTGGACGCTGTTCGGACGACCGTGGCAGGTTCCGGCCGACGAAGCGACGGTGGCATTCGACGGCTTCGTGGGCTGTGCTGGCTTCACCGACCTGCTGGCGCAACTCAGCCCCTTCCATTTCGAAGGTGGGGCCGCTATTGGCGTCCCGGTGACCGTCGCCTTCGGCACACGGGACTTTCTGCTGCTGCCTCGTACGGCCCGCCACCGAGCGGAGCTGCCGCCGCAGACCCGTTGGGTGGACCTGCCTGGCTGTGGGCACGTGCCCACCTGGGACGATCCCGAGCGGGTGGCGCAGGTGATCCTGGACGGCACTGCCTGACGCATCGCCGGAGGTGCGGTCGACGCGTGCCGACCAGCCGGCATGCCGCGCCCGGCGCCACTGCTGGCGGCGCCGGACATACCGTCAGATCGACGCCCACCTCGGGGTTGACGCCCACCTTCAGGACGATGTCCACCTTCAGGTCGATGTCCACCTCGGGGTTGACACCTACCTTCAGGTCGATGTCCACTCGCCATACGTCCCGACAACCAGGCGACGGACGACGAACGACGCGCGACGAGCGACGACGAGCCCGGCGGTGCTCGCCCCGGCGGACGGGGCTACCGTGTTCCTGTGCGGGCTCGAACGGTGCTTGTCGCGCTGCTGGGACTGGCACCGGCCGCCGCCGCCTGCGGCTCCACGTCGGTGGGCACCAGCTCGAACCGGGTCTCCTCGGGTGCAACGACCCATGTCTCGTCACCTGCGACGGTGTCGACGGCGCCCGCTCCCCCATCAGCGTCCGAGTCGGGCGGAAGCGCCGCCGGTCCGGCCGCGACGCGTGTCCCGCCGGCGGCCGACGTCGGTTCCTCGCCCGGGGCGTGCCGGAGCGGCAATCCGTTGGCGAACGTCTACCACCCGTACCGGTTGCACGTCGTCAAGGACTGCATGACGGTCACCGGGACCGTCGCCTCCGTCAGGCACGAGGACGACGGTGATCTCCACATCAACCTGTCCCTGCCCCCTGCTGAGGCCAACCTGCTCGACCAGGCGAACGTCGCAGACGAGCACGGCGAGCTCGTCACGGAGATCGTCCCAGCCGACCAACCCGGCTGCACGCCCGGGCAGCAGCCGCCGCTGCCTCCGACCGCCTACACATCGCCCAGCTACTCCTACGGCACCTGCACCGGAGCGGATATCGTGACGCCGCCACTCGGCGCCCAGGTGACGGTGACCGGGCCCTATGTCCTCGATGCCGACCACGGTTGGATGGAGATCCATCCCGTGTGGTCGATCACGGTGACCGGACAGTCCGCATCGAGCACCACCGACGCCGCTCCGCCGGTTTCGGCTTCGGCGCCCAACCCGACCCCCCCTTCCACCGGGGCCTGGTGCCAGGCGAGCGCGTCCCCGTCCAACGACGGCTACAGCACGGACTATCAGGTGTACGTCCGTTCCAACCAGCCTGGCCAGAAGG
>JAJZLP010000104.1 GCA_021803325.1 Actinomycetes bacterium
GGAGGCCCAGGCCCGAGCCGCGCTGCAGGAGCAGGCGACGGCTGCCTCGGATCGCGCCAGTACGGCGGCCGAGCACGCAGCAGCAGCCGAACAGCGCGCAGCCGAAGCCGACGCCCGCGCCACCGAAGCCGACGCCCGCGCCACCGAAGCCGACGCCCGCGCCACCGAAGCCGACGCCCGCGCAGCCGAAGCCGACGCCCGCGCAGCCGAAGCCGACGCCCGCGCAGCCGAAGCCGACGCCCGCGCAGCCGAAGTTGACCGGCAGGCTGGGGAAGCTGCCGAGCATGCAGCGGTCGCCGAACGGCGCGCTGACGATGACGGTGCCCGAACCACCGGAGCAGGTGCCGCAGGCGGGTCTGGATCCGGATCCGATCGGCCCGAGGGAGGTTCCGCCCACGTGGCGCCACCCGGCCTGAGCACGCACGCACCAAAAGCCCCGGCCTCGCAGGCGCGGGCGCAGGCGCAAGCTCTGTGGCACCTCGAACGCATCCGGCTGGAGCGGGAGTGGCGGGAGATCGCCGGACCGTCCGCTCCTCTGCCGGTCCCGTGGGACGGCACAGTCGGCGCCGCGCTCGCCGTCGAGCTGGAGCTGATCCGCGAGATCATCGGCACACCGAGCCGGTTGGAGATCGGCGCCGGCCACGGCATCGCCGACCCGGTCGCCGCTACGTCGACGGCCCGTATCGCCGGCGAGCTCCTCCGCTGCCTGGCCCGCACCGGCGAAGAGCTCGTGGTGACGATGGTCGGGCCATCCGAGGTGCGCGTGGCGGTCGCCGTCGAGCAGGGTGCCGGCAGCCCGGACGTCGAGGCCCTCGCCCGGCTGGCAAATGCCGCCGGGGGCACCGTCGAGGTGTCCGCCGGCGACGAGGGATTGCAGGCACTCGTCACGATCCCTGCGGCATCGGACTGATCGAGGAGCGGTCGCCAGCGCGACCCCGACACGATCGGCGCGCCACCTGCGTCCGCCCGAACTGCCCACGGCCGGCACCACCGGCGGGAACTGGTCACACCGACCGCGGGAACTGGTCACACCGACTGCGGGAGCCACAGCCACAGCTCCGCACCACCGTCGGGATGGTTGCGCGCGGCAGCCGACCCGCCATGGGCGGCCGCCACCTGCGACACGATGGCCAGGCCCAGCCCCGAGCCGGGCAGGCTCCGCGCCGCTTCCGCCCGGTAGAACCGATCGAAGGCCCGCTCGATGTCTGACTCGGCGAACCCGGGTCCGTGGTCCCGCACACGGATGCTGCCGGGTCGGGTCACGATCTCGACGGACGCACCTGCGGGGCTGAACTTGATGGCGTTGTCGACCAGGTTCGACACCGCCCGCTCGACGGACCGGGCACTGCCCACCACCGTCCACGGTTCGGCGTCCACGGTCACGACGCGATCCGCCCGGGCACGAGCACGCTCGGCCACGGTGGTCACGACCTCGTCGATCCGCATGGGCTCGACCGGCTCTGCCACACGGCTGTCGGTTGCCAGCTCGACCACTTCGTCGACCAGCGTGGTGAGCTCGGACAGCTCCGCGTCGAGATCAGCGAGGATCCGGGCGGTCGATTCGGCGGGCAGCGCCATCCCGTGGCGGCGGAGGAGGTCGACGTTCGCCCGGAGGCTGGTCAGCGGCGTTCGAAGCTCGTGCCCGGCATCGTGCACCAGCTGCCGCTGCTGCTCACGACCGCGGGCCAGCGCCGCCAGCATCGCCCGAAGTGCGCGCGCCAGGCGCCCGACCTCGTCGGTTCCTGCCGCAGCCGCGGCCAGCGCGCCGGCCACGGCCGGTCCCGCCGCGTCGACGGAACCGGCGCCCGCCACATGGTCTGCCGCTCCGCTCAGCGCGGCCAGTGGCGCGGTGATCCTCCGGGCCGCCAGCCAGCCCACACCGGCAGCGACCACGATCACGATGACTGCCAGCAGGCCGAGGCGCCAGCGGAGGCCGACCAGGGTGCCGTCGACCTGGCCGAGCCCTTCCGCGAGCTGGAGCGCACCGCGCGGTGTGGCCACGGTGACCACCCGGTAGGGGATGCCCCCCACCTGCTCGGTCCGCAGCCAGGTGGACGCTTCATGGGCGGCGATGGCGCGGTCGCGGGCCGTGACGGGCAGGCGGAGCTCACCGGCGGCGACCACCGCTCCGGAGCGGTCCAACTGCTGCACCGACACCAGGTCGAGCAGCGCAGCGGCGCCGCCCCGGAGGCCACCACCGCCCGGCGGGCCCATGACCGCTCCCGAGCCTCCGCTGCCAGGCAGGCCCATGCCCGGTCCCGAGCCGACACCGACCGCAGCTCCCGGCCGTGGCTCACCCAGCGGGCCGAACGGTCCCGCACCCGGCGGTGCGGCGGCAAGCTGCGCGGCAGCCCGGTCGAGCGAGCCGTCGACCTGGGCGGCCAGGCGGTCCGCAGTGGTCACGTAGGCCACGAGAGACGCAACGGCCACGGCCACGCCGGCCAGCAGGCCCAGGGCGATCGCCAGCCGCCAGCGCAGGCTCACGGGGCCCGCAAGACGTAGCCGACACCGCGCACCGTCTCGATCAGGCGCGCCTCACCCGCTTCCTCGAGCTTGCGCCGCACGTACCCGATGTACACCGCGAGGTTCTTGGAGTCAGCCCCGAAGTCGTAGCCCCAGATCCGGTCGTAGATCACCTCGTGGGTGAGCACCTGACCGGCGTTGCGGGCGAGCAGGTCGAGAAGGTCGAACTCGGTCTTGGTCAGGTCGAGGATCCGATCGCCGCGCCACGCCCGGCGCGACGCCGGATCCACCCGCAGATCGGCCACGCTCACGACGTCGCTGTCGCCGGCGGCCGTCCTGCGAACGAGCGCTCGCACGCGCGCGAAGAGCTCGTCGAGGGCGAACGGCTTGGTGAGGTAGTCGTCGGCACCGGCATCGAGGCCGTCCACGCGGTCCCGGACCTCTGTCCGGGCGGTGAGCAGCAGCACCGGGGTGCGGTCCCCGGCGGCTCGCACCCGCCGGCAGACGGCCATGCCGTCGTGGCCGGGCATCATCACGTCGAGCACGACGACGTCAGGGCTGGAGTCGGCCATGGCAGCAAGGGCAGCCGTCCCGTCGGCGACGGCCGTGACGACATAGCCCTCCATGCCGAACGCGAGGACCAGAGCGTCCCGGGTAGCCCGATCGTCCTCCGCGACCAGCACCGTTGTCCTGCCCGATGCGTCCACCGAGCAATTCGTAGCGCACCACGGTGAGCAGCGGGTAAGAGACTCAGCAGATCCACAGGAGATCGACACCGGTTTCACGGCGATCTCTCACCGTCTT
>JAJZLP010000253.1 GCA_021803325.1 Actinomycetes bacterium
CCTCGTCGAGGACTACGAGGATGGAGGCGCCGGTGACGCCGAAGCTGCGCTCGGACTCCACCGTGTCGTACAGGCGCAGGACGGCGGGAGTGGCGCCGAGGCGAAGCGCCTGTCGGCAGGCCTGCAGGCCGTCTTCGAACGACCCGAACCGGTAGGCGCGCCGGCCGGTCGCTTCGGGGAGGGGGTGCACTCGGAGGCGCACGCCGGTCACCACCCCCAGCGTGCCCTCGGAGCCTACGAACAGCTGGGTCAGGTCGGGTCCCGTCGCTGCCCGCGGACCGGCGTCACCGGTGTGCAGCCGCCGGCCGTCGGCCAGGACCACGTCGAGACCGACGACCATGTCCTCGATCTTGCCGTAGCGGGTGGAGTACTGCCCGGCGCCGCGGCAGGCCACCCAGCCCCCGACGGTGGAGAGCGCCATCGACTGTGGCCAGTGGCCGGTGGTCAAGCCCTGGGCGGCGAGCGCCTGCTGCAGGTCGGGTCCGAACGTCCCGGCCCGGACGTCGGCGATCAGGGACTGGTCGTCGACGTCAACGAGCCCGTCGAGCCCACACAGATCGAGCGTCACGCCGCCGAACACCGGCACGCTGGCACCGCACACACCGGACCGGCCGCCCGCCGCCGTCACCGGAATGTGCGCGTCGTGGCACACCGCCAGCACGCCGGCAACTTGGTCGGCATCCCCGGGCCGGCAGACCGCGGCTGGGCGTGCGGGGACCTGGCCATGCATGGCCCACCGCACGGCGATGGGCCACCAGTCACGTCCGGCGTCGGCTCGCGCTGCGTCACCCGTGTCGACCACGGCGCAGACGCCCTGGAGCTGGCGCAGCACGGCGTCAGGGACGGGAACGGCCGGTGCGACCAGGCGGTCGGTGACCGCTCCCGGCTTTGCGTCGACGGGAGTGACAGCGGTCGGCGTTGTCACAGTCGGATCCAGCTCATCGCTGGGTCTCGGGGACACCGGTTGCGTCGGTGCCGGGGGTGCCGGGGGTGCCGGGGGTGCCGGGGGTGCCGGGGGTGCCGGGCTCGGGGGTGCCGGTCTCGGGGGTGCCGGGCTCGGGGGTGCCGGGGGTGCCGGTCTCGGGGGTGCCGGTCTCGGGGGTGCCGGGCTCGGGGGTGCCGGGGGTGCCGGGCTCGGGGGTGCCGGTCTCGGGGGTGCCAATCTCGGGGGTGCCGGTTGCGCTGGTCTCGGGGACACCGGCCCGTGGGGCCAGCCCGGCCCGTGCCAGCTGCTCGTCGACTGTGGCGGTGTAGGCACGGGCATCGTCGGCCAGCGAGGCGCCGGACCGGCCGATGATCGGTGCCAGCAGGTCTGCGACCTCGTCGGCGGCCGCCGCCGCAGCCCGCGAGTCGCGCAGCGTCGCCCGGGTCCGGCGTGACAGGACGTCGTCCACGGTGACAGCCATCTCGTGACGAGCGGCCCACAGGACCTCCACCCGCAGGTAGGGCAGGCCAGGGACGATCGGCTGCAGCAGTTCGGGGTGCCCTGTGGCCAGCGCCAGGACAGCGTCGGCCTCGGTGCCGTGCCGAGCCCACAGCGCCTGCCGCACGGTGTCGTCAAGGTGCGCGTCTGGGGTGCTCGGAGTGGCGACCGGCTCCGGTCCGGGTCCGGTAGGCCGCCGCGGTGTCGACAGCTTCCCTCTGGCGGGCGGGCGTGGTGCCCCGTGGAGTGCCAGGTGACGAGTCGGGCAGTGGGTCGCTCCGGGCGGGGCCAGCGGGCCCAGGCGGTGGACGGCAACGTCGACGGTCTCCTCGGCCATCAGCCGGTAGGTCGTCAATTTGCCGCCGGTCACGGTGACGACCCCCGATGGCGACACGAGGACCCGGTGACGGCGCGACAGGTCGGCGGTGCGGTCGCCGGGTTCAGAGGAAGGGCCTGGCTGTCGCCGCCAGCGCGCCAGCGATGCCAGGGGTCGGCGGGTTCCCCCTGGTGGCGGGGGCGACGCGGGTCTTGCCGGCTGCGTCGCTGACGGCGAGGACGGTGGCGCCAGGAGCGGGCGGAGCCCGGCCCACACACCGGTCACGTCGGCGCTGCTCAACGGGACGGTGGCCACCGCGTTGACCGCGCCCACCAGGTACGCAACGTCGTCGGGTGTGCACTCCGGCTCGTCGAGCGACCCGTCCCATGCGGTGTCGGTCGTGCCGACGTACACGTCGTCCCCATCGGGCCAGGGCACGATGAAGATGGACCGCCGGTCACCGGCCACCGGGACCACGGCGGCGATGTCGGCGGGCAGGCGGCTGGCCGGCACCGTGATGTGGACGCCCTTGGCGGGTCGGGTAGTCCGGGGGTGGGTGCCCTCGTCGAGCGCCCGCACGTCGTCGGACCACACGCCGGTGGCGTTGACCACGACCCGGGCGCGGATCTGGATCTCGCCGGTCTCGCCCGGTGCACAGCGCCGGACGGTGGCGCCTGTCGTCATGCCGTCGCCGTCGCGCCGGAGGGATACCACCTCGGCATAGTTGGCCACGGCAGCGCCGAAATCGAGGGCGGCCGTTCGGAGCACGGCCAGCGTCAGGCGGGCGTCGTCGGCCTGAGCGTCGAAGTAGACGAAGCCGGCGACCAGCCGGTCGGTGCGCAAGGTGGGGAAGTGGGAGAGGACCTCGTCCCGGTCGACGCGGCGGTGCCAGCGGCCGATGCGCCAACCGCCCGTCAGGTCGTACAGCCACAGCGCGGTGGCATAGGCCCGGGCCACGCCGGCACCGACCACTCCATCTCGCCCGAACAGCGGGATGAGGAACGGCAGCAGCTGCACCAGGTGCGGCGCGTTGCGCAGCAGCCGCTGGCGCTCGTGCAGCGCCTCGTAGACCAACCGGACGTCGCCCTGCTGGAGGTACCGGATGCCGCCGTGGACCAGCTTGGAAGATGCCGACGAGGTTCCGGACGCGAAGTCGTGGCGCTCGACCAGCGCGGTGCGCAGGCCTCGGGCCGCTGCGTCGAGGGCCACGCCGGCGCCGGTGATCCCGCCCCCGATGACAAGGACGTCAAAGGTCTCGTCGGTCATCCGTCGCAGTGCGCGGGCACGGTCGAACGGCGTGGGGCTGGTGGCGCCGAGCGGTGCGTCGGAAGACACGACGCCAGCCTGCCACAGCGGCGGCACGGGCCTTTCGAACCAAGCGGAAAAGTGGGTCGGTGCTGGTGCTGGTGCTGGTGCTGGTGCTGGTGCTGGTGCTGGTGCTGGTGCTGGTGCTGGTGCTGGTGCTGGTGCTGGTGCTGGTGCTGGTGCTGGTGCTGGTGCTGGTGCTGGTGCTGGTGCTGGTGCTG
>JAJZLP010000016.1 GCA_021803325.1 Actinomycetes bacterium
ACGGGGTGGCCGAGCAGGGACATCGTCCCGGCGTCGGCGTGCGTGAGGCCGAGGAGGACCCGCATGAGGGTCGTCTTGCCGGCGCCGTTCGGACCGAGATAGCCGAACGCACACCCGCGGGGGACCCAGAGCTCCACCCCGTTGACGGCGGTGTTCGAGCCGAAGCGCTTGACCAGGCCGTGCACCTCGACGGCCCAGGCGTCCGCGTCGAGCTCGTCAGATGGGGCAGGTGGTGCATGGACGCTCATCGTGGCCGGCCTCCTCGTCGGGCGTTTCCCTGGCCCCTAGAGCTACACGCCGGCCGGTGTCAGCACGGTGTCAACGCCGAGCCTGACGGTTCCGGTGCGGTTCTGGTATGGCGCCACGCAGGGACGATGTCGTCGCTGCACGGCGATGGCACGTGCTCTACGGTGGCACACGGGTGCTCGGCTGTCACCGGGCTGTCACCTCCGACCGGGGAAACATGGCGGTATGAGGGTTCTCGTTGTTGAAGATCACGAGGTGCTCGGCCGCACCGTCGGCCTCGGGCTGCGGCGGGAGGGCATGGCCGTCGACGTCGTGCTCGACGGTACTGACGCGCTCGACCGCCTGGCCGTCAACCGGTACGACGTCGTGGTGCTCGACCGCGACCTCCCCGGGGTGCACGGCGACGAGGTCTGCCGGCGGATGGCAGACGAGGGTGCCACCGCCCGGGTGCTCATGCTGACGGCGTCGGGGTCGGTCGAGGACCGGGTGGCCGGACTTGAGATCGGAGCCGACGACTACCTGGCAAAGCCATTCGAGTTCGCCGAGCTGGTGGCGCGCGTCCGGGCCCTCGGCAGGCGGACCCCGAACGCGCTCCCCACCAGGTACGAGTGGGGTGACCTCCTGCTCGATCCGGCCCGGAGGCTGGCGAGCCGTTCGGGCCGCACACTGTCGCTCAGCCCCAAGGAGTTCGCCGTCCTCGAGCACCTGCTGGCCGCCGACGGCCAGGTGGTCTCGAGCGAGGAGCTGCTCGAGCGGGTGTGGGACGAGGCGATCGACCCCTTCACCACCACGGTCAAGACGACCATCCTGCGGCTCCGCAACAAGCTGGGCCAGCCCCCGGTCATCGAGACGGTGCGGGCCGGTGGCTACCGGATCGGGACCGGGCGGTGACGGACGACCGGACGGTGACGGACGACGGGCACGGGCACCCCGCACCGCCCCGGCGACGTTCCGGATCGCCGTTGCGGCGCCGGACCCTGCAGGTCCGGCTGGCCGCCGGCTTCGGCGGGGTCTTCCTGCTCGTGGGGCTCGTCCTCCTCGCCATCCTCTACCTGTTCGGCCGGGCGACCGCGCTTTCGACACCCGTGGCGGTGGGGACGGCAGGTGGCATCGGCCCCCAGCGGGCTGTCGCCGCCGCTCAGCGTGCGGCCGACGCCCACCAGCAGCTCGTCGTCTCCGCTGTGGCGCTGATCATCCTGGCAGCGGCCTCGGTCGCGCTCGGCTGGGCCGTCGCCGGCACGACGCTTCGACCGCTGCGGACCATCACGGCGACGGCGCGGGAGATCTCGGCCAGCAACCTCCACCGCCGCCTGGCGGTAGAGGGACCCTACGAGGAGTTCCGGGAGCTGGGGGCCACCCTGGACGACCTCCTGTCCAGGCTCGAGGCCTCGTTCGCGTCGCAGCGCAACTTCGTCGCCAACGCGTCCCACGAGCTACGCACCCCGCTGACCGCCGAGCGGGCCGTGCTGCAGGTGGCCATGGCCGATCCGGACCCGTCGGTGGCATCGCTGCGCGCCGCGTGCGAGGAGCTGGTCGCGCTGGGCAGCCAACAGGAGCGCCTCATCGACGACCTGCTCACGCTGGCCGAGAGCGAGCGGGGCATCGAACGGTGGGAGCGCTTCGACCTCGCCGGCATCGCCCGTACCGTGGTCCACGACCGCCTGGACGAAGCGGCCGGACGCGAGGTCGCCCTGGACGCCGCCGGCGGCATGGCGCCGGTGGTGGGGGACAAGCGCCTCGCCACCATCCTGGTGGGGAACCTGGTGGACAACGCCATCCGCCACAACGTGCCTGGTGGACACGCGACGGTGCGGACGTCGCAGAGCGGCCGGGGATCGACCGTGGCCGTCAGCAACTCCGGTCCCCTCGTGAGCGACGAGGACGTCGACCACCTCTTCGAGCCCTTCGTGCGCCTGGCAGGCGTCCGCCGCCTCCACGGTGAGGGACACGGCCTCGGGCTGGCCATCGTCCGGTCCGTCGCCGATGTCCACCGCGCCGAATTGCACGCCAGAGCCCGGCCCCAGGGCGGTCTGGCCGTGAGCGTCACGTTTCCGTACAGGGAGCTCCCGCGGGCCTGATCCGTCACCCACGTGCGCAGGTCCAGGGTTTGGGTTGAGGCGTACGGGAGGTGGTGCTCCTGAGACGACCGGTACCGGGAGCTGCGACCTGGCACGTTTGGGGAGCCAGAACGGACGCGCCCCGGCCCCCCAGTCCAACCGCGGCGGCAGTCGGGATGGGGGGCCGGGACGGCGCTCCTCGACCGGGTCAGGCAGTGCCCAGCTTGGCCAGCTCGGCCTGGACCTCTTCCTCGTGCTCGCGAAGGTCTCGGCGGGCGGCGCCGGGCGACCACCGTCCGGCCATGAAGAAGATCAACGGCAGGAACACGAGCTCGCCGGCGACGCACACCCAGTACCAGTTCTGCCACTGGCCCGGTGTCTCCTTCGCCGCATTCTGGACGGCGGCGCCGTGCGCCTGGAGGAAGGCGATGTCGGCCTTGGGCACCTTGGCGAGTGCCTCGAGCCGGCTGATTGCCTCCGTCGGCGTGACGTGGGCGGCGGCGACGATCTCGCCCACGGCCTTGGCACCTGCGGCCGCATTACCTGGGTTGGCAGCCAGCGCGGCCAGCGTGGTCGGGTCGACCTGGCTGGCCGTGGTGAGCTCGGGTGCGTACTCGGCAGCCAGTGCCTTCGCCTTCGCTCCGTAGGTGACGAGCGGCGTGGTCGACGACACGACGAAGGGCAGGATGAAGATGGACACGGCGACCACGATGCGAAGGATCCATCCCCACACGGCGAGCCCGGTGGCGGTCAGCGCCGGGTTCCGGCGTTCGACCGTCTCGGTGAAGCTGGCCATCCACGGTGCGTAGGCGATGCCGAGAAAGACGGCCAGCAGGGTGAGGATGAGGACGAACTCGTAGTACGTCGTGTGGGGGGCGGTCGCCTTGCCAAGGTAGATGATCGTCATCACCACGGCGCCGATGGCTCCGACCACCATGAAGGGCTTGC
>JAJZLP010000216.1 GCA_021803325.1 Actinomycetes bacterium
GGTGCGCTGACCCTGCCGGCGGCGGCGGCGGCCGTGGTGGTGGCGCCGGGCCCGGTTTCGGTGGCGGCGGCGGCCGTGGTGGTGGCGCCGGGCCCGGTTCCGGTGGCGGCGGCGTCGGTGGTGGTGGTGGTGGTGCCGGGCCCGGTTCCGGTGGTGGTGGTGCCGGTTCCGGTGGTGGTGGTGGTGCCGGTGCCGGGCCCGGATCCGGTTCCGGTTCCGGTTCCGGTGGTGGTGGTGGTGGTGGTGGTGGTGTGGCTCCTCGGCGACCTCGCGGGTGCCTCGGAACATTCGGGCGCACAGCCCTGGGCCATGATCGGGGCATGCCCGACCCGATCGCACTCGGTCGCTCCGTGGTGGTGCGCCCCGGCGCTCCGGCCCCAGGACCATGGGAGCGGTGTCCGCGGGTGGTGGTTGCCGCGATCGACACAGCCGTCGCCGACGAGCTCCACCGGGCCTGGCGCGAGCGTCGTGCAGTGGTGGTGGAGCTGTCGCCCGGGCTCGGCCTCGACGACCCCGAGGTTCCACCTGACGACGCGGTGACCGGCCGCCAGCCGTGGCAGTGGACCGTGGACCTCGACCTGGTCGGCGAGCGCCTCCACCATGCGCTGTGGGCGAACGCGGTCGACGCCCGTGGTGGATCTGGCTCCGGAGCGATGCCGTCGCGGTGGGTGGAGCAGGCGGTCGCCCTCGGCGCAGCACGCGCACCTGGAGGTGACGGCCCCGACGTGGTGCTGCCCGACGGCACCCCGGCGGTGTGCGACGGCGGCCCGCTCGATGCGGACCTGGCCCGGCGGATCGGCTTGCCGGTGCTCCATCGCATCGGGCTGGAGCACGGCGTGCTGCGACCGCTCGGACCGAACGACCCCGGCGATGTCGCCCTCGCGCCGGACCAGCTCGCCGCGGTCGCCGAGCCGGGGGCGTCAGCCCGGGTCATCGCGCCTGCCGGTTCGGGGAAGACCCGGGTGCTGACCGAACGGGCGCGGCTGCTGCTGCGCGGGTGGGGATTGCCACCCGGATCGGTTGCCATCGTCGCCTTCAACGTCCGGGCCGCGGCAGAGCTCCGGTCGCGCCTGGCTGACGTGCCTGACGTCCGGATCCGCACCCTGAACGCCTTGGGGCTGCGTCTCTGCGGATCGCGGACAACCATCGACGAGCCCGAGGTCCGGCGCATCCTGGACGATCTGGTGTCCTTTCCCCGCCGGGCGGAGACCGATCCGGCCGCACCGTGGATCGAGGCGCTGGGCCGGGTCCGCCTCGGCCTGGCCTCCCCCCGCGAGGTCGAGGATGAGCTGCCCGACGTGTCGGATCTCGACCGGGTCGCCCGTGCGTACCGAACCCGGCTCGCCGATCGCGGGGCCGTCGACTTCGACGAGCAGGTCACTGCGGCCGTGGAACGGCTGCTCGGCGATCCGGGCTTTCGTCGGCGAAGCCAGCGGTTCGCCCGGGTGCTGCTGGTGGACGAGTTCCAGGACCTCACTCCCGCACACCTGCTGTTGCTGCGGCTGCTGGCCGGACCTGCCGGCGCCGTCTTCGCCGTCGGCGACGACGACCAGACCATCTACGGGTACGCCGGAGCCACCCCCCGGTGGCTGGTCGACCTGGACCAGTACTTCCCCGGGGCCCGGTCCCACGCGCTCGAGGTCAACTACCGGTGCCCGGCGCCGGTCGTGACCGCCGCGGTGAACCTGCTGACCCGCAACGCCCTTCGCGTGCCAAAGGTGATCCGGCCGGTCCCCCCACCGGTCGACCAGCCGTCTGGTGCTGGCTCGTCTGGTGCTGGCAGAGGGCACGCACTGGCAGGCCCGGTGATCGGGGAGGCCGACGCCCTGTCCGTCGTGTCAGGCGACGGAGGCCCCGCCACCCGCACCGCGTCGCGGGTCGAGTGGCTGCTCGACGCCGGTGCCGCCCCCGCCGACGTGGTCGTGTTGGCCCGGGTCCACGCTTCCCTCGCTCCCGTGCAGGTCCTCCTCCGCCATCACGGGGTGGCGGTGGCCGGAGCTGTCGACCGACGGTTCCTGCGGCGTGGCGGCGTCCGGGCAGCACTCGCATGGCTGGCGGTGGCCAGCGCGCCGACCGGAGCGCTGCCCGGCACGGTGCTGCGCGACGCAGCCCGCCACCCCCGGCGTGGCATGAGCGCCTCGCTCCTCGATCTGGTGGCCAAGCAGCGGTCGCCGGGGTCGCTCGTGAGCCTGGCCGACTGGCTGGCCGACAAAGGCAGCGACCGCGAGGCCGGAAAGGTGCGCGACCTGGCAGCCGACGTCAACCTGGTCCGGCGGGCGGCCGAGGGGGCGACGACCGCCGCGGTGCTGACGGTGGTGCGCCAGCGAGTGGGTGACGGCGGGCTCGACGCCACGGCGGCAGCTCTCGACCAGTGGAGCCACGGGGCCATCGCCGCGCACGGCGACGACCTCGATGCCCTGGCGGAGCTGGCCGGGCTCGAGCCGGACCCGGCCAGCTTCGGCGATTGGCTTGCTGGGCAGCTCGACCTGCCGGCCGAGGACGAGGGGGTCATGCTGGCCAGCATCCACGCCGTCAAGGGTCGCGAGTGGCCGCACGTCGTGCTGCACAATCTCAGCGCCGGGCTGCTCCCGCACCGGCTGGCGGAGGACGTCGAGGAGGAGCGTCGCGTCTTCCACGTCGGCCTCACCCGCGGGCGGCGGACGGTGTCGCTCGTTCCCGGCCTGCCGCCGTCGCCCTTCCTCGCAGAGCTGTCCCAGCCGGGCCGCCCTGCACCGAGCGCCGATGCTGCCGTCGCCCCGGTCGGCAGCCGCCCGTCGTCGCCTGTGGCCGGCGGGGTGCGCGCCCGCAGCTCGTCGGCCGGCGAGCGGGCCGGGCGAAGTTCCGGCGCCACCGAGCTGCTGGCCGGGGAGATCGGCGCCACCTTCACCTGGCGAGGCCACAGCCATCGGGTGGTGGCCGCGGACCGGGCGGGCGTGCGGGCCGAGGTGGGTGGCGGCCCTGCCACCACCGCCGTGGCCTACGGCACCGAGGTGACAGCGGCGGGCGGCTCCGCTGTGCTCGCACAGCCCGGTGCGGGCGCCGCATGGGAACGGCTCCGGGCCTGGCGCGCCGAGCAGGCCGCCAAGATGGGCAAGCCGGCCTACATCGTCCTCGACGACAGGACGCTCCGGATGGTCGCCGCCATCCTGCCCACCAGCGAGGCCGGCCTGCTCTCGATCAGCGGGATCGGCCCCGTCAAGCTGCAAAGCTACGGCGACGATCTCATCGCTCTCGCCGACGAACTGTGGTCAGCTGGCCCAGCGGGCGAGGGCCAGCCTGGCAGCGTCGTCGCCGACGGCGGGTCCTTGCCGAGGTGAGCGACCGGCAGGGCCGGCGCGTGCGACGCTCCATGGTTGCCACGATGGGTATCGCCTCGGGGGTTCCGCACCTGCTGGTGGATGTCCGTCAGCTCGCGCCGACCCCGATCCGGGCTCAGTCCAGCGTCACGTACCGCTGCACGTTGACCGAGGTGGGGTCGAGCAGCTCCCGGTACGCCGCGGATGCCGGATGGTGCTCGATCGCGTCGCGCGCCGCGTCGGCGTCCTTCGCCGACCGCCACATCGACAACGCCAGCCAGGAGCCGGCCCCGTCGGATGCGGTCGTGCGCCGGACGAAGCCCGGCTGCTGGTAGAGCACCTCCGTCGCCAGGCGACGCTCCGCCACGGTGAACACGGCGTCGGCGGTACTGCCCGACAACCGGAACGTCGTCGTCTCGATCAGCACGTCGTCGTCTCGATCGGTGTCACTGCTGCACGAGCATGACCGGGTTCCCCTCGGGGTCGGTCACGCCTGCAAGGGTCGGCCCACCGGGGACGTCGAACGGCCCGGTCACCTGCAGCGCGCCGAGGGCGGAGGCGGCGGCAAGCGCCGCCTGGAGGTCACGAACCTGCACATACAGGGTCACCCCGCCCGGTTCGCCCTCGCGGATGTGACCGGCCGGACCGCCCTCGGGGCCGCCGATCCCGGACTCCACCGTCATGATCGGACCGTCGCCGATCTCCCAATTGAACAGCCGGCTGTAGAAGGTGCGAAGACGATCAGGATCACGCGCCACGATCTCCCAGTGCACCACTGGCCGGGCCCAGTCGCTCGCCACTCGTCACCTCCCTGGCCCGCATGTACCCTACGCCGGCTGGCCCGGCGGTGCAGAGTCTCGAGAACGGGTTCTCTGCCTGGATTCGAACCCCCGCCACGCCGGAGCACGTTGCCCTGCTCCGACCGGCCCAGGGTGCCGGTGGTGCTCGGGGTGCCGGTGGGTGCCCAGGCTGCGGGTGGATGCTCAGGGTGCTCAGGGTGCCGGTGGTGCCCAGGCTGCGGGTGGGTGCCCAGGGTGCCGGTGGTGCTCGGGGTGCCGGTGGGTGCCCAGGCTGCGGGTGGATGCTCAGGGTGCTCAGGGTGCCGGTGGTGCCCAGGCTGCGGGTGGGTGCCCAGGGTGCCGGTGGTGCGCGTGGTGCCCGTGGGTGTCGAGGTGGCCGGCGGCACAAAGACCCTGCAGGTGGCCCGCACCCCTGTGGTGAAGCGGATGATCTCCCGTTGCCAGGGGCGGGCGCTCGTTCTGTGACCGGGGACACGCGGCGAGGCTCGTTGCCCTCCGACCGATGCGACGCTTCTGCAGAACGATGCGACGGTTCGCCTGAGCCGGTCGATCCCGATACCGTGACCAGGGACATGCTGCTGATCACGTGGGCCGTCGGCGCCCCCGGAGCGAAGGCGAGTGGGCTGATCGGTCGCGTCGTGCCCGATGGCAACGTCGTGCCCGATGGCAACGTCGAGGCATCGGCACCAGGGCAGCCGCCGTTCGCCGAGACACGACCGCCGGACGTCTGCCGCCGGTGACCGCTGCGGTGCGTTCCGGCGAGGAGCCGGGGGCCGATCCACGTCGGATGCTGGCCGACGAGCTGCGGAGGATCGCGGTGGCCACAGTCGCGGCGGAGGTCCCGGCCGATGTGCTGCAGGACGCGGCATCGGCGGTCAAGGCGGTGGCGGACTCCCTGGAGGTCGCGGCTGGTCCCCAGGCTCGGGCACGCCCGAGGCCCGATCTCTCCGGCCCGGTGCAGGAGCTGTTCGTCACCAGCCCGGTGTTCGGTCCGGAGAACCCGGTGGCGCCGCCGGTCCGACTCTGGAGAGACGGCCTGGAGGTGGCCGGTGAAGCCTGGTTCGACCACACCTACGAGGGGCCGCCAGCGTGCGTCCATGGCGGTGTCATCGCCATGGTCTTCGACGATGTGTTGGGCGTGGCCAATGTCCTCGCCGGCCACGGTGGGATGACCGGGACGTTGCGTGTCCGCTACCGGCGGCCGACGCCGCTGCGCCAGATGCTGCGGCTCTCCGCTCGCTGCCTCGGTGCCGAAGGGCGGAGGATCCGGGCCGAGGCCGCCATCTACCACGGCGACGTGCTGACCGCAGAAGCCAGCGGGCTGTTCGTCGCCGTCGCGCCCGAACGCTTTGCCGCCATGGTCGACCGGCACGGCAGCTCCCCCATGGGCGGGCTCTGGGGAGCCGGCGCATGGTCCCGTAGCGGGGTGGACCTTCCCGCGTCCGGCGAGCGATAGCGTGGGGGAGCGCCCGACGGGAACCCCCGAGCACCGAGATGGCGATGTGACCGATCGACACGGCAGCACACCGCGGCTGACCGGATCCGCGGGCGAGGCAACTGGAGGCTGGGTGACCCGTGTGGAGCCCGGCGGCGCGTCGGATCTCACCGATGCCGACGTCGGCGCGCTCGCCGGGGTCGAGGCGGGGATGCTCCTGGTGTTCGCTGCCGACGGTGGGCTGCTGTGGGCCAACGACGCTGCCCGCCGTGGCATCGGCGCCACGGGCGGTTCCGGCGAAGAACCCGAGCGGACCGGAGTGGTCGTCACGCTCGATGAGCTCGACGTGCCGGGCGCCGACACGCCGGAGGGACCTGGCGCCGGCCTCGCCGAGCAGGAGTCGTTCGCCCGGCGGATCGGAGCGCTGGCTCCGGGAGCGGGCACCGGATGGCACCTCGGCACGGTGCGGTTGCTCGACGGCACCACCGCCCGGTGGTTGTGGTCGGCGTGGCGATCCGCCGACGGCTCGGTGGCCATCTGGGCGGAGGATGCCACCGTGTGGTGGCAGGAGTGGTCGGCCAACCAGGCTCTCGCCGCCGCACTCGAGATGGCAGTCGAGCGGTCGGACTCGGCCATCTCGGTCAAGGACGCCGCCGGCAGGCTCGTCCTGGCGAACCGCCGGTACCAGGACCTCATCGGCTCCACAGCGGGTGGCTCCGGTCAGAGTGGCCTGTCGTCACTCGAGCGTGAGGTCCTCGTCGGCGGTGCCCCCATCGGTGTCGACAAGGTTGTCGGCGATCCCGGCGGCGAACGGACCTTCTACACGGTGTGCTTCCCTCTGCGTGACGACGGCGGGAGCGTGGCGCACGTCGCCGCGCTGGCCACCGACGTCACCGAGCGCACCGTCGCGTTGCGCGCGCTGGCAGAGCGGGAGCGGCTGTACGACGCGCTGGTACGGGCGTCGCCAGATGCTGTGGCCTTGGTCGACGCGGCGGGCCACGTGACGGAGATGAGCGACGCCTGCTTTTCGGTGCTCGGTTTCGATCGTCCGGTGACCATGTCGGAGCTGTGGGCCCGCGTGGAGGTCGAGGACCGGGACCACATGGAGCGGTGGTTGCGGCGAGTCGTCGTCGGCGACGAGCTCGCACCCTGCCGGTACCGGGCCCGCCATCTTGACGCCACCACGCTCGTCTTCGAGGCGGCCGGCCGGCCAGTGGTTGGTGATGACGGCAGGCCTGCCGGCGCGGTTGTGGTCATGCGCGACATCACGGCCACGGTCGGCGCTGAGGTCGAGCTGACCCGGGCGGCCGCGCGTGCCGAGGAGGCCAGTCGAGCCAAGGGCGAGCTGCTCTCCCGGATGAGCACGGAGATGCGCTTGCCCATCGACGATGTGCTCGAGCTCGTCGACCTGTTGCGCGCCCACGACCTCGGCGTGGACCAGCGCGAGGCGCTCGAGCACATCGCTCGTGCGGGGAGGCACCTGCGTGACCTGATCGACGAAGTGCTGGAGGTGGCACGGACCGAGACCCGCGATCTCGAGCTCGCGCTCGAGGCGCTGCCGGTCGCTGCGATCGTCGACGACGCCGCCAGCCTGGCTCGACCCCTCGCCGATCAACGAAACGTCAAGCTGGTCGTGTCGAAACGCCAAGCTGACGGGGACGCGGACGGGGAAGCACAGGCCGACCCATGGGTGCTGGCCGATCGGCAGCGGCTGCTGCAGGTCCTGCTCAACCTCCTGTCCAATGCGGTCAAGTACAACCATCCGGGCGGAACCGTGCGGGTGTCGGTGTCCGCCACTGCGGACCAGGTGCGCCTGGCTGTGGTCGATACCGGTGTTGGCATCGCCCCTGAGCACCTCGGCCGCCTCTTCGAGCCGTTCGACCGCCTCGGCGCCGAGCACAGCGGTATCGAGGGGACCGGGGTGGGCCTCACCCTGACGCGCAACCTCGTCGAGCGGATGGGCGGCTCGATCGAGGTGGCGTCGGCCGTCGGTACCGGCAGCGTCTTCGTCATCCGCCTCCGGCGTGCCAGCACGCCGGCGCCAGCCGGTGACCAGGCGCGCATCGCCTCACCGGGTGCCGCACCCCTGCGCATCCTGCACGTCGAGGACGACGAGGCCAGCGGCGAGCTGGTCCGCCAGCTGTTGGCCCGGCGTGGTGGCGTCGAGCTGGTCCAGGTCGGCGACGGGGAGAGCGCGCTGTCCACCGCCCGTGCCAGGCGCCCGGACCTGGTGCTGCTCGACCTCGGACTTCCTGACGTCACCGGCGACACCGTGCTGGCCCAGCTGCGTGCCGACCCGGTCACGGCCGGGATCCCGGTGGTGGTGGTGAGCGCCGATGCCACCGACGCCCAGCGCCAGCGCCTGGCCGCCGCCGGAGCCGCTGCGTACTTGACCAAGCCGCTGGCCGTCGGCGAGGTGCTGGCTGTGGTCGACGCCTTGGTCGCTGCTGCCGGGAGCGACTGATGGGGCGAACCGGGCCGGTCCCGCCGAGGCGCCTTTCCGGCCTGCTGTGCATTCCGGGCACGGTGTGGTGGGTGGCAACCCTCCAAGGCGAGCTGCTGCGACTGGCGCCATCGGTGGGCTCGCTCCTCGGCGTGGCACCCGACACGCTGGTCGGGCGCCACGTGACCGACCTGGTCCACCCCGACGACGTTCCGCTGGTGGTGGCGGCGGGCCGGCGCCTGGTCGCCGGCGACGAGGTCTCCGGGGTGGAGGTCCGCTTCGCGCATGCGGACGGGTCGTGGCGGCCGGTGCGATGGGCGGCGCGCCACGACCCGCTTCGCGGCGTGGTCGACGCCGTTGGCCGTGCAACGAGCATCCGGCTGTCGGTGGAGGGGCTGCCGCGCGACCAGGGAACGTTGCTGCGGGACCTGCTGGAGCACATGCCGGCCCCGATGTTCGTGCGGGGAGCCGACGACCGGTACCTCATGGTGAACTGGGAGCTCTGCCGTCTCGCGGGACTGGCGTCGCCCGACGACGCCCTCGGTCGCCGACCCACAGAGCTGTGGCCGGGCTATGACGAAGCCATCGCTTTGAACGTGGAGGGCGCCGCCGGTCGCGACCAGCCTGGCCCTGTCGAGATCCGGGTGGGGACCGCCGACGGGGAGCGCGAGCTGCTGGTCGGTCGGTACGTGGTGCGCAGCACCTCCGGTGAGCTGCAGGCGGTGGTCGGCGTCGCCACCGACATCACCGAGAGGGTGGCGGCGGAACGGCGGTTGGTGGCTCGCGACCGGGTGCTGCAGGCCATCTTCCGCGCCAGTCCCGACCTGATCGCCGTCCTCGACCGTCACGGCCTGGTCGTCGAGCACAACGCCAGCGCCGTCGGCATGCTTGGGCAGCTGGGGGAGCACTCCCGGCTCGACGACCTTACGGACATGGTCCACCCCGACGACGTCGTGGCTGTCAGGGCCGCCTTCGCTGAGATGTGTGCCGGCACCTATCCCGACGTCGTGGTCCGTTACCGGGTGCGCCACGATGCCGGGCACTGGGTGACCGTCGACTCGCGGGGGCGCGCGGAGCGTGACGAGCAGGGAAGGGTGGTCCACACCGTCGTGGTCACACGGGACGTCACCGCCGCGCTGGCGACCGAGATGCAGCTGCGTGCAGCGGTGGTGGCGGCCGAGCGAGCCAGTCAGGCGAAGAGCGAATTCCTGTCCCGGATGAGCCACGAGCTCCGCACCCCGCTCAATTCCGTCCTCGGCTTCGCCCAGCTGCTCCAGATGGACGATCTGTCCGCTGAGCAAGCCGGCGCTGTCGCCGAGATCCTGCGAGCCGGTCGCCACCTCCTGGCACTCATCGACGGCGTTCTCGACATCGCCAGGATCGAAACAGGGCACTTCGACCTGCGACCGGCGTCGGTTCCCGTGGAGCTCGCGCTCACCGGAGCGGCCGGCGCCTCCGGCGCGACCGTGGAGGTCGCCGGAGTGCTGCCGTCGTTGTGGGCCGATCCCCGGCGCCTCGAGCAGGTGCTGACCACGCTCGTCGACACTGCTCGGGGCGGTGACCCCGGTACCCCGGTCACCTTGTCGGCAACGGCGGCGGAACCCGGATGGGTCCGCGTGTCGGTCATCGCCGGCCCGCGTCAGCGTCCGGCAGGAGCGCCGCTCGCCAACGAGAGCGTGGCGCTGGCCCTGGCCCGGTACCTCGCCGGCCAGATGGGCGGCAGGTTGACCGAGGTTCCCGCGTTCGAGCAGGGCGCCAGCGCCCGGTCCGCAGGCGACGTCGGGCTCGACGGCGCACATGCTGCGGTGGGCGGCTCCGGCTCCGGCTCCGGCTCCGGCTCCGGCCTCCCTGACCGGCACGACACCGACGGGAGCTCCGAGGGCCGGATCGGTGGTGCCATGGGCGAGCTGCGGTTCCTCCTCGACGTGCCGGCTCGTCCGGGTCCCGGCACCGACGGCCTGCCCAGCAGCGAGCTGCAGGCACTGGCGGTGACCCGCCGCGTCACTGCAGGACATGCCCGTGGCGCTGCCGGTGCTCCGGTGGCCGCATACAGGGTGCTGGTGGTCGCCTCCACTCCGGACGTCGGGGACCTGGTCCGGCAGGTCGCGCTCCGTCGGGCCGAGGTTGAGCTGACCGCCATGGCCGACGGCGACGAGGCAGCGGAGGCGGTGCGGGCCGGGCGACCGCACCTGCTCCTCGTCGAGCTCCCGTTGGCCGGTGGGCGCCCCTCGGCGGCCATTGCTGCCACCCGGTCGGTCCCGGATCCCTACCGTCCGGTGGTGGCCGTCATCGGCACGGACCCGACATCAGGCCAGGCCCGCCAGGCACTCGAGGACGGAGCGGACGCCTACCTCACCCGTCCGCTCGACGTGCGGGCGCTGTTGGAGCTCATCGACGTCGCACGCGGCGCGTTTACCGACAGTTGACCACTGTGGGCTGCCACAGGCCGCTGTCACAGGCCGCTGCCCCGCGGGGGAGACCGGACGTTGCGGTGCACCACACTCGAGCGGTCGATGGGGATGACGCCCAGGCCTGCAGCTGGTCCCGGTGGCCCACGAGCACGGTGGGACTGGGACCGAGCGCCGTGCCGCCGGGGGCCACACCACGACCAGGGCGCGCCGTGTTGTGCGCACTGCAAGAAAAAATCCACCACGGGGAGTGACGGCGAAGCGTTGCTGGCGTAACATGCATGAACACGAGCCGTCACGTGGGATGTGCGGCTCCTGTTCCCTTGGGGGTACGACATGGAAAGCAACGCTCCGCGTAGCACCGACAGCGTGGTACGAAGGGGCCGCAGGCGGATCATCGCCTCGGCGGTCGCCGCCGGCACGCTCGTCGCCGGGCTCGGCATGGCGGGACTTGCCGCACCGGCTGGTGCCGCTACCGGGCACAGCTGGTGGTGGCAGCCGTCGTCGACCGCGGGTTCCTCGTCCACGTCGTCGTCGTCGAACACCTGTCCCACGGCCTCAGGCGCCAGTCTGGCGTTCGCCGGCACCCTGTCGAACGGCGTCGCCAAGTTCGGCTCGGCTGCCTCGGTGACGGGTCTGACTGGGACGATGTGCGGCCTTGTCAACGTGGGCACGCTGACGGCCACCGTCCAGCCGGCGAACTTCGTGTTCGCTCCGACGACCACCAAGCTGCTGGGCTTCCTGAACCTGCCGACGACGATCACGGTCGGCGCGCCGGCCACGGCGGTCCTCGCTCCGGGCAAAGCCTCGGGGACCTACGACACGTCGATGAAGCTGACCCTGTCGGCCAATGTCGACCTCCTCGGCCTGTTCCACTGCACGGTCGGTCCGATGACCCCGACGGTCACCACCGGCACCAGCGGCACGGTGTCGGGAACACCCCTGACGGGAAGCCTGCTCACCAAGCTCACCGGCACCATGGCCGCGGGCGACTTCGCCGTGCCGGCGATCCAGTCGTCGTCGACCTGCCCTGGCATCATCGCCGGCATCAGCAACCTGATCATGGGGCTGCCGCTGGCCGCCGGGAAGTCCACGATCACGACTGCGGTGTCGCTGACCCCGACCTTGCCGGCCAGCGCCGGCTGAGCCTGGGGTGGCTGCCGGCCCGGGCGACCGGGCACGGTGGCGAGGAGACCATGACATGCCCGGTGAGGGCCCGACCACAGCGGTCGGGCCCTCACCGCGTGCCACACCCGGGTGTTCCGGCAGCGAGGAGCAGCAGCTCCTGCAGCGAACCGACGAGGTGGATCGGGCCGTCTGCGTATGAGGACGAGGGTGCGACGGGTGAGCCTGCGCACGGGTGCCGTCGGTTCGGTACCCGAACTGCCGCCGGTCGGGTGCCGACGGCCTCAGCTGCTACGGCGTCCGTCCCGGAGCCGAAGCCCCGGCGTTCACCGCCCACGAGCAGCTGGCCGGCACGTCCACCACGACGGCGACCGGCTCGGGTGGCAGGCCGCTCCTGCTGCCGCTTGCAGACCCGACGACGCTGGTGTCGATGCCGGCGACCGTCGCCGTGCTCGTGACCACCGAGAACGAGGCCGTGGCCAGCGTGTTCCCGGGGCACTCGACCTGGTACCGCAGTGTCCACGGCCCGATGATGCGGAACGACAGGGTGCTCGCCGGCCCCTGGCCGGAGGCGCTGAACAGCGCGCTCGGTGCTACGGGGATGATGGATGTCCCTGCTGCCATCCGGACGGGGGAACCGGCAGCGGGTCCCGGTGTCCCCCGACCCGGTGCGCCCGAGCCAGACCCGCGAGCGAACAGAGCGCCGGCACCGAAGCACCCGGCCACAGCCAGCGATGCGGCAACGGCGGTGACTGCGCCGGATGGTGTCGCCAGCCGAAGTCGGGACCGGGGCCCGTGGCGTTGCCCCGGCGGGGTGGCGCGCCGCGGCCCTCCACTGCCCGCATGCCCTGGTCCGGTGGTCACATCGCGCATCGGTGCGGTGCGCCCCGTGTGCGTGGCCATGCCGGCCGCGACCCGGACGACCTCTGCCGCCTCCGCGACGGGATCGGTCGTCGCCCTTCGCCGCGGTGGTGCCGTGCTCGAAGGGCTGGGCCGTAGGTGTGGTGGTGCCGTGCTCGAAGGGCTGGGCCGTAGGTGTGGTGGTGCTGTGCTCGCAGGGCTGGGCTGCAGGTGGGGTGGTGCCGTGCTCGCAGGGCTGGGCTGCAGGTGGGGTGGTGCCGTTGCCGAGTCTGCCTGTGGGCCGGCGCCCTGGCGACGTGCCGCCCCCGGGTTCGGGGGTCCTGACCCCGAGCTGGCGGTGCTGTCGACGGCGGGGGTGCCGGTGGGACCCGTCACCCGCCGGAAGCTCGGGCCGAGCAACAGGTCGATGGTTGCAGGCGGAGGCGGCGGGAGTGGTCCGCGCCGCCACACCCCGGTGAGCGGCACACCACCGGTCACACCGGCCGGCGAAGGTGGCGGGACCATGGTCGGCGGTGCTGCTGGCGCCGCCGCTGCGGTCGCTGGTGTGGCTGGGCCGGCGGGTCCGTGGGGGGCGGTCGCTGGTGAGGGTGTTGCCATGGTTGCAGCTGGTGTCGTGTGCCCGAGAAGGCCAGTGCCATCGTCGGGGGTTGCGGTCCTCGCCGGTTGCCGGTCCGCTCCGAGGCGCACTGATCCCGCAGCGGCGAGGAGCTGGTCGCCGCACCGCGGGCAGGTGGTGGCGCCACGTGCGGTGCAGAGGCACGTCGGGCAGATACCTCCGGCGAGGTGGGAGGTCGCGCCAGGTCGCGGCAGTGGTGTCGGGGCCCCTCGGCTCGGGCGTCGCATCACCTTCGCGTCGGCTCGGGTGGGGTCCCCGTTGAGCCCGGTGCGCCGGTGTTGGGACGGCCGGCTGCCGGAATTGTGCTGGACGTGGGGTGGGTGGGTCGGAACCGCCTGCCCGAGCGTGGCGTGTGATCCGGTCCTGAGGTGTGACCTGTGCCGTAGGTGCGGCCTTTCCACGTGGCCCCGGCGCCTCGATGGTGCCGGCGAGCAGAGTCGACCGTCATCGCCAGGTAGATCACCGCCGCAAGCGGCAGTGTGCCCGCCCGCCATCGCCTGAGCCCGTGGTACCGCTGCATGGGGAGGTAGGTCACGGTCATGAGCACCCATGCGCCGATGCCGAGCACACCTGGCACCGGCCAGCCGCAGGCGAGGGCGACGGCACCGCCCACCGGGGGAACGACGAACACGAGCAGAAGCCCTGCCACCGTGCCGGCCAGGGCCGCCATCGAGTACCGCAGCTGCGCGAACGCGCTGCGGGTCACCATGGCCCACAGCGCGCCCAGCCCTTCGTAGGGGCGCACGCTGTGGACGTCGTCGGCGAAGCCGAGCCACAGGCGCGCTCCTGAGCGGGCGAGGGCCCGGGCCAGCGACACGTCGTCGATGACGGCGCCCCGGACGGCGTCGACCCCGCCGGCGGCCTGCAGGGCGTCGCTGCGCACGAGCAGGCATCCGCCGGCGGCGGCAGCCCGTCGGGGCGGTGGCGGGCTGTGCCGGAGGGGCCGGCGGGCCACCCACCGGAACGGGTAGAGCATGGCGAAGAAGTAGATGAAAGCGGGGACGAGCAGGCGTTCCCACGCGCCGACGACCGCCAACCGGGCCATGAGCGATACCTGGTCGTACCGGCCGATCTCAGCCGCCGCCACCAGTCGGGCCAGCGAGCCCGGCGGGTGGGCGATGTCGGCGTCGGTCAGGAGCACCATCTCCGCGTCGCTCGCCTGGGCCACGCCCTCGTGCAGCGCCCAGAGCTTTCCGGTCCATCCCGCCGGAGTGCTGCCGGTGCCGACCACGGCCAACGGGAGAAGTCGGCGGACCGGGGTCGGCGTCGTCGCGTCCCCGGGGGAGGAGGTGGCGCCGGGATGGGGCTCCTCGCCGATGCCAGGAGTGGCTCCGGAGCACGGTTCGTCGCCGACGGCGCAGCGGGCGAGGGCTCGTGCCACTTCGGCTGTCCCGTCGGTGGACTGGTCGTCGACCAGTACCACGCGCGCTGCACCCGGGTACTCCTGGGCCAGGAGGGAGGGGAGCGTCAGGGGGAGGAGGTCGGCCTCGTCGCGGGCCGGGACGACGACGACGACCGACGGCCACCGCTGTGGGGGAGGGCAGGCACGAAGCCGCGGCTGGAGGCGCCAGAACCCGCCCCGAGCGCCGGCGAGGACGACCCAGGTCGTCGCCGACATCGCCGTCAGCACCAGGAGCGCGACCACCCGGGCAGTGTGGCACGTCCGCGGCCGTCTCCGGCCTGGGCGATGATTGCCGGGACCGATCGGAGGGAGTGCCGGTGAGCGGTGGAGCGGGCAGATGGATTGTCAGCAAGCGCCGCCACGCGTCGGCAGACGGTGGACCCGACGGGCCTGGCTCCGGTTCGACAGATGCCGGACCGAGCACTCGGTGGCCGGTGGCCGAGGGGCTGTCGGTGGGCGAAGGGCTCGAGATGCCGCTGATGTCGCCGGAGCCCCCGGTGATGGTGGTCGCCCTGCGCATCGAAGCACTGGCGCTCGGCCGGCCGGTGGTGGTGGCCGGCATGGGCCCGCGGCGGGCTGCCCGGGCAGGCGCTGCGCTTGCCCGCCGTCTAGCGCCGGGTTCACGGGTGGTGGTCTGCGGCGTCTGCGGTGCGCTCGATCCCGCCCTGTCCTCGGGGACCGTGGTCGTTGCCGACACCGTGGGCCGGCCGGGCGCGGCGCCGACGCCGCTCCCGGAGGTGCCGGGCCTTGCCGGGGCACTTCGCAGCGCCGGCCTTGTCGTCGTCCAGTGCCCGATCGTGTCCGTGGGCCGAGTGGCACGCGGCGAGCAGCGCCGGAGACTGGCGGCGACGGCGGCCGCGGTCGACATGGAGTCCGCCGCACTGGTCGAGGCGCTCGATGGCCACCCGGTCGCCGTCGTACGGGTGGTGGCCGACACGCCGGTGAGCGGCCTCGTCAGCGGCGGTGTCCGGGCGCTGCGTGTCCTGCACCGGCTCCGACCCGTGCTCGACGCCCAGGAGTGGGACCCCGGCCGTCGTTGACCGGCGGGCTGGAGCGGCCCATGCCGCGGTCGTTGACCGGCGGGTTGGAGTGGCGGATGCAGCGGTCGTTGGGCGGTGGGCGGTGGGCCGGAGTGGCGGATGCGGCGGTCGTTGACCGGCGGGGTGGAGCGGCCCATGCCGGCGGTCGTTGGGCGGTGGCCGGCCCCGGCGGGCTGTTCCGTCGGGTCCGTGTCTCAGGTCGCGCTCGGTCCGATCGCCGTGCGGGGATCGACGGGCTCGATCACCGCGGGATCGTCGTTGCGGACGTTGCCGACACGCCGGTCGATCGGGTACCGAGCAAGGACTCCGGCAGCGCCGGGGTGGAGCAGGCCCTTCAACCCAGGGACATCGGCGTTCGCCGGGTCGAGCCAACGGTCGAGGGCCTCGGCCTCGAGAACAACGGGCATCCGGTCGTGGACGGGAGCGACGTCGGGCCCGGCCGCAGTCGTGATGATGGTGCAGCTCCGCAGGGTGGAGCCCTCGGGACCACGGTGGGGATCGAGCCAGCGCTCCCACAGGCCGGCGAACGCGAGGGGAGCGCCGTCCGCCCGCCGGAAGAAGAAGGGCTGGTTGCCGCCGGCGCCCTGCTGCCATTCCATGAAGCCGTCGGCGACAACGGCGGCCCGGCGGTTGCGGAACGCGGTGCGGAACGAGGGTTTGGTGTCCGCCGTCTCCGCCCTGGCGTTGAACAGCCGGGAACCGATCGCTGTATCGGTGGCCCACGACGGGACGAGCCCCCAGCGGAACCGGTCGAGGATCAGCTCCGGGCCGGTGCCTGTGGCCGGGACCCGGGCCGTGAGCGCCAGCACCTGGCTGGTCGGGCCCACGTTCCACCGGGGTGCGGCACCAGGGTCGACGTCGTCGCCAAGGCGAGCGGCGAACGCGCGTGCCAGGCGTTCCGGTGGCGTGTACAGCGCGATCCGGCCACACATGGTGCCTCCAGGCTATTCCGGTTACCCCGTTACCCCGTTACCCCGCCGCCCGCCTCCTCGCCGCCCGCCGCCCGCCGCCCGCCGTCCTGGTCGGCGTGCTGGCCTCATGCTCGGTCTGGTGATGATCTGGTGACGGTCGGGTCGACGCCGGCGGCTTCGGCCCGGGCGATCATCGGTCGACGAGCGGGCCGGGGTAGGCGGCTTCGGCCCGAGCTGTCAGCCGGCCGGCGTGGCGACGGACGACGACCATGGCGGCGACCACGATGACGACAGCACCGATCCCCAACGCGATGTCGAGCGGACCGGACAACCGGGTGATGGTGTTGCCGGCAGCGTACGAACCGAAGGTGTAGACGGCGGCCCACACGATCCCGCCCGCCGCGTTGTAGACCAGGAACGTACGCCACCGCATCCGGACAGTTCCTGCGAGGAACGCGGCATAGGTGCGCAGCACGGACACGAACCGGCCGAAGAAGACGACCTTGCCCCCGTGGCGGTCGAAGACGTACCGACCGACCTTGAGCTTCGACTCGTCGATGTGGAATCGGTGCCCGTAACGGCGTACCAGGCGGTAGCCGCCCTTGTCGCCGATCCAGAACCCGATGTTGTCCCCGATGATCGCAGCGGCGGCGGCCACCACCAGGATCACCCAGATCGACAGCCGGTGGGTGTGGCCGGCGTACACACCGGCGGCGATCAGGATCGTCTCGCCGGGCATGGGGATGCCGAGACTCTCCAAGGCGACGAGGACGAACACCGCGGCGTAGCCGAAGGTGACGAGGAGGTGCTCGACGCTCATCGGCGGTGGCGTGCCGTCGTGACCGACAGGATGGTGGGTCGACGCGTACTGAGGGTCGGGGTCGCCCCCGGCGGGCCAGGGGCGATCCGTGTGGGCACGCCCGCAAGGTTACGCTCCGACCGGAAAGGCGCGAGGTCGCCTAGTGGACGCCATCGGTCGAGGAGCGCCCGTGGAGCATCTTGTCGTATCGGAGGTCGGCCGGCACGGGTACCTGGCGGTCTTCGTGCTGATGGTCCTGGAGTCCGCCTGCATCCCCATACCGAGCGAAGCGGTCATGCTGTTCGGTGGTGCCCTCGCCGGCGGCCTGACCGTCGCTGGCGTGCACCTGCATCTCGACGTCGTCGCCGTGGCACTGGCCGGTACGGCAGGCAATCTGCTCGGCTCGTGGATCGCCTATGCCGTCGGGCGCATCGGGGGCCGGCCGCTGGTTGAGCGCTTCGGCCGGTATGTGCTGCTCCGCCCGCACGATCTCGACCGCGCCGAGCGCTTCTTCGCCCGGCGCGGCTCCGTCGCCGTGCTGGTGGCCCGGGTGCTTCCCGTGGTTCGCACCTTCATCAGCCTGCCTGCCGGCGCCGCCGAGATGCCCGTGGCACGCTTCAGCATCCTGACGCTGGTGGGCAGCCTGCCATGGACGTTCGCCCTCGCACTGGCCGGCGATGCCCTGGCCAGCAATTGGTCGGGTGTGTCGAATGCCTTCACGCCCGTCAGCATTGCGGTCGGTGCTCTCATCGTGGCGTGGATCGCCTGGTGGGTGGTGCGTCGGATGCGCTCCCGGACCCTGCCGGAAGCGCCGGAGCGTGTGGGCGACAGGGTCGAGCCGGTGGACTAGGCAGTGCCGGTGCGGCCGATGACGCCGGTGGTGGTGCGGCGGCGCTCCAGTCCGGCGCTCCTGCCCGGCAGTGGCGGTCTCCGGCGCCACCAGGACGACCACGAGTGGCGTGGGCGCTGCCGGCCCGAAGCGCGCGCCCGGTGGGGCCGTCGCCCGCTCTCCGCTCCCGGCTCCGGCACTGCCGGGTCGGCGCACGCGCTCGCTCCCGAGGTCGGCACCGGCGCGATCGGGCGGCTCGTCGGCTCTGCTGCGTGCTCGACGGCCCTGCGCCGGCCCGGCCAGTCGGACAGGTCGGGCACCAAGGGCGCGACTGTCCAGAGCCGGAGGCACCCCGACCACACGCCGGCACCGTAGGCGACGTCGTCGGCTACGTGCAGCGCCAGCCAGGCGGCCGGGCCGAGCCCTTCGGGTCGGGTCACAGCCCAGCGCCGCAAGGGCGGGACGAGGAGAGCGACAGCAGCAGCCGGTCGGACCCGGGGCCATGCGGCAGCCGCCGCGAGAGTGATGGGCCACCACGGCCGGCGTGCCGCCTCGGCCAGCGCCGCCCCAGCGGCGAGGTGCCCGCCGCCCGCCAGGCGGGCCGCCTCGAGCACCGGGTGGCGCAGGCCGTGGAGCCGGGGCACCAACGCGGCGGAGGTAGCCGCGGCTAGAGCTACCCCGGCAGCCGGAGCCCCGAGGGCGGCCGCCGCCCACGCAGCTGCGCTCCACAGCGACACCCGGACCGGCGCCAGCGCGCCGGGATGGCGTCGGGCCAGCATGGCGGCCGATGTGCCATACCGGAAGCGCTGGCGCAGCCAGGAACGCAGATCAGGCCGGACCCGGTGGGTTACCACGGCGGCAGGCTCGTAGCGGACGGTCCAGCCGGATCGGCCCAGACGCCACACCAGGTCGACGTCCTCCCCCACGACGAGATCGGGGTCGAACCCCCCGACGTCGGCCAGCGCACTGCGTCGCACGACCAGCGCCGCGCTCGGCACGTATGGCGCCCGTGCGCCCGGGCGAACCGGGGATGCCACAGGACCGAGATCGAGCGGCGATCTGGCGGCCTCGAACCTGGCGAGGGTGGCGGGTCGCTGGAGCGCAGCGGCACTCGAGGTGAGCCGGCGGAGGGCGGCGAGGGGCGCGGTGGATCGGCGGAACGCAGCACCGGGGACAACGGGTTCGTGGCGGGCGGTGACGCGGGCGGCGACCGCCCCGACCAGCGGGTCGGCGAAGTGCGCCACCAGCGGTGCGAGCCAGCCGTCGGAGACCTCGACGTCGGCGTCCACGAACGCCACCAGGTCACTGCGTGCCAGAGTGGCGCCGTGGTTGCGGGCGGCGGCCGGACCTCGGCTCGTCTGGTGCCGAACCACCTCGACCCGTGTGGGCCCGGTTCCGGGCTGGCCGGCCGCATCGCTGGCCGCGGCGACCACGGCGCCGGGGTCCGCCGACCCGTCGTCAACGACCACGATCTGGGCGGGGACCGGCCTGCTCGCTGCTGCGGGCCGGTGGTCCGGGTCTGGTGTCGCTGCCGACGCTGCTGCGGGTCGGTGGTCCAGGATGCTGGCCAGCAGCCGTCGCACCCCGACGCTGTCGTCGTGTACCGGGATGACCACGGCGACCGTCGGGACGGGCGTCGACCAGGATGGCTCGGGGTGTGCAGCACCGCAGTCGACCAGATGCCGGGCCAGGTTGCGGGCTGCCGGCTCGTCCGAGATGGGCTCGCCCGACGCCAGACGATCGAGCCATGCCCGCCCGCTCGGGCGCAGCCGAAGGACGCGGAGGGGGGCGCCGCCGACCAGGACCAGGCCGTCGTCGGTCCGGCGCGCCCCGGGGTCGAGCCGGATCCGGAAGCCAGCCGGCAGGCCGGGCCGCCGGGACCCCTTCGCCGATCCCGGCTGGTGGGGCTGGTCGCGCAGGACGTGCCGGTTCGGCTCGCCCACGGTGTCGGGCTGGTGGGGCCTGTCGTGTTGGGTCACGTGAGCGGCCGGCTCCCAGCGGCGGCGCGCACGAGCGCTTCGCCGCAGGCGTCGGCGACTGGGTGGGTGCGGGCTCGTACGGCGACAGGACCTGGTGGGCTCGTGATGGGCGGGGCGTCGGATGGGCTCATGATGGGCGGGGCGCCGGTGGCCCGCCGACGGGCGGCAGGGCGCCGACGGCGTGGCACTCACCGTATCGGTGCCTCCGGGTGCGGCGCCGGCTGCTCCGTCGGTGCTGGTGGGCGGGGCCCGGCGGGC